>CAMBEJ010000115.1 GCA_945865375.1 Akkermansia muciniphila | reverse complement strand
AAACTGCGATTGAAATGGCCACAAAAGAGCACAAAGATCGCAAAGAGAAGGGCTTCAGGGGTCAAGGTCAACGAAGAGTTGCTCACCCAGCGAGTGAATGATGAAGCCGAGAGATTCCTTTCAGAACTCATTCTCTCTGCGTTCTTTGCGTTTTTTCGTGGCTAAATCAACTGCCGGATTTAGGGTGAACGGCCCAGGGCCGATTCAGGAAAACGGGTCCGCCTAGCTAGGATGGACCGCCGATTTCGAATCAGCTTGGGCTCGCGACCGGCAAATCCTTGAACCTGGAAAGAGCCATTGAATTAACCGCAAAGAACGCAAAGGCAAGAACTGGTAGAGTTCTGAGAGAGGGATGATCCTTATCCCCTTGGTGATGATTTGAAAAATCACCGTTTTTCGCAACCCATTCTCTCTGTGTTTTTTGCGATCTTTGCGGTCAAATGAACTGCCGGATTAAGGTTGAACCAGAGCTGGTTGGAAACTGGCGTTCGTCCCCTCCTGAATCGGCACTGCGAACGCCCCGGTCGTCACCGCAGATTTAGCCGGTCACCCGCTTCCTTTCGGTAGATCGCCAGCTGCGTGTTCTCGATTTGCACAACCTTCCCGCGCGGCAGCAAATCGACGACCGCCCTGGTGACGTCGTTGTAATCCCCGTAGTTGGCGAAGTCGTGCCACACGATAAAACCGCCCTCCACGACCATGTCAAAGGCGTTCCTCGTGTCGCTGCTTGCGCACGTGTAATCATGAGCGCCGTCCACAAAAACCAGACCCATGGAGGCTGCGTAAGGCTTGAAGTCAAACCGCAGAGAATCCCCATAAAGTTGTTTGATTTTCACCGCCTCCGGTCGGTCGCGGTAATAAAGCCCCGTTTCGCTAGCCTTGATGATCGCGGCATCGTCAGCGTTCACCCGGTCGGAGACACTATCGCGATCGGTGAGGGGCAGGTCCATCGTGTAAATGACGCAAGTCTCCGGTGAATTCAAGGCGAAGTTCAAAGCTGTCCGACCCCGGAAGGTGCCGATCTCGAAGATTTTTGAAGGCGCAAGATATCGGGTGATCAGGGCAAGATAAGCCAGCTCATCAATCGGGTTGAAGATGCCATCCCCAGGCAGGTGTTCAAGCACGATCCGGTTGTCCTTCGAATCGGGCAGGATTTCGGTGATGCTCCGGCTAATCCACTTGTCGCGCCCCACCAAACTCATGTAGTCGCGAAAAATCTTTCCGGAAAAAGCGCGGGCGCGGGCCGGATTTTTCCACCATAACTTTAGCGTCAGAAAATTAAAGGTTTCGATGGCGCCGCACAGTACGCGAAGCCCCTTGTTCTTGATTAAAAGCATGGTCTTCGACTCGGTTTTTTTGCTGTTCTCAACCCGGAGTTCAAAATAATTCCCCGCGAGTGTTCGGGGCAAGGGAAATCGGAGGGAGTTCTCACGCTGTCCACACGACTCGGTAGAGCGACTCGAATTGGCGGGCGACTTCGGCTCCCGATCGGTGCCGCACAGATTCCCGGATCTGAGCTCCGCCCGCAACAGTCAAGGTTGAGTTCAATATACCCGCCAGTTTCCGTGCCAGATCCCCCGCGTCTTCAGGAGTGAACAAGACACCGTTGATTCCTTCCTGAACGATATCGACGTTGCCCCCGCTCCTGGAAACCAAGGCAGGCAAACCCAACGCCATCGCCTCGATGAGCGCTACGGAACAGGGCTCGTTCGTGGAAGGGAGGATGAACCAATCAGCCGCTTGCAAAACCGGTCCCACCTCGTTCGTAGGCCCCATCAGCTTGATACAGTCCTGCAATCCGAGGCAGGTGATCCGGCTTTTCAAAAGCGCCTCAAACGCGCGAGCTTCATCCAGGTTGGGAGTGGGACCCCAGATGCAAACCTCGATGTGTTGCCTTTGAATCAGCGGCAGAAGCCCTAACGCCTCCACAATCAGATCCCACTTTTTCCACGCCAACAAGTTCCCCAATCCGACAAAACGGATCGGGCGTGATTCGCGTCTCCGGTTGGCTAGGTCAGGGAGGCTCAATTCAAACCAGGTGTCCGCGCAACACTCTGAAATCACCTTCAATTTTGGAGAACAGACTTTCAAACCATAGTGCCTCGCCATGTTAGGCGTCAAAACGGTCGTGTAAAAAAAACGGAGGCGCGATGCGGCGCGATACAGTCCCGTTCGGCGCGCGTAGGCATGGTTTGTAAACACGACAGGCCTGCGAGACAAAAGCGCCACAGCCAACGCCACGACAAACCCGCCTCGACTGTGGGCGTGAACCACGTCAAAAAGCCCATCCCGAAGCAAACCCCGGAGCTCCCAATAACCCCTGATGCCGCTCCAAAAAAGTGTGGCATGACTCGCGTGTTCGCTCCACAGATGCCGCGTGCGGGCGTAGTGGAGACGGGGCTTGCGAACCTCCACATACGCCTGGCGCACCCAAGTCGTGTGCGACCATCCGAGACGGCGGGTAGCCTGATCGAGGTTGCGGATGACAGAAAGAATGCCGCCGTTGTCCTCAGCGGCGCCGACCAGATGCAACACTCTCATGGCTGACGCCCGCTAAAAGTCTTCTCCACGCTCCTCCATTGACAAGAGGGCTTTGCAGGAAAGCAACAAGCCGGCTTGCAAAGCGAAAGTCTTCATGGCCCATTCGCTATCTCCATGGAAGAACAAAAACGCAATCGTGTTCGCCATCCACAGGCTCGCTACAACACACGCCAACCGGTGAAACTGACTCTCGTAATGCTCTTGTGGATAACCAAAAATCACCTTCAAAGCCATCGCCGACCCTGAAAAAAGAAACATGAGCATAAAAAATGTCCCTGCCACCCCGGTATTGACCATCAATCCAATGAAACCGTTGTAAAATCGCCCCTGGTTGACGTGGAGCGTGATGGTTGTCGGATCCCAAAACAGGGAATAATCCGTGAGCGATGACATGCCGAATCCGCGTCCCATCCACAAATACTCTGGTATCATGGTCATCCCGGTCACCCTCAACCGCTCGCGCACGTATAACGTGACCGAGGCGTCCGCCTTGGCACCTGCGTCAACCTGGATGCCCGGCAGAAAAGACACCGCTCTCTGCGCCGCCAAAGGCAGATTGGGAGCCACCAGATACGTGAACCCCACCCCGAGCAACATCACAATACCTATCAGGATCACGTTGCGCACGTCGAACATCCGCTGACCCGCCATACAGAACAAAAACGTGATTCCAACGATCAATATCAGATAACGGTGGCCGCTCAGAACCCCCATTCCCAGCAACCCTATCGTCGCGGGAATTAAATAAAAACCCCGACCGGAAAGGAACGACCGGAGTGGCACCAACACCAGCAACAGCACGATCATCCCCTGGCCAAAGGTTCCCAGAGACTGAAACCGGCGAATCCCGTGACGCAAGCTCTGCGCCTCGAAATTGACAGCATCGTTCGGAAGCTCAAAGAACTGCAATATGGGAAAAAACGCCTGGGAAGCCCGCGAAAACACAAAATCAGAGATAAGATAGGTCGAAGTTAACAGGCATTGAAAAATAAACAGCCGGACCATGGTCTGACGATCCAATCGGCAAAGCAAAAATAGAAATGGGAAAATCGCACAGGCGAGTTGCTGAAAGTAGGATCGCCCACCCATCTGTTCGCCGCCGAATATTCGCAGACCCACACCACGGTAAACCATCGTGATCAGCAGAACCATGCAATACCCGACCACGCCCACAAACATCCACTTGTTCTCCGAAAAAACACGTCCCGCATCCGCCGCATATCGCCGCAAAGAAATGGTGATCACAAGCCCGGACCAGGCCAAAAGCGCCGCGAATTCCCAGAAAAACGGACGGCCCGGAAAGAACGGCACGATCAAAGCCGAGCTGAAAGTGGCCATCGAAATCATGGCCGAGAGCTGGGTATGATAGGGGAGCAACACCAACCAACCCACGCCCGCCACCACCAAAGAAACGGCCGCCACATCCGTGGCGAACATGTACGCAATAAACACGGAAAACAAACCGGCTAGGCCCAGCCAGAAAGCGGCCGTAACGCGAAGTCGTGAGTCAATGGCATTCATGTCGGATCTGTTTTATAGGAAATCCCGCGAGGACGCAACCATCCCCTCCTCACCCGGCTACGGTGTTGACTGTGACGTAGCCGCCGTGGTAACATGCCTTCAGTCCCACTCACGACGCCCAGAACGACGAATTCAACGTTGCGAGAACTCGGAGCATTGAGCGCGCCCTCACCCCCCTGCGCGCTAGTCCACGACACGCATCTGTGTCGCATCCACAATGTGGGACCCGGACGAAAGCGAGCTGACGATCACTACCGTGTCCCCTTTCTTCAACGCTCCGAGGGCCACCAACTTCTCAAGCGCTGGATCGATCGTGTCCTCGGGCGCTTCGTGATGAAACGGCATCACCATTGGAACCACGCCCCGTGACAAGGATAGCGAGTTAGCCACCGGCCACGATTCACAGATCGCATAGATCGGCGAATGCCGCGGTCGCATCCAGGCCGTGTGCCTCGCCATGTTGCCGCGCAATGTAAAAACAAGGATCGCACGGGCTCGCAGATCGTCCGCCATCACCACGGCACTCTTGGCGATCTTCTGCCGAGGGCTCGTAAATTGCGCCTGCAATTGATAGTTTGCACCCCCGCTTCTCTCGATCCGGCACGCCACCTTGTGGAGCACTTCAACACACTTCAAAGGATACTTTCCGACGGTCGTCTCGCCGCTCAGCATGATCGCGTCCGCCTGCTCATACACCGCATTCGCCACATCCGTGATCTCAGCCCGAGTCGGCATCGGATTCTGGATCATGCTCTCCAGCATGTGGGTCGCCACAATCACGGGACGCCCCACCCGCAAACAAGACTTGACGATCTTCCGCTGGATGATCGGCAGCTCCTCGTAGGGACATTCAATCCCGAGATCCCCGCGTGCCACCATGATCCCGTCCGCCACCGCGATGATGGATTCAAGGTTCCTCACGGCGAGCTGATCCTCTATCTTCGCAACGATCTGCGGCGCCCGCCCAGACTTGGAAACCACGGCCCGCAGCAACTCCACATCCGCAGCCTCCCGAACAAAAGAGAGCGCAATGAAATCGACTCCGACCTCCAAACCCACCCCCACATCCGCGAGATCCTTCTGTGTCAACGCCGGCAATGACACTCTCACCCCTGGAAGATTGATGTGGCGGCGACTCCCTAGTTTTCCAGGTGTCAGAACTTCGCATTCAACCCGGTTATGTTTCTTCGCCAGCACCCTCATATGGATCTGGCCGTTGTCGAAGAGCACCACATCCCCGACGCTGATGTCATTAATGAAGTTCTCATAGTTGACATCCACAGAATACAGTTCCTCGCTCTTCTCTCCTCGCACCGTGAGCGTAAACATCTGCCCCGGTTGTAGATCCAGAGCAACGGGCAAGTCCCCAGTTCGAATCGCCGGCCCCTGAGTGTCCATGAGGATGCCTAGGGAAGCGCCAAGCTGCTTGGACGCCGCTCGAATGTCCTTCACCATCTCCCGCACCCAGTCGTGGGTGGCATGCGACATGTTCAGCCGGAAAATATTAACGCCCGCTCCAATGAGCGACCGAATCATCGCAGGAGATTCTGTGGCGGGCCCGAGGGTGGCGATAATCTTCGTTCTTCGTGTCATCGGGCGACTAGTATGCCAGACAAGTCATGATTAAAAAGGTTTATCCTCGTCATGGACCTCGAGTAATGAAATTGAATCCAGCAGATGAATCTTGATCTTTAACCTTCGGCTCACCATAGTTTTCCTGATTTTCAAATCTCATTTATGGCTGACATAGCAAACAAATACGCCGAAAACACCGGTGGCAAGTTCTACGTCGATAACCAGTGTATCGATTGTGACCTGTGCCGGGAGACGGCCCCTGAAAACTTCACCCGTAACGACGACGGCGGCTATTCGTTCGTTTTCAAACAGCCCTCCACCCCCGAGGAAGAGGCTCAATGCAAAGAGGCCAAAGAAGGCTGCCCCGTTGAAGCCATTGGCGATGACTGCACCTAACGCCGAGTTCAAGGCGTCTTGTCGTCCCGCCCAACGCCGAGAATCTCTCGCCTCAGTAAGTCGAGAGCCTGCGTGGAAGTCACTTCCTTAAAAGTGACACGGTCGTAGGGGTTGAATCGTTTGATCGCGCGTGTTCCCGTCCCGCTTGACACGGCGATGAACACCGTTCCAACAGGCTTTTCAGAGGTGCCTCCTCCAGGCCCTGCGATCCCTGTCAACCCCAGACCGTAGTCGGCGTTCAAACAACTCCGGACTCCTTCCGCCATGGAGGCCGCCACCTCTTGGCTGACAGCCCCATGGGCCTCGATCAACTCAATTGGAACCCGTAGCAGCGACGCCTTGGATTCATTGCTGTAAGAAACGACCCCCGCGATAAAAACATCCGACGCTCCCCCTGAATTGGTGATCCGATTCGCTACCAAACCTCCGGTGCAGGACTCGGATATCGCCAGTTTCAACCCGGCCTCGCGCAACGCTTGCAACACCGCCGATTCCAACGAATCGTCCCCCTCCCCAAAAATGCGCGCGCCTAGCAACTCACGAACAATCAGGACCGCTTCTCCAACAATGTGTTCCGACCCCCGGCCCTGGCTCGACAACCGCACATCCACCTGACCGACATGCGCACAATAACCTATTTCAAGGCCGCGCTCGATAAGCCCTTGGAGTGGCCCTGCGATCAACTCCTCCACAAAAGACTCTCCTATCCCCACAGTTCGCAGGTTCCGGCAGGCCCATTCCGTGTCCAACGGCATCCGCGCTCGCAGCCAAGGTAGGAGACTCTTGTCAAACATCGGGCGCAATTCACGGGGAGGGCCCGGCAACATCGCCAAAATTGACCTGCTTTTCCCAGCACAAAATGGGTTCGGACACAATTCAAAGGCAAGTCCCGGTGCCGTGCCAAAGTCGTTGAGAAGGATTTCCGCACCTGTCGGCACCCACGCCTGAACGCGTGTGCTGGCTGGCATGAGGCGCTTACGGTCCTCAAAAAATTGTTCGATCCGGCGCAAGGTCCCAGGGTCTTCAACGAGCTTGCGACCCAACATCCCGGCCACCTTGTCGCGAGTCAGGTCGTCGGACGTGGGCCCCAAACCTCCGGTCGTGACCACAAGGTCGGCACGCGCCAAAGACTCCCGCACCGCCGACTCAATAGACTCTCCCGTGTCCGGGACGGAAACCTGCCGGGTGATCGTATAGCCTGAGTCCGACAAACGCCGCGCAAGCCACTGCCCGTGCGTGTTCAGTGTCCTGCCAAGGAGAAGTTCGCTGCCCGTGTTGATCAGTTCCACAGAAATCATAAGCCTGGATCGCCCCACAGTTATAAGCTGAAAGCTGAAAGCTGAAAGCTGAAATTGGTTGGGGCCTGATTTCGGCTTTCAATCCGCCAGTGCCCTCCTTCATTTCCCGCCTTTCCATGAACCGTTCCCCGTGAACCGCTTCATCCTGCCGGTAAGGTGGAAGAGCCGTCTCGGCTCTGCCCGGAGCCACCTTAGGAGCGTCCCAGTGGGTTTGTCTCACGTCCTGCTCCGCAACCGACAACTTCGGAATGCACCGCGTGCCAACGCCTTCTCATTCTGGCGCTTGAAACCTGACGATCAACCGGTATAGTCGGCCCATGCCGCAACCAGACAGAGAGCGTCTCAGGCAACGGTTCATCGAGTTCCTTTCCAAAAAAGATCTCCGGATGACCTCCCAGCGGCACGCCATTATTGATAGCGTGTTCGGCACAGAGGAACATTTTACCGCCGAACAACTCTTGGAATGGTCCCGAAAAATTGATAAAACCATCTCGCGCGCCACCGTCTACAGGACCCTGCCGCTCCTCACCGAATGCGGCCTCCTCCGGGAAATGGACTTCGGAAAGGATTACAAGTTCTACGACCCGAATTACACCGAGCATCCCAACCACAATCATATCATCTGCCAAGATTGTGAGAAGATCGTGGAGTTTGAGAGCGAGAAAATTGACGAAATCGAGGACGAAATCACCAACCGCCTGGGGTTCAGGGTGAAATCACAGCGCCTTCAAATCACAGCCAGTTGCGAAGAGTTCAAAGCAAAGGGTGCCTGCAATAAAAAAAACTGCTGATCCCAGCCAGGGCAAGGCTGATTCAAGAAACCAGCGGACGCTCAGCCAGAATTGCCGGAGCGCTGATTTTTAATCGGCTGGGGTGCATGATGTTTCCTGTCCACAAACACTGACCTCTACGATGCCCCTGCTCGAAATTAAAAACCTGAACCTCGAGTTCACCCACCGCGGCCACGCCGTGCAGGCGCTCCAGGACGTCTCCCTGTCCATCGAACCAGGTGAAACTCTTTGCCTTGTCGGCGAAAGCGGGTCGGGGAAAAGTATCACCGGACTTTCAATCGCCCGACTGGTTCCCACGCCGCCGGCGCGCTATGTCTCAGGCCAAATTCTCATCGAGGGTCGTGACACGCTCCAGATGTCCGAAAAAGAGATCCGAAAAGTGCGCGGCGGGGTTGTGAGCTACGTTTTCCAGGACCCCGGAGCCTCGCTCAACCCGGTCTTCCGCATCGGCTCCCAAATCAAGGAGGTGCTCACTCTCCATCGACCCAACGACGCGAACAACGCCGAAGTCATCCGGTTGCTCAAACTCGTTGGCATCCCAGCCCCAGAATCGCGGTTCCACAACTACCCGCATGAGATGTCCGGCGGCATGCAACAGCGCGCCATGATCGCCATGGCCATCGCTTCACGCCCAAAACTGCTCGTCGCCGATGAGCCGACCACAGCCCTCGATGTCACCATCCAAGCGCAGATCGTGGAGCTGCTGCGCGACCTCAAGCGCGAGCTCGGAATGGCTATCCTCCTCATCACCCATAATCTGGGCGTGGTCGGCGATATAGCGGACCGCGTCGCGGTCATGTACGCCGGTCAAATCGTGGAAACAGCTCCCTCGCGCCAGCTCCTTAAACTCCCGTTGCATCCCTACACGCGTGCCTTGATGAATTCCGTCCCTAAACTGGGCTCCCAAGCGGAGCGCTTGACCGCCATCCCAGGCAACGTGCCGCAATTGGGATCGTTTCCCAGTGGTTGCCGGTTCCACCCGCGCTGCGCTCAAGCAAAAGATGATTGCCAGAAAACATCCCCAGAACTCGTCGAAGGCGGATCGAATTCCCAGCGACTCGTTCGCTGCCCTTACTGGTCCGCCGATGCACACCCAGACGAGGGCTCCGGCCCTGTTCCATCCCCGCAACAAGGCGCATGAATCTGCTCGAAGTCCAGAATCTCAAGGTCCATTTCCCTGTCCGCAAAGGGTTCCTCAGTCGCTCGAAGGAATTCGTGCGCGCCGTGGATGGGGTGACATTCCTCATCGCGCATGGCGAGACCGTGGGGCTCGTCGGTGAAAGTGGCTGCGGCAAAAGCACGCTGAGCCGCGCCATCGTTCGTCTCATCAACCCAACCCAGGGCAAAATCCTTTTCGAAGGCGACGACATCGCCGTGATGTCGAACTCCGAAATGAGGAAACGAAGGCGCCGGTTGCAAATGATTTTCCAGGATCCCTACGGATCTCTCAACCCCAGGATGACCGTGGGGGACGCCATCGGCGAAGGGTTGGACATCCACCGTCTCACTCCTGGGCAAGGCGAACGCCAGCAGAGAATTGCCCAGCTTCTGAAGAACGTGGGCCTCGACTCGTCCCATGCCGGCCGGTTCCCCCATGAATTCAGCGGAGGCCAGAGACAACGCATCGGCATCGCGCGCGCCCTTGCGGTCGAACCCAGTCTGATCATTTGCGACGAACCGGTGAGCGCCCTCGACGTCTCGGTCCAGGCCCAAATCATCAACCTTCTTCACGACCTCCAACACAAGTTTGGGATCGCTTACCTATTCGTCGCCCATGACATCGCCGTGGTGGAGCACATCAGCCATCGCATCCTCGTGATGTATCTGGGACGCATCGTGGAATCAGGCGATGCCAGGACCGTTTGTCGATCCCCAAAGCATCCCTATACCCAGGCTTTGATATCGGCCGTGCCTGTCCTGGATCCCGACTCCAAAGGGCAACGCATCATCTTGGGTGGGGATGTGCCTTCCCCCATCCATCCGCCAGGGGGTTGTCCATTCCATCCCCGTTGCCCGGTCGCCGAACCCCGCTGCAAGACCGAAGTCCCACATCTCCGCGAAATCACCCCCGGCCACCAGGCCGCGTGCCATCTCGCGACGTGATACCCTGCAAAAGAACCCCAGACCATAATGGGGGAATAAAGAGAGGAATGCGTCACCACGGAAAGGGGACCGAAATCGAACCGAAGTGGGTCGCGGTGAAGGGATGTGCCCGCGAATCTGAACAAGGCTCTCCGGTTGAGATGCAGTTCCTCCAATAGACACCACCCAGCTGCAATCATGAGCGCTCCAGAGGTGTGCGGGACAGCTCCACACCGACCATTCGCGGGGAACTTGGGATGTTCCGTCGAAACCCGATGTCCCGTCAAGAACCCTTGCGGGAGCCCGCGGGAGGAGCCTTTGGCTTCTCCTTCTTCGGCTTCTTAACTTCTTTTTTCTGACTTCTATTTCCTTTCGCCATAGTGAACTCCTGGTTATTGTCTCATACAGACTACGCGTTAGGCCAGGTTTTACAATGAAAGATATTACGAACTTCACGCCTTTGCGTTGGGGTATCCTGGGCTGCGGGTCGATTGCCAATCGACTCGGCGCCGACATCGTAAGATTGGGGGATCACAAACTCCAAGCCATCGCCTCGCGCGACCCGTCACGGGCGGCCGATTACGCTGCCAAGTTTGATGTCCCCACTAGGCACACGGGTACCAATGCCTACACGGCGCTCGTCGCTGACCCCGATGTGGATCTCGTGTATGTCGCCACCCCCCACAACTTTCACAAAGACCAGGTGCTGATGGCTCTGGCCGCAGGCAAGCCTGTGCTCTGCGAAAAGCCGTTCGCGGTCAATACGGCTGAAGCTGAAATCATTGTGGCCACCGCACGCAAAGCCGGGCTTTTCCTGATGGAAGGTGTTTGGAGCCGCTGTTTCCCAGTGTGGCGCCGGGTGTTGGAATGCATTGCCGGAGGGGATATTGGACACGCTCGCATGCTCTATTCCGACTTCGGCTTCCGCGCCGCCGACCTCGGTCCTGATCACCGCCTCACGGGTTACGATGCGGAAGCACGCTTGTTCAATCCAAGCTTGGCGGGCGGTGCCCTCATGGATGTCGGCGTCTACCCGATATCGATCGCCCAGATGGTCTTCGGCAATCCCGTAGATGTCAAAGCGGTGGGAGTGAGGGGCAACTCGGGCGTGGATGAAAACGTGGCGGTCGTGCTCGCGTTCGCTGAAGGTCAAGTGGCCACTGCAACCACCAGCCTGCAGGTCACCACACCGTCCACCACGACCATCCTGGGGACTTCGGGGCGGATGGAGGTGGAGAGCCCCTGGTGGCGCCCGAAGATTTTTAGGATCTACCGTGACGGCAAGGAGGCTGAGCGGATCGAATTCGAACACGTTGGCGAAGGCTTCCAATTTGAGGCTATGGAAGTGGCGTCCTGCTTGCGCGAAGGCCGAACGGAATCGTGTGTCATGCCGCTGGATGACACGATCGCCGTCATGCGCACCCTGGACGCTGTGCGCGCCCAACTGGGCTTGAAGTTTCCTATGGAAGGCTGCTAAGTTAAGCACATTGAACCCCAAACAACCGTGACACCGCCTCCCAGACTACGTTCAAAGCCCCGCAGGGGATCCCGTTTCGTAGTCTGGTACGTCCTCGCTTTTGTGTTGTTCGCACGTTACGTGTGGCTTCCAGAGCTCTGGGAGATGCCGCGTCAGCCAGCCCAGAGATCCCAAAACCAAGGGCCGTTTCAGGGGAACGGCCCGCGCCAGTTTCAGCGGCCTCCCATTCACGTCAATCCGCCGATCGCGTCCGTCCCGAGGGATCTGCCCAGGTTCGAGATCGAGGTCACTGAACCGGACATGCAACGCCTGCGGGGTTATTTTTGGAACGGCTGGGGCGGTGGAGATGCCGGAGGGTCACGGCCGGTAGTAAACGCCACCGTACGGGATGGAGACGCTGTTTACACCAACGTAACTCTGCACCCCAAGGGTTCCGCAGGGAGCTTCCGGCCGATCGACTCAAAGCCCGCGCTCACCCTCAACTTTTCGAAAAATGCTCCCGGCCAAAAGTTCCATGGCTTCACGAAGTTGTCCTTGAACAACTCGGTACAGGACGTCTCTTTCCTCTGCGAAGCCATCTCGCGAGAATTGTTCTTGGAAGCAGGTGTGCCCGCCCCTCAGGCCAGCCATGCCACGGTGATCTTGAATGGACGCGATCTCGGTTTCTACGTCCTTACCGAGGGCTACGGAAAGACGTTCCTCAAACGTCATTTCAAGAACGTTCACGGCAACCTGTACGACGCCGGTTTTTGCAAGGAGATAAACCAGGATTTGGAGGTCAACTCCGGTGACAATCCCGAGGACAAATCCAATCTGAAACGCCTGTTCCAAGCTGCCTCAGACCCAGACCTCACCAACCGTTGGAACAGACTCAACACGACCCTGGACATGGATCGGTTCCTTAGCTTTCTGGCCATGGAAGTGATGACATGCCACTGGGACGGCTATTCCATGAACCGGAACAACTACAGAGTGTTTCATAACCTGGAATCGGATCGCCTAATTTTCATGCCCCATGGCGTGGACCAAATGTTCGGGACATTCCGATCTTCCCCCACGAGCCCCATCCTGCCCTCGATGAAGGGTGTGGTGGCGCGGGCGTTGATGGCCACCCCTCAAGGTCGAAAAGCTTACATGGAACGCGTGGCCACCCTGAGCACGAACGTGTTTCTCTCGGACAAGATCACGGCGCGCGTTCGGGAGATCTCAAAGCGCATCCGGCCCACCCTCGAAGCTTACGGAGCTCAGGAAGCCGTCGAACACGACTCTCATGTCAACTTCTTATGCCAGCGCATCGAGGAGCGCGCTCGAAGCATCTCCGAGCAACTCGCAAATCCAAAAACGCCCGCAACGCTCAACCCTCAAGGCATTGCCTCTCTAAAAAACTGGAGCCCACGGAACACTCAACCTGAACAAGGAGGGGTCGAATTTCAGAAAACCAGGGAGGGCAACAAATCGCTCCTGCACATCAAGACGCGGGGCGGCGGGTCTGGGTCGTGGAGAACCCGCATCACTCTGGAGCCCGGTCGTTATTTGTTTGCGGGCCGGGCACGAACGAAAGGGGCTGGGAACAACGGAGCCGTGGGCCTGAGAATCTCTGGAACTCAGGTCGCGCCGCACACTGTCCTGGCGGGTGATTGGACGCCGCTCCAGTTCCAATTTGAGGTCGGCGAAACCCCCACGGAAGTGGAGCTGATCTGCGAGTTCCAGGCCGCGGAGGGCGAGGTGTGGTTCGATGAAAGATCCCTCCGCTTGAGTCGACAATGAGGAGGTTCTCCTGGAGAAACAAATCATCAAAAAGCTCCCGCATCTAGCCACCTTCGCAAGCCTGTTCGCCCTTCTTCAATGCGCCTCGATAAGCCAGGAGAGTCGCGGCGCGCCGCCATCTCTGCATTCCCGGCTGGAATCAGCGGTTGAACAAAAACTCCTTGCTCGTGACCAGCGCCCAATAGACATCCTCCACGGCGGCGCGAGATGGCTCCGACTGCCCCCCTGCGTCGCCTAAAATCTCTCGTAACCGGGTCCTTTCATGATCGGTCGGATGCCTGCTCAAAGCCGTCAGATACGCCTCCTCAAAAATCGCGTCCATCGAGACCTTGTCGGCAATCTGCTTTGCGATCCGGTTTCCGGAGGCCGACAATTTCTGGTTCACGATGTCTCCGTTCGCTAGGTGCAGGACTTGCGCAATGCTCGGTTCCGAGCTGCGCTCGCATTCGCAAGTCCGGTCCCGATCCGCGCGCCCAAACGACTTCAGAAAATAGGATTCCACATTGGAATCAGGGAGCTGCAAAGCGCGCCAGCCTTCTGGATAACCGCTGAATTTTGTGGAAGCTCCTGTGACCTGTGACAAGGCATCCAGCAGAACCTCGGCGCTCAATCGCCTCGGATAATACCGGGAGTAATACCGGGTGTCCCCGAGGTTCTCAGGCAGTGCTTCGCCGCTTCGCTGGTAGGTCTCCGACTGGAGTATCAGCCGCATCAACGCTTTCAGGTCGAACCTCTGCGCGGCTAAGAACTGCGCCGTTGCCGCCAGCAATTCCTCATTGCTCGCCGGATTGGTGAGGCGCAAATCATCCACGCGCTCCACTAAACCAACGCTGAAAAAATTCGCCCATATCCGGTTCACGATGGCACGGCTGAAATACGCGTTGTCCGGCGAAACCAGCCAGTCTGCCAACGTCGCACGGCGGTCTCCCGGATCATCCAATGGAATCGCCCTCCCCTCCAGGGGTTTGGGTGCCTGGGGCTTTCCTCGCAGCGGTTGCACCAGATCCCCCGAGGCGGACGCAAAAACCAGGTTGTCTCCGTCCACCGTGCCTGTCTTCGATCGCACCCGCGCGAACAAGTTCGCAAAACCGAAATACTCATCGTTCGTCCACTTTTCCATCGGATGATTGTGGCATCGCGCACAGTTGATCGACATGCCGAGAAACGCCTGGGATGTCGTCTCGGCAACCAGCTTCGGGTCGCTGTGCAAAATGAAGAAGTTGGCGGCCCCGTTCTCAAGGGTGCTCCCCTGCGCCGTCACAATCTGCCTCACCATGGCATCCCAAGGCGTGTTGGCGGCAACGTTCTGCCGAATCCACTGGTAAAAGGACCACATCGCCGTCGGCCGAAGTCGCTTGCTTTGCACCAAGAGCAAATCTGACCATTTGTAGCTCCAATAATCGACAAACTCAGGCCTGCCCAAAAGCGTCTCAATCAGACGGTCCCGCTTCTCCTTGGAATCATCCGCCAAAAATCCCCGCGTCTCCTGGCTGCTCGGAAGCACGCCTATCGTGTCCAAGAAGGCCCGACGTATGAAATCCGTATCGTTGCACCGGGCCGATGGAAGCAAATTGAGAGTGCGCAATTTTGCCAGCACCTGATCATCCAAGAAATTTCGACGATCCGCTTTCGCGAACACCGCGTCATCCAGTTTGTTGGTAAATGGCACGGTGATCGTGGCTGCGGCCAGCTTGCTCAGATACCAAGCCGTCACCGCCCCTTCCCCATAACCCGCCACCTGGACCATGCCGTCCTCGACCACGGTGGCGACGCGTTCATTCGCCGATGTAAACTTGGTCCAGGCTGTCACATCCTCCACGTGTCCGTCAGAGAAATGGGCGACCACCACCAACGGTTGACGCCCTCCCATCTCGAGGAAGACTCGCGTCGGAAATACTTCGATGCGACTGATTCTCGGATCATCCTGTTTGGGCCCAGGAGCACCGTGAGCAATCCAGTCAGATAACACCCGGTATTCGAGGGAATCGTCGCTGAATTTTTTTCCTCCTTTGTGCGGAACCGCCCCCGTCGATTTCAACAACACCAAGCTTCGTTCCGGCTGCCGTATCGACACCCGCCTGCCCTGCGCCTGGCGCGTCAACACCGCGTGGTCGCCCTCGTCGTCATACCCTCGCAATGATAATTTGAATCCATTTTGACCCGCCGCCGCGCCATGACAGGCTCCACTGCTGCAGCCGAACCGCGCCAGAACAGGCTGCACCTGGTTCCGAAAACTCACCCCTAATCCACTCGCCACTCCAGAAACCCGCACCTCCACGGCGCATGCCAGGTCCTCCGCCCGCGCTGACAAAGTCGCGACCCCATCTCCCACCGCGACCAATCTGCCGCCTTCCACTTTGAACACATTCGTATTGCTCGACCTGATCTCCAACCCCGCCGACTCAACACCCCCAAACACACGCTCATCGACCACGCGTTGCAGCAAGAACCGGTGCTCCGACCCTTTCCCAAAGATCTGCACAGGAGCCGGGAACAAGGAGACCGACTCCTCTCCGAGCGTGAGTCCGCTGCCTCCGAACGTGAGGCAAGCCAGAACCGAGAATAATCGAGGCCACTTTCCCATGAGATTCCTCATGCAAACAGCTCGCGTATCGGTTGTGTTCCGAAGTCGACGAGTGGAAATGGGCGCGAGTTGGGCCCTGGCAGGTGGGTCTCCAAATCTAAACCCAAACTGTGATAAATAGTCGCCACAATTTCGTTGGGTTTCACAGGACGTTCGACAGGGTAGGCTCCGATGTCGTCGCTCTTCCCAATCACGCGTCCTCCCTTCACGCCGCCCCCCGCGAAATACATGGTCCAACAGTTCGGCCAGTGATCGCGTCCCCCAGCGGGATTGATCTTGGGTGTTCTGCCAAACTCAGCGAGGTTGGAGACCAGGGTGTTCGACAGCATCCCCCGTTGCTCCAGATCCTCAATCAAAGCGCTGTAGGCCTTGTCATACATCGGCGCCACGATATCCCTCATGCCTGCGATGGACGTAAAGGGCTTCGATCCGTGAATATCCCAGGTGATCTCGTCGAACACGGTGATGAAAGTATTGATCGTGACAAACCGCACTCCCGCTTCCACCAACCGCCGCGCCAGCAGACAACTCTGACCAAACCGATTCATGCCATACCACTCCCGCATTTTCAGGGGTTCTTTGGTCAGATCAAACGCGTCCCGCGCCTTCACGCTGGTCATCAACCGGTAGGCGGACTCGAAATTGGAATCCATCAATTGCGCCCCGGCACTCGCTTCGAATTTCCGAACCGTGTCGTCCACCATCTGCCGTAGGTTCCGGCGCCGATCCAGACGTACTTCGCCAATTTCCTTCGGAGGCAGCAAGTCCGGCACTTTAAAATCCGGTTTCGAAGGATCCGCGTTCACGGAGAACGGATCGAAAGTCTTGCCCAGAAACCCCGCGTCCTGACCGTGTGGCAAGCCCCCTCCCGTGTTCCCCATGGGTTCCGGCAGAATCACATGAGCGGGAAGTTCGTTCCGACGCCCCTTCAAGAATTCCAGCGCGCACCCCGCGTGCGGTGTGTTGATCCCACCGGTGAACAAACGACCGGTCTGCATCATCTGATGCCCCGTATCATGCACCGCCGCCGCTGTGTGATAACAGGAGCGCACCAAGGAAAACCGATCGGCAATCTTCGCGTGCAGCGGAAAAATCTCCGAGATTTGGAACCCGTCCGCCTTCGTCCGAATCGGTTTGAACGGCCCCCGGATCTCCGATGGCGCGTTGGGTTTCATATCGAACGTGTCGATCTGGCTCGGCGCCCCCAGGTTAAAGATCAGAATGGCAGATTTCTCATCATTCCCCTTCGCCACAGCGCCCTGCGCCTGCAACGCTGCCAGCTTTGACCACGTAAGGCCCACCGCCCCGAGAGTCCCCACTTGCAGAAAATCCCGTCGCGTGAGGCCATCACACGTCGTCGTCGAACCTTTCCCGGTGAATGTCAGCATAAATTCGTGTCAAAAGGAATTGTGGCTTCTATTTCACCATTCTTAAACGCGTCAAAACCCTTCGGCAATCCAAAAACCGCATAGAACGCAAAAAGCGCATAGAGAAAACCCATCATCGTCTTTTTTCGGTTCTTTGTGTTCTTTGAGTTCTCTGTGGTTAAATAACCCCCCCTCCGTGTCTCGCTGCGGACAACCTCCGTTCGTCCCTCACTCTGGTTTGCTCGTGCGCATCTCACATTTTTCTGTCTGCTCTAGTTGGGGCGGCGGTGCCATTACCAGAATCCCGATGGACCCCTGGAGGGACTATTCAAATCCCAGGGGATAGACAAAGTATTTGATTAGTCCGAGCCCTGGGCTACCGCACCAAAACCGCGCGGTAAAACCGCTGTTGAGAGCCGGCCCTCTCAATTGGCACGATCTGCTCCGTCCTCTCCTCAAGCCTCACCGTCGTCAGCGCTTTCCAAACGCCGCCCGAGCCCAACTCCTCCGCATACTCAATCCGATACACGCGCCCCGCCTCGCCCGCCAACACAAGCCCCTCGTCTCCTCGCAGACTCAACCGCGGCGCCACCGCCACGGCGACCCCTGGCCATTCCGGTTCCGATCTCACCATGACAATTCCGCTTTCGGACCTGAACACCACCGGCGCACAACCCACCGTCACTTCCCGCAACGTCGGACGGTCGGCAAACTCAATGATCGAGCTTATGCCGACTGCGCTAACCGCCTTGAACTCGACCTGAAACAGCGCCCTGCCATCTTGCACGTTCGCGCCGATGCCATTCGGATCGTCCCACGAAAATGTCAGTTGGCGTTGTTCGATTAATGAACCTGGTAGGGACCCATTCCACCGCGTCCCATTTTTGTCGCTTGAATTCATGGACGCAGTGGAATGCGTTCCCACCATTTCCAAAGAAGAACCAAAATTCTGCTCGCTCAACCCCGGCAACCCAAAATCCCGAACTCCTGCAAACTCCATCTCCGCCGGGTCCCATTCCAGCGTGAACTGCGCGCTCGTTACTCCCGCGAATCCGGAGACGGTCACCGGCACCCTTGCAACACTTCCATTGACGACGGCTGCGTGGCCGATAGTGAAGATCACTGCTGGAGTGTTTGGCAAAATCATGCTGCCTTCAATCATTTTGACCTTGGTTTCCCCAGCACCACTTGGCCTTGCCGTTTCCAACTCGGAATTCAGATTGGCCTGCGCCGCCTGTCCGGCGGCGGGCGGCGTCCACGAGCCGTTGACATCGCCCGATTTGATGCCGATAAAGTCCTGCCCAACCTGGTCCGCCGCCAAACCTGGGTACACCCGGCTGCCCTCATACGAGAATGGCAGCAGCGAATTGGTGAACGTGAAGTCCGACCGCACAAACTTCCACGGCCCCGCCGGAAACGTGTTGGTGATCCCCAGAATCACCCGCCGAATCAACGTGATGTCCAGCGTCGTCACGTTGGAGGAATTGTTCACGTCCGCCGCCAAAATCTTGTACGGCGAATCCAGCGCCGCGATCCCCAGGATGTGCCGGCGAACCAGAGTGATGTCCAGTGTCGTCACGCCCAGGCTGGTCGGCGTGTCGGTGGTCTTGCTTGGGGTGACCGTGTAATTTCCGCCAGCGGTAAGCGCAAATTGAAACGTTCCGCCCCCGCCCGTGGTTACGCCGGCCGAGGCATCGCCGCTCACGTTTACGGCCACGCCCGGAACCGCATTGGTCAGAGTGTAATACTTCACCGTGCCGGAAAAGGTCGCGTTCACCGTCAGCGTGGCGGCTGCGCTGGGGGTGCTGGAGCTGGCACCATTACTGACAACCGCCCGGAATTGGTACCTGTTCATCGCCACAATTAAGCCGTTCAGTGTCAGCGTCGTCGTTTGAACTCCCGCATACGTCGCATTGTTGCTAAGATTGGTCCAATTGCCGCCGCCATTCGTCGAAACCTGCCACTGGTAGGTCAATGGGCCGCTGCCAGTCGCGGCAACGGTGAAGGATATGGTGTTGCCCGAAACTGCCGTTTGAGTTTGTGGCGGGGTCGTGATGGTCGGCGCGGTGGTGTCATTGGCAGCCGTGCCAGAATAGGTGAGCCGATTGCCGACGGCATCGTAGGTGTAGCCGATCAACGAACCGTTGCCGTAATCCACGTTCGTCAAACGATTAAGCGAGTCGTAGCTATATTGGACCTGAGCAGCCGTAGTAGTCCAACGTAGCATCGCCAGGAGCAAGAGAATGAAAAGGCGTCCCGCAAGTAACACCTCGCGCTTCCCAATGTTCATCGCTAAGTGTTTGGTGAGAGTCATGGGTAATTGAAGGCGTCGAAGAAATGTGCAACGGGGTACGTCACGTTCTCGCCAAGCCACTTTGCCGGTCCTTGTATCGCACCATAGACTTGGTTGCCGGTAAATGAAGCGTCGAGCCTCCCACCGCTCGAAAGCCTCAAAACTGCATTGGGTAGTCCGATTATGGTATTCCAGGTTATGGCAGTCCCGGAAGTAAGACCATGCGTGATCGAATCGATCTGTTGCGAAGTATCCAATTGCTGAAAAGTTCGGAAATCCTCTCCTACCGTTCCAAGTGATTGAAATGCGGCGGGAATGACACCCCTTGCCCTCCCAACTCGCTGCCAATGTTCCGATAAAGGCTAACGATTCTCAAAACGTCCGCCGCAGCGCTTAAGTTGCCGATCGTCGAGGTCTGAAGCGTTTGAAGATGCCCGCCTGGAATCAACGGAATTATTTGCGATGCAGCATCCTTTCCTGCGCTTAGTACAAACTCTTTGGCGACAGCGAAAAGATCCCATCCGATTGCATCGGCACTGCCGTAACCATCCCGTTCGATCCAGTAGCGATGGTCGGTATCCGAGGTCTGAGCGAGATTAAAAGCCGTTTGGCTATCACGAGCCGATAACCCCGAAATGTCAACGAGTCGTACAGGATTATTCAACGCATAGACGTAGCGATTCAAACTCTGGCTGTCGCCGCCCGTCCCGGTCGTGGGGTCTTTGGTGATGAATCTGCCGCGCCTGGCGGAGTAGTAGCGAGCGCGGATGTAATTCAGGCCATTCTCCTCGTCCACGACGCCGTGCCGCCCCAAATACCTAAACCTGTTATCCGTGTTGCCGCTCGCGAATCTTGGTATGCCAAACGGATCGTAAGCATAGGCGTCGGTGAGTTGTCCGGTGGCATCGGTCAGCGCAA
>CAMBEJ010000114.1 GCA_945865375.1 Akkermansia muciniphila | reverse complement strand
GCAATGCCCTCAGTTCCTCCGCAGCACTACGAATGTCAAGCATTCTATCGTAGCCTGAGGCAGCGACAGGATGATCCTGAGACAGCTGATAAACACGAGCCGCGAAGACATCACAGATTTGGACCAATGTAAGCCATAGATCAGCCGTTTGGGTGACATCCGTTTCGTGCCGCGCTATCAGCGCCGTGAAGGAGTAAAGCTGTTCCAATTGAGACTCCAACCGCGCCACCTCCCTTTCCACTTCCACCCGATTGCGGAGGTCCGCTTTCGCCAACCGTTGTTCAAAACTCTGCATCGCACTCTCTTTCAGACGATCCAGATCTGAGATATTAACAACCATATTAACAACCATAGGAAGTAGGGCCATGGGGTCACATCTCACAATTCAACAATTGACTCACTGCTTTCATTTGAGATTGCTCGTTTGGGTCGCTTTGCAACCGCTGTTCATAGCGGTTGGTGTTCGTCGCCACTATGAAAGGCAAGAGCATGAGATCGTGAGAGCGCGAGAGAGGGGACCATTGGGGTCAGTCAATAGGGACGGATGGCGGATGACGGACATCAGTGGACAGAGGGCGGATGACGGACGACGGATGGCGGACATCAGAGGACGGATGGCAGATGGCGGATGACGGATGACGGATGGCGGACGCCAGAGGACGGATGGCGGATGGCGGATGACGGCAATCAAATTTCACCGCAGGTGGGAATTTCCCCACGAATCTTCACGGATTTCACGAATAAGATTTCACCGCTCGCAAAGGCGCACCTGAAACTCCTCCAAACTAGGCAGTTGAATGGCCAAACGGTGCCATTCCTTGAGCCGGGCCAGATCGTCCACACCGGTGACCGCTTCCCGGAGCGCATAGGGCACATCGCTAAAGCGTGTTTCCAACACGGCCAACACGGATTCTTGTTGGCTGCGGATCTGGCCTATTTGCTGGCCCTCTTGTCGGCCCTCTTGTCGGCCCTCTTGTCGGCCCTTTTCGATGCCCTTTTCGATGCCTTTTTCGATACCTCTTCGTTCGATGCCCGTGACGTATTTCATACTTTTTGAGTCTTCGTATTGCGTGTGTTCACGGTCAAAGTCGCGCTCGAGTTTCTTAGGCAGGACCATAACCCAATCCACGAAGCTAAACAAGTCGAGAATGGTGCGCTTGCTGTAGTTGCGCTCATAACCGAGCTTGGCGAGGGTTGTTTTCCAGACGCGGCGCTGGCGCAGCAAGCCTTTGGTTTGCAGGGCTTTGATCTGGGCCAGGACCACGATCGCGAAGGGGTTGGGGTTCCTCAGCAGCCGGATCTCGTTCCGGGCCAAGTCAAGTAGCTTGCAGACGGGGAACCGGAGTTGGCTTTCGCAGCCCCAGAGTCCCTGCTCGAATGCGGTGGGTTTCCACTCTGGATGACCGTCCGCCAGAATCGCCAAGCTGGCGACCGGGCGGTTGTAACGCTGGCAAATGCGGGAGTGATAATCGAACATCCGGTGCGGAAACTCAAGATCGCGCTGGGCCTGAACTTCGACATGTAGCAAGACCCACTGCTCGCTGCCGTCCCGTGACCACACCTGCACCAGCACGTCCACGTTGCGCCGCCCGAGTTCGGATCGCCGGACGATTTTCTGAAATTCCTTGCTGAGCAGTTGCACGCCCCTGGCCCAATCGACCTGTAGGGCGATCTTGGGGAAGCAAAGTTCCAGCGCTGACTGGAAGTAAGTTTCCAGGATGTCCTTCCAGGGACTGTCATAATCGGTCTTCACGGGCCACAGTCATTGTCACCAAACCCTCTCCGGTTTGGACGGGGCCTACAAAAGCTTCTCGGCCAGGGGTAGCCATTTCTCGATCTTTTTCTGCACTTTTCCGAGCTCGTTAAGTCGGGTGGCGATGAGTTCGTATTCCCCTTGCGTAATGTCGCCGCGTTTCACGTCCTCGTCGAGCGACAACAGCATGTTGCTCAGTCGGCGATCCGAGTTCCGGAGTCGCGGTTTCAGGAACTCGGAGTAGATGCCTTGGATCAGCCGGGAGCGGTCGGCGATGACTTCGTAATGATCACGGCGCTGCCCTTGTACCCACACCTGGTGGATCGCGTTCCACGGCGACAACTGGCGCGTCCCGTTGCTCGCGCTGGCTTTGCTGATTTGCAGGAATTCAACGATGTCGTCCAGGGCAAGGGGTGTCGGCGCGAGATAGAGCAGACCGTAGATTTGACCCGTGCTGCGCGGCAACCCCAGCATTTGGCAAAGCCGACCGCCACACTCGATCAGGTCGAGACGCGTGCGACAGAGCTTCAGTGTTGGAGTGTTAGTTTCGACCACTGAGAAATCGGAAGTAGTCGGGAATTTTGTGGCAGAAGCAGACAATTGGAAGTTCCAATTGAACACCATTCAGCGGGACTTGGAATACGGCTCGTCACTCCTAGTTTCCGTTGTTTTGTTAAGACACTTCGTGCCGATCACTTCGCACACTCATGTCCGAGCAAGCTACTGGAATAATACTACGCGTCAGATTACGCTTACTCATACTAGAAAGGAAAGAGTATGACAAGCTTTTCATTTGCTTTAATGCGGGGACCATGGGGTCAGTTCCTGACTTTAAGACATTTCCAATTTTTCACCACAGAGGCACGGAGACACACAGAGGTAAAGACGTTGATGCGGAGCGTGGAGCGTGGAAAAGGGGTCACCCATTAGCGCTCTTTTCCCGAGCGGAGCGGACGGCCAATGATAAACTGCATGCGTCGGACATCGGACACCAGAGGACGCATGGCGGAGGACGGACATCAGACGACAGAGGTCGGCAATCATCCGCGCCACATCGAACAGATCAGAGAGTTTGAATCACTAACCTTCACTCATTTACACTAATGAAGCCCGTCTCTTAATCAGCGAAGATTAGTGAAGATCAGCGGTTAAATGAAACCGGGCGGCACGGGAGCCCATGTGCGGATTCCGATGAAAGCGCACACCTGTTCCGATTGATATCGGACACGATTCCGGTTCTAGTCGGACAGATGTCGGAGCGAAGCGACGCTCGAACTCACTGGTAAAGGGGTGTGAGAATAGAGTTAAGCTTTTGCCGTGGATTTTGCCGTCTTTCGGAGCCCCTCGGCGCGGCGACGCTGGATAGACGTGCTCGCGCCGTCTATTTGGGCGGGCGGGTGAGCGGGGGCGAGGGGCTTTGAGCCACAGCTCGCCTGGCGCCCGGTCGCCACCGCGCAGCGGACTCACTCCGCCCTCCCGAATAGGCGCGTCGGGGATGTGTTGCCTCAAGTTCCCTGATCCTAAGGATTTGTTTTGCCCTTGCGCAGGGATTCGCCCTTGAGCTTGATCCGGTAGGCGTTATGCACCAAGGGATCCAAAATGGCGTCGGCGACGGTGGGATCGGCGATGATTTCGTGCCCCTGACTGACCGGAAACTGACTCGTGATGAGGGTGGCCCCCTGTCCCTGCCGGTCGTCGAGCATTTCGAGGAACTCAGGTATAGTTTGCCTGACACGTTGGAGATGCGCAGGCATGCTTCAACCTTCGTTGAATGTTGAGCGCACTAGGCATGGACCTCAGCCGGTTTTCTCCCAGGCTTTCTCCAGGATCTGGAGAAACATTTCCCGATCTGGGTCATCGTGGAAAACCGGCTCCCGCCGATCGCCACGACTCATCAGGTGATAAATGGTGCGAGCCGAAAAAGGTTGAGTTTGGTGAGGTTTGAAAATTAACTCTCCTCGTGGGTGATGCTCAAATAGAGAATTCATGATCGACGAAGAAACATTGGCCCGGATCAACGGGAAATATGTTTGTCCCCCAGACGCCGGTCCCGCTTGGCGCGCGGCGATGGAAGCGGGCATCGATATGTCGCTGATCGAGCATGCCCTCCAATTGACGCCTGAAGAAAGGTTAGCGGAACATCAGCAAGTGATTGATTTCCTGTTGGAAGTCCAGGAATCTGGCCTCTCTCATGCCCCAGAATGACCAGGCGCTGCTTGTCAGACTCAAGGCCAGCGGCCTCGACTTCGTTGTCATCGGCGGTGTCTGCGTTGTCTATCACGGTGTGCCGATAGCCACGTTTGATCTCGATATTTGTTGCCCGTTCGGCGCAGAGAGTGTCGAACGCATCGAATCCGCCGTGCGCGATTTGAACGCCAATCATCGCCTGACGGCGAATAAATTGCCGCTCGAAATGACACGGGACGTCTTCGGCGAACTGAAGAATCTTTATTTGCAAACCGACCTCGGAAAACTCGACTGCCTGGGAGAAGTCGCGGGAATCGGAAATTTTGACGCAGCGCTGAAACGAAGTGTGGCGGCCCACTTCTCCTACGGCGACTTTCGATTCTTGAATCTCGACGCGCTGATTGAGGCAAAACAAGCTGTCGGCAGAGAACGCGATTTGGAGGCTGTTCGACAGCTCCGCGTTATCAAAGAAAGACGCGATCAACGGCCCGATCCTGGCTTGTAGGTGCAATGCCGTTAAGTAATTCAACAGCACGCCACCCACGCGGCATGACCGCGACCATCGCCCGCGACGCGCAACAAAAGCTTCCGTAACTCGAGAGCGTTGATGTCGCGTGTTATTGAGAAAAGCGATCGTGGTCGCGCAAAGGATGCCGCGTTCAAAAAGGCGACACTCAATAGAGCCCCCAAAGCCCATTTCGAAAGGATTGCATTTCTGGGGTCGGAATGCAGAATCCCGCCTCTTGCGATTGGACGCCACAACAACTCAGACATCGCGCGCCGCTCGGCCTCTTCACCCCGGCGAAGGGGTGGGGTGCCTCCGTGGAATTTGTCTGTGGCTGTTGCGTCGACTCAAAAACCCTGATCTGAGACCGCATTTTTTACAAATCACGTCTGTTCTCAAGCGTTGCGCCCTCTTCCTTTCCGCTGCCATCGTTCTCTCTTCCGTCGCCCCACTTCGGGCGGCTGAATCCTCGCTGCCATGGCAGGTCGGCCCTCTTTTTCAGGAATTCTCACTCACACTCTCCAAGGGCACACGCTTCGAGGCGCTCGGCCCGCTTTGGAGCCATCAGGAGAAGGGAAACGAAACCGAATGGGCCGTGGCTCCAGCTGTTTCCTACAGGTTCGATCGAAGCACCGACAGCCAGGAAATCGACTTCCTCTACCCCCTCATTTCCTACGATCGTTTCGGCATGGAGTACCGATTCCATATCTTCCAATGGTTTGCCATCTCAGGCGGGGAGAATATCGGGGGTGGATCACGCGATCGATTTCAAATATTCCCGTTCTATTTCCAACAGCGATCCGCCGAAGACCCTTCTCGAAATTACACGGCGCTTCTTCCATTCTACGGATCCATGCGCCAAAAAATGTTCAGGGACCGGATCGATTTCGTGCTGTTTCCTCTCTACGTCGAGACCCAGAAGCGGGACGTGATCACTCGAAACTATTTGCTCCCATTTTTTCATCTACGCCGAGGTGATCAACTGCGGGGATGGCAGTTTTGGCCGCTTGGCGGCCATGAAGAAAAGGCGGCTTTTTCCCAGACGAACAGCTTCGACCAGCTGGAGGTGTCACCTGGGCATTCAAAAACCTTTGGGCTGTGGCCGCTCTATTCCAGCGATCGAACCGGGGTTGGAACTGACAACGAGGGCACGTTCGTGGCAATCATCCCCTTCGGCGCTTGGCAACGTTCCCCGAAGCGGGATTCCTCCACCTATCTCTGGCCATTTTTTTCGTTCGTGGAAGACCGGGAAAAGGGGTACAAGGAATGGGCGACTCCGTGGCCGTTTGTCGTCACCTCCAGGGGCAAGGGCAAAACAGGGTTCCGATTCTGGCCTCTCTACGGACGCGCCTACAACGATTCGATGGAGAACCGTACGCTCCTTTGGCCATTGTGGAGAAATGAACGCTCGAAGGCGTCGGCTATCGAGCGCGAACGAAGTCGCTCGATGCTGTTTTTATACTCCGACGTCAAAGAAAAAAACGTTCAAGCGAACACGATCGGGCGGCGGGTGGATTTCTGGCCATTTTACACTTGGAAACGGGAATTCGATGGATCCGAACGCCTGCGCGCCCTTTCGCTCGTGGAGCCGTTTGTACCGAATAATAAGTCGGTGGAAAGAAATTATTCCCCGCTATGGTCCATTTGGCGCTCTGAACGGAATGCCAAAACGCAGGAATCCTCGGTATCTGTCTTTTGGAATCTATACCGGCAGGCAACCAAGCCCAGCTCCACCAAGCGCACGTTCCTATTCGGATTATACCAATGCGAGGGTGCTGGTGCCCATCGAACTTATCGCCTCTTCTATGTTCCGTTGGGGAAGAGACCCGCGGAGGGGCATCGCGAAGCGGCGGGCACACCTCCTTAGCCGTCACTATGCAGAAGGAATTTAACGCAGAGAAGCGAAGAAGCGAAGGCGCAAAGAAGAATCTGTTTTCTTCGGGGTGTTTTCGGAGTCACCGTTTGGTGATTGGAAAAAGAACAGACACAATTTCTTTACGCCTTTGCGTTGGAACCGCCTTTGTTCATCGAATAATGACGGATTAATGGTCAGCTCCACCAGACTATGTTCCAAAACGTTGGCGAGATGATCCTTTTGTTCTGGAAAAGCCTCCAAGCTCTTCCGGTCGCTTGGCGTCAGCGCCGCAAGATTTTGGAGCAACTCTTTGAAATCGGTAATGCCAGTCTGCTCATGGCATGCGTCCTTTCCCTGTTCATTGGGGGTGTCCTCGCCCTCCAAACCGGGCCAGTCCTCGTCGAGCGGGGTATGTCCAGTTTCCTTGGCGGTATCGTCGGCCTCTCGATGTGCAAAGAGCTAGGACCCGTCATGATGTCCGTGCTCATCGCCGGACGGATCGGCTCCGCCATGGCCGCTGAAATAGGCTCCATGCAGGTCTACCAAGAGGTCGACGCGCTGCGCACCATGAACATCAATCCCATTCATTACCTCGTCCTCCCGCGGCTCCTCGCGATTAGCGTCGCACTCCCCTTGCTCGTCGTGTTCTCCATCCTTGTTGGCTGGACAGGAGGGGCCGCAGTCTCCGCCTTGAATCAGGACATCGGCGTCTCGTTCCAAAGCTACTTCGGCAACCTGCGGGAGGTCGTCGAGCCCAAGGATGTGCTGAATGGCCTCGCAAAAAGCCTGGGGTTCGCGCTCATCATCGGTGTCGTCGGCTGCCATCAGGGCCTGAGCACCATCGGCGGGCCTCGCGGCATCGGCCGCTCCGTCACAAAAGCCGTTGTCAATTCGATCGTGCTTATCTTGATCATGGATTACGTTCTCACCCGATTGCTCATGGTGTTCGATCACTAAATTTCTTTTGACTCGCCTACTCCCAATGGGATCCAGCCAAAATATTCCCGGCGTCCGCATCACCGTGCGTGGTCTTCGAAAGAGCTACGATGGCCACCCCGTCCTGAAAGGGCTCGACTTTGAAGTAGCCCCCGGCGAAATCTTTGTGGTCATGGGACCCAGCGGCAGCGGCAAGAGCGTCCTGCTCAAGCACATCATCGGCTTGGAAATACCCGATGAGGGTGAGGTTTTCGTGAATGGTGACCCGGTGTATGGAACCCAGATCACAGACAAATACCGCATGGCGATGGTGTTCCAATCAGGGGCTCTGCTGAATTCCCTCACGGTGGGGGAGAACGTGGGCCTTTACCTGTCCGAGCACCGCCTCAAGTCGGAGGAAGAAATCGAGAGAATTGTTGCCGAGAAACTGGATTTGGTGGGCCTTTCCAACCTCCAGCACCGAGCCCCTTCCGAACTCTCTGGGGGGATGAAAAAGCGCGTCGCTCTGGCCAGGGCCCTCGCGGTTGAGCCACAGTTGATCCTCTACGATGAGCCCACGTCCGAGCTTGACCCCTTGAGCGCCATCACCATCGGCGAAGAGATCTACAACCTCAACCAACGCATCCATGTCACCTCCATGGTTGTCACCCACGATCGCGAGCTCGCGTTCGGGGTTGCCGACCGCGTCGCCATCATGTTCGAGGGCGAGATCCTCCTCGTGGGAACTCCAGAAGAAATCCGGAGCAGTTCCCACCCCGTGATCCGTGAATTTATCACCGCCAATTTCAACTTGAAAAAGACATCTAAAGTTCCATGAAAAACACCCTTGAAACACGCCTCGGTCTGTTCTTCGCCCTCGCTCTTGTCACCGCGTTCATCCTCCTTGAGATGGTTGGAGGAGCCGATTTTCTGAAAAAAACCATACCCGTTAGAGTGCGTTTCAACAACATCCAGGAGCTGAAGGCTGGTGACCCCGTTAAAATGGCAGGTGTCCAGGTGGGCAGGGTCGAAGGAATCCAAATCGTAGATCAGAAAGTCGAGGTGCTGATGAAGCTGCACCGAGAGGCTGAGGTGCGAACCAGCAGCCGGGCGACGATCAAGTTCGTTGGGCTCATGGGCCAAAACTTCGTGTCGATCGACTTCGGGACATCTCAATCCCCCAAGGCCGCCTCCAACACGCTGCTGGAGTCCGGCGATCAGGTGGACCTCAGCACTCTGATGTCCAAACTTGAAGGGGTTGCGTCCGGGGTCGAGGGTCTTACGAAAAATTTCAGCGGTGAAAATTTCAGCAATTTGCTGGGTCCTTTCACCGACTTCCTCAAGCAGAACAACCCGAAGCTCACCGCTATTCTTGGCAATCTCCAAAACATCACCACACAGATCTCAGAGGGCCAGGGCACCGTCGGGAAGCTCATCTCGGACGACTCGCTCTACGCGAGCGCCTTGGATGCGGTTAAAAGTCTGAACTCAACCTCCGCGGAGATCAAAAAGGCGATCGGCGACGCCCAGGGCACTCTCGATCAGGCAAAATCTGTCATCACACAAATCAACCAGGGCCAGGGCACCCTTGGCAAGATGATCAAGGACGAGGCGCTTTACAAGGAGACCACGACAGCCATGATAAACCTCCGGGAGATTCTTCAAAAAATCAACCAAGGCCAGGGTTCCGTGGGCAAGCTCGTGAATGACGAAAGCTTCTTCAACAACGCTACCATGACCCTCCAGAAAGTGGACAAAGCTACCGAAGGCTTGGAAGACCAGGGGCCCCTCAGCGTCCTTGGTCTCGTGGTCGGCAAGCTGTTCTGAGCCACCGATTCCGCCAAAATCCTAAGGGACTGCGGGTTGGTGGTTGCATGAAAAATCGACCTTCGTGGCTTTTCTGTGAACTTTTTGTGGCGGCGCGTGCAAATTTGGTGTTAGTTCTCAGGAATGTTCTTACTCCATACCATTTCTCCACTCAGGGTTGGCCGTCCATTTGCGCCACGCCGGGGGTTCACTTTAATCGAGCTGCTCGTCGTCATTGCCATCATCGCCATCCTGGCGGGCATGTTGCTGCCCGCCCTGTCGAAGGCCAAGCAAAAGGCCGCCGCCATCGCGTGCCTCAACAACGTCAAACAAATGACTCTGGCTGCCAATGTTTACTCCGGCGATAACCTTGAAGCTTGGCCCTCCAACAACCCGGGCGATGATGCCGTGAACCTCGCGAACCCACCGGCGAACTACGTCGCAAAGGTCTGGGCGGAAGGCCGGGAAGGCTCCAATCTCACGGACGAGTCCACCGCCGCCGGGTTGGTCTCTGAAAGGCTCTCTCTGTTGGCGCGGTATCTTCCCGCAAAAGGCAGCTTCCGTTGTCCGGGCGATACGAAAGCCATTAAACAAGGAAACAAAATTTTTAGGCGCCCGCGGAATTACGGGATGAACACGTTCTTCGGTTGGACCGGTCTCGCCTATCATCAAGAACCCAACCCGAAGTACTTGATGTTCAAAAAGACAACCGACGTCACCCAACCCTCACAGTTCTTCCTGTTTGGGGAGATCCACCCCTTCAGCATCTGTCGTCCCCAATTCGGCGTCCACATGGACGGTAACAACGCCTATCATGTGCCTGGTAATTATCACGGAAAAAGCTCGACGTTTAGTTTCGCGGATGGGCACGCCGAGGCGCATCGGTGGACGAATAGCAAATTTAATAATCCTGGACTTGCCGAATCCGATGGGTTCTGGCACAGCCACGAAACTCCGATGCCAGGAGTCACAGCCGCTCTGATCCTGACCGATAGCACCTGGTTCAAGCAACATACGACCGAACTTCGCTGACATCTGAGGCGCAATCTGAGGCGCAATTCTTTGTTACGGACTAGGCTCTGCTACCCTGTAAAAAGTCGATCCCGTCCGGTTGGAGTTCAAGATGCGGACAGGCACTCCACCCCCGGGCTCCCCTCCCTCGTTCATGAACGTGCGCGGATGGATCGAGGGATAGAGTTTCACGGTCCGAAAACGCTGCAGAGCGACAGCGTGGTTGGAGGGGAAGAACACGGACTGCATCCAGAGATGGTGGGTGAGCCATTCCGCCTCACGACGTGGCTATTCCGCCCGCGGTTTCGCGGGCGGGGACGTCGCATAGCAACGTCCCTACCCCTGCCTCCATCCACCTGCGGTTCATGGGTAGAGAACACCTCGAAAGTTTGGTTTGCCCTTTGGCCTAGTGTTCATCCAATTCCCTCCCCGGTGCCCAAATACTGCGCGAAGCAAGGCGTGCCCCCCATTGACAGTGACCAAACCGAGTGGGATTATCCCACCATGATTGTGACACTGGACTCCAAACGCCGTCTGACAGTGGCCGCGGCCCTCGCTCCCGCTTCACCAGGAGATTGCTTTGATGCGCGATTCGACGCCGACGAGGACGTCATAATTCTCCGCCGCATCAAGCGGAAGGCGAACTGGTTGGAAGTCTGGAAAAAGTGCCCCGCGCCGATGGACGATCTTCCCCCAAGGAGCCGCGAACTGCCTAGGAAGGTGAAATTGTGAGCTGGCTGTTGGATACCGATGTGATTTGCCAACCGATCAAGAATCATGGAAACCCGGCGGTGATCGAATGGCTCGAGCAGGAGCAGACCGATTGTTTTACCAGCACCGTTGTGATCGCTCAAATCGCCTTTTGGATTCGCACCAAGGAAGGGCTTCAGCGCGAACGATTGCGGCAATGGCTGGCCGATTCCGTGGAAGCTCTGGAAGGCAGAATCCTGTCCTTCAACACCGCAACAGCTCATGTGTGGGCCGAGCAAAAGCATCTCCTCGAAAAAGCCGGCAAGCCGATGCCGGTCGAAGACAGCTACCTCGCGGCCACCGCTCGCCGACATAACTTGACGATCGTCACCGGCAACGATGGCGATTTTCGGCGGCCTGGGTTGAAGGTTTTCAATCCGTTCAAGGAGCTTACTGGGACTTGAATAAACACACAGTCGAACAATTTGAGCCTGTCTCCTATGTGGGAAGGCCAGGCTTTGTTTATCTGGGAAATCCGGAGCGGAGAGAATCCGTGCATGGCTGAGGCGGCGGCTTGGGATCTGGTAATAAATAAAGGTAGCAGGCTCAGGACTCCTGAAACTTGCCCGAAGGCACGCAGAGTTTCCGTTTTGTCGTGGAGGCGAAATCACAGAGCACGCCCTTGGCTGTGAAGAAATGCGCGCAATCACGAGGAGCCCTTCTCTAAACTTTGGTTTGCCCTTTGGCGCGTGACCTTTATCTTTCCGGTCGTGCGCCCGATGTCCTGTGAACCGCCTTTTGATGCAGGATCCGGCACGGAATTCACACATGCCATATCATGAGTTTTTGGGTTTTTAATACGTTGTCGCGCTCGTTGGAAGAGTTTGTCCCATTGGATCCCCTTGGGAAAAAGGTCGGGATGTATTGCTGTGGCCCCACGGTCCATGATTTCGCGCATATCGGTAATTTCCGAACCTTCGTGTTCGCGGATCTCCTCCGAAGATTTCTTGAGCACAGCGGCTACGAAGCGCGGCACGTGATGAACGTCACGGACGTTGAAGACAAAATCATCCAACGAGTGCGAGCCCGGGAGACCACGTTAAAAGCCTATACAGCACCGTATGAGGAGGCGTTTTTTACCGACCTCGAATGCCTGGGATGTTTGAAACCTGGCCACATTCCACGCGCCACGGAGTTCATCGCCGAGATCGTCCAATTGATCGAGGCGCTCATAAATCGCGGGATGGCGTACAGGGTGGAGGATGGATCGGTGTATTTCAGCATCGAAAAGTATCGGGAGGCGGGCTTTCAATACGGACGATTGTTGAAGCTGGACTTCGATCAGTTGCGCCAGGGCGAGCGCGTGGCCTCGGACGAATACGGCAAGGAGTCGATCGCCGATTTCGCGTTGTGGAAGGCGCGTGTGCCGGAGGACGGCGGCGTGTTCTGGCCCAGTCCGTGGGGTGAGGGCCGGCCGGGTTGGCACATTGAATGCAGCGCCATGAGCATGAAGCTGCTTGGGCCAAGCTTTGACCTGCACCTGGGGGGGGAAGATCTGGTGTTTCCCCATCACGAGGATGAAATCGCGCAGAGCGAGGGTGCTGGGGGACAATGCCCCGGCTGCCGTTTCGTCAAGTACTGGATGCACGGAGCTCATTTGTTGGTCGAGGGCAAAAAGATGAGCAAATCCCTCGGCAACTATTTCACGCTGCGCGACCTGCTCGGCAAAGGGTTTTCGGGTCGCGAGATCCGTTTCCTGCTCCTCTCGGCGCACTATCGCGAATCCTTCAACTTCACACTCGAAGGGCTGCACGGCGCACGATCCGCTTTGGGCAGGATCGATGACTGCCTGATGCGCCTCAGGGAACTGGCCGGTGCGGCCCCGGCGGCCACCGAGGATCGATTGAGCGCGGGTCTTGCAGCAGGCGTGGGGGGCGCCCTGGACCATGATTTGAATGTCTCCCAAGCCTGGGCCGTGGTGTTTGAGTGGGTGCGCGAATGCAATCGCGCGATGTCCGCAAAACTAATTTCACCCGAAATGGCCGCATCCGCCCTGGCCGCCTGGAGTTGCATCGACCGTGTCTTTGGGATGGGAACCGGAAGCTCCTCCGCGGCCACCGTGCCCCCCGAACTGGAGGCGATGCTCGCCGATCGACAGGAGGCCCGCAAGGCCAGGGACTTCAAACGCTCCGACGCCATTCGTGACGCTTTGAAAGCCCAGGGTTGGATGATCGAGGACACCGCCAACGGACCGCGCCTGAAGAAACTGGGATGAGGTCACTGGTCACTGATTACTGACCACTGATCACTAGTTCGGTCCCTCTGGATTTGACTGGGTACCGGACGGGCATCCTTCTATTCTCTCGAAATGAACTCGAAATGGAAAATAGCCGGAATCAACTTCGACCACATGCACATGGGGGATCTGCTTCGGTTGGTCCACGAGCATCCTGACGCGGAAATCGTTGGAATATCCGATGAAACCCCGAGCCGCATGGAATGGTCCAGACGAACGTTTGGCATCCCTGATGAGCGAGTGTTCACAGACTACCGAGCTTGCCTTGAGAAGACACGTCCGGACTTGGTGATCCTTTGTGCCGCGACAGGACGGCATGCTGATTGGACGGAGCGGGTGGCCCCCTACGGTGCTCATGTGCTGGTCGAGAAGCCGTTCGCAGCGAGCCTCGCGGATGCGGACCGAATGATTGTCGCGTTGGCCAAGACAGGCAAACAGCTCGTCATCAACTGGCCTTTGCGTTGGGTGAGTTCACACGTCATGGCAAAAAGGCTTATCGACGAAGGAACGATCGGTGATTTGTGCGAGGTGCATTTCTACGGCGGCAACCGAGGGCCATTGTATCACACCGCCGACAAAATCGAACTGCACCCTACTGGGGAGGACAAGGCACGCAGTTGGTGGTATCAGAAGGCCCATGGTGGAGGATCCCTGCTGGATTACCTGGGTTACGGTGTCACTCTTGGGAGTTGGTTTTTCAACGGCAAACGACCCGTCGAAATCACGGCGGCGGTGGATCAATCGCCAGGGTTGGAAGTAGATGAGCACAGCATCACCGTGGCACGTTATGACTGTGGGCTTTCGAAATTTGAGACACGATGGGGGACTTTCACAGATCCCTGGGTGCATCAGCCACAGCCCAAGTGCGGATTCGTTTTGAAAGGAACTCGCGGCACCCTAAGCAGCTACGATTACGAGTCCGTGGTGAGGGTGCAAACAGACGTGAGACCGGAGGGATTTGAATTGCCTGCTGATCCGTTGGTGGCGCCGTTTCACAACCCGATCCATTACGTCCTGCATTGCCTGGAAACCGGCAAGGCAGTGGACGGTCCTCTATCGACGGGAGTTTCAAGACTGGGTCAGCAGATCGTGGACAGCGCCGCCAAAAGCGCCCGGGAAAAGCGCTCGGTATCGCTGGTTGAGTGATTGCTCCGGGACGGCTCTGCCACTTTACCGACAGCTTCGGGATGGGCGCGAACCAGCACGGGATTGCTTGTTGAGCTCCGTTGCGCAATGATGGGGCCGTGCTTCCTCGACTTTTTAGAAATGGGGTGCTGTGCGCCTCCCTCGCTTGCAGCGCGCCCGCCGCCGCTGAAACCAATGTCTGGATGCTGGTGCCAGGCTTCATCGCACGTGAACTTCCGGTCAGACTCTCCAATATCAACAATCTGCGTTTCACCCCGGACGGACGACTCTCGGCTCTGGGCTACGATGGTCGCGTCCACATTCTCCGCGACACCGATGGCGATGGACTTGAGGACGAGGACTCGTTGTTTTGGGACAAGCCCACAATGAGTGTGCCGGTGGGCATGGCGTGGTCGAAGGCTGGGCTCTACGTCTCTTCCCATGGCAAGGTGTCGTTGCTTCGGGACACCGATGGCGACGGAAAGGCGGACGTGGAAGAAGTGACGGCGAGCGGTTGGATTCCTACGGATGTGGGCTCGGGTGGGGTCGATGCCACGGCGGTGGTTCTCGACCGCCAAGGCAACCTGTACTTTGGACTGCTGACAGCGGACTACTCCAACCCCTACCGGGTCAAGGATGGCGTTTCACGTTACGACCTGAAAGGCCGCCGCGGCACCATCCAAAAATGGTCCCCATCAGACAGACGCCTGGAAACCGTCGCCACGGGAATCCGCGTGCCCTATACCCTGGCGTTCAACCGCCACAATGATTTGTTTGTCACCGATCAAGAAGGGGAGACATGGTGTCCTGGCGGAAATCCGGTGGATGAACTCAATCACATCATTCTGGGCCGCAACTATGGGTTCCCTCCCCGCCATGACCAGCATCTGCGGGGTCTTGTGAGCGAACCGCCCGTCGTGGGGTTCGGACCACAACATCAATCCACCTGCGGATTCGTGTTCAACGAATCCAGCAAAGGACAGAAATCCTTTGGCCCGTCCTGGTGGGAGGGCGATGCCTTGGTGGCGGGCGAATCGCGGGGTAAGATCTGGAGGACCCGACTCGCGAAGACTCCGGCTGGTTACGTTGGGAAGGAGGTGCTCATCGCGCGATTGAACCGGCTCACCACCGATGTCGCGATTTCGCCAAAAGGCGTTCTCTACGTCTCGTGCCATGGCGGCAGCCCGGATTGGGGCACTGGCCCCCAAGGAATCGGGAACCTTTACCAAATTAGCTACACCGACACGCAGGCGCCGCAACCCCTTTCCATCTGGTCGTCTGGACCGATGGAAGTTCGAGTCACTTTCGACCAACCTGTTGATGCCACCGTGACAAACTCTTTGAAAGGAATGGCCATCGAATTTGGGGATTACGTTTCGGCCGCCGACAGGCTCGAAGTCTTGAAGCCGCCCTACAAGGCTGTTCAAGAACAGGAGGCGACGCCGCGAGGTAAGCTGCGAGTGGTCGCCGCCCGACTCTCGCCAGACCACCGCATGGTGGTGCTCACAACCGATCCTCATCCTCAATCCGTTCGCTACGCTCTGACGATTCCTGGTGTCAAGGCTGCGGGGTCGAAGACATCCCCCGCCACGCTGGATCTCGGGTATGATTTGAACGGCGTTGAAGTCAAGTGGTTCCAGCAGGGAGACGACGCTGCCCCCAAGTGGAGCGGCTGGGCCCCTCATTGGGACTGGCAAGTGAGCGCTGCCTTCGCTTCCCATGAAACCGAGCGCGAGCGGCTTTTGGATTTTGTGCGGCGAAAGGGTCGTTTGCAGCTCCAAACACGCCTCGCGTTCAAGGCTGGAAAGGTGCTGATACGAATCGAGGACCCGTCGCCATTTGCTCTGAGCGTCGGCGCGAAGACCGTCATCGCCAAACTCGATCCAGTCGGTCATTACAAGGCGGAGACCAGCTTCATCCCTGGGGACCAGCCGGAATTGTTCACGTTCACACTGGAAACAGGTCCTGCCAAACAGCCCGAGCTTCACGCCACCTATTCGACTGACTCAGACCCCACGCCGCGTGCGTTCCCCTTCGGAGCATTCCTGCTTCCGTGGGCGCCCGCACATCAACCGCCCGTGCCCTTGCCCACGGAGAAAACTGAACTCGCCGGTGGCGACTACGAGAGGGGGCGCGAATTGTTTGTAGGCGAACGGTTGAAATGCGCCACCTGCCATCGTCTGCGCGGCGACGGCGGCTTGGTGGGCCCGGATTTGAGCAACCTACTGCATCGCGATCCCACGTCCGTGCTGCGCGACATCACCCAGCCTCACGTCATGATCAACCCGGACTACGTGGCTTACACCCTCCGGTTTCACGGCGGGGGCGAGTTCACCGGTTTTGTGAGGGCTCAAGATAGCAGCTCCCTTCGTCTCATTGGCCCCGATGGGACGGAACGGTTTGTGCGACGGGTGACGGTAAGCGAGATGCATCCGAGCGCGGTGTCCCTGATGCCCTCCGGTTTACTCGAAGGCCTCAAAGAACCACAAGTTCGTGACCTGCTGACGTTTTTGATGAGCCCCAGCAGCCGATGATGGGTGGAGCGAACTGGGGAAGAGGTTGCCCGGCATTGCGGCGAGGCGGCAATGAAACTTCCAATCGGCAACCGTTACGAGATTCACCCGCGACCACTCATACGACCCGGACGCCTTGTCATCCCATGATGGCCGAATGACGCCCCATGTTTGGTCCTGCGTCGTCAGGTGAACGTGCCCCATCCGTTGAGGGTTGGGGCAATGTTTTGTGACCTCTTAATCGTCGGCGTTAGAGACAACGTTCGGCGTTTTGTTATGATTGGCCGTGATGACTTTCGGTTCTCAGGAGGGGTGGACTTGATGTAAGTCATTGAAGCTAAAACAGATGGTGAGCGATACAGGGTTCAAACCTGTTTTAATGGAGTCTGTTTCTTGCTTCATGTTGCCTTTCTGTGTCACTAATTGCATGTAGATATACACAGCACAACCAATGGTTGCAAGGGTATAAGCGTATCTACGTGCAACTAAAGGAAAGAAAACCTTTGCCAAGCTGTGTCTGACTTCCGGCTTGTGCCAAGTTGTGTCTGGTTGGCGGGCTTGGCAGGTTCGCCTCCAGGACAGCGCCGGACGGTGGCGAGGGTGAAGACGCGGTTCGTCAGTTGGAACGTCGTGGCGGCCGTTGCCGTCTTCATAGCTGGCCTCTGTGGAAGTCCGTCAGGCAGGACGTTGCTGGCAAGACAAGCAACCTTATTTCCTGGTCCTGGCCGTGGAGCGAAGCCGGTCCCCCCTTTTGGGGTGGGGGTTACCTTGATGGCAACCCTCTGTGCAAGAATTTGGAAAAAGTCCCGACTCAAGTCAACGCTTCGAGGTTTATCGTGGTGGCAAGGACTTCCAAATTCCATCTGTCGTTTGATCTTGCTCCCATGGATCCAGACGGCCGCGTCAGGTGATGAAAAACCAAGGGCCAATGATAGCTCCTTTGATGGTGACGAGACTGCTCCTCTTCCTTGTCTTGCTCCTCCCACTTCGCTCGTTGGCCGGTGAACAGGCAACCGCCGTGGCCACTGTGACCGCAGGATTCGTCACAGGCATCACAGTGACCTTCGGCGGTTCGTGATACAAAAACGAACCCGCCGTAAGAATCAGCGGCGGCGGAGGCAGCGGTGCGACAGGGAGGGCAATCCTCACCGGCGACTGTGGAAACAATGGGCGGAATCCACTGCGACCCGGCATTGTCCGAAAAGGCCAACAAGGCGGTCGGAGGGAAACGATTTCGCGGCTTGGCAGGGCACGCAGTGACCGGGGGTTGCCCCTTTTTTGCGCATGCTGCAGAGAACGTAACCTTATGTTAGACTTTTTTGGTGGATTTCAATCGTTGCCGAAGCAACCGCTTTTTGAGATGAAACCGTTATGATGATCGCCGCCTTAAAAGTTACTGCACTCCAATTTTTCGCCTGTGCGTCGTTTTGCCTGGCGCAAATCGGATTGAGCGCGGATCCACTGGACACTTGGACTTTACGAAACCAAGTGAACCCCACCAGCGGGTCGGCATTCGCCATCACTTACGGCAATGGCGTGTTCTTGGCGTCCAATGCCTCCGGCACATTTGTGACCTCGCCAGATGGGGTGACGTGGACCATCCGCCATTCAGGTTTCAGCTACCTGAGGGCCATTTCCCATGGCGCCGGTCAGTTCGTGGCGGTAGGTTCAACCGGAATTCTTACCTCATTGGATAATGGAGTGACTTGGAACGTCGCTGCCGGGACGACGCATTATTATCTCAATGCCATCGCTTATGGCGAAGGGCTGTTTGTGGCCGGGAGCGGGAAGACCTTTCTTTCCTCGCCGGATGGCGTGACGTGGACGCCGCACGCGTCCGGGGGAACCGACAACATTGTGGGGATCACTTACGGAAACGGTCTGTTCGTCGTCGTGGGAGCCGAAGGTACGATTGTTACGTCTCCAGATGGGGTGGCTTGGACTCAACGTAATACCGGGACGACTCAGGACCTCAACAGCGTTGCCTACGGCTCCGGTCAGTTTGTAGCTGTAGGGGGGCTCTGGCACAATCCTGACTTCTCCGGATGGCGCGACTTGGGTTCAACAAGATTCCGTCGCTTTTACCTATCTGAGTGGAATTTGTTACGGAGCCGGTCAGTTTTTCGCAGTGGGTGACTATGGGACTATTCTGACCTCGCCGGACGGCGTAAGTTGGACGACGCGTAACTCCGGGACGAACACAATGCTCTACACCGCGACGTACGGGAATGGCTTGTTTGCGGTGGTAATGAGCAGCCCGAACGGCACAATCCTGACTTCGTCCGATGGCATCACGTGGTCAGCACAGACTACCGAGGCGGCCACGTACCTCTGGGGCATTGCCTATGGCAATGGTCGTTTCGTCGCATTTGGAGGCAAAGGCACAATCCTGACTTCGATCAACGGCCTCAATTGGAAAAGGCAGAATTCGGGAATCACAAGCTATGGACTCTTGGCGGGTGCTTATGGCAAAGGGCAGTTTGTCGTATGGGTGGGCGACGGCACGGTTGTTACCTCGCCGGATGGGGTCACATGGACAAAGCTCAACCCTGGTTTGGGAACGAATGCCCTAAGCGTTGGCGTCGCTACCACTGTTTACGCCACCGGGCGGTTCGTGGCGGTCTGTTACTCTCCCAACAAGCCCTATAGCCCGATTTTTACCTCCTCCGATGGGGTGGCCTGGACGCAACCCAACTCCGGGACGACCAATGCGCTTTGGGGCATCGCTTACGAAAATGGTGTGTTTGTGGCAGTGGGGCGAGCTGGCACGATTTTGCAGTCAGCCCCTGTACAACCAAAGCTTAAAGTGGCTCTTCTGTTGGTGGGTGGCACGGTCCAAGCCACCGTCAGTTGGCTGCCTTGGGAGAGTCTCCGTATCGAAGCCTCGACAGACCTTACGAGTTGGATGCTGCTGACGAACCTAACGACTACGAGCAATGCGATCGCACAGTTTACCGACCCTTTGGCGGCAAGATCCAATCGACGCTTCTATCGTGCGGCATCGCCATAGTGTCGGCGGTGAGAAGAATGTACGGCACCATCACGACCGCAAGCCATGGGATCCAGGTTGGGCGGACCGGCTCCGAGTTCCTCCCCTGAATTGCCATCATGTCCGACACCCCAAGGTAGAGCTCTTCGAGCGCAGGCTAAGCTCCATCCGCCCCGGTCTGTGTCCACGCAAGCCCGGAGGTCGCCAAAGGTTCCGCGCCGCGGAATATGGTGAAGACTGCGCAACCATCGCCGCGGTCGATCTGCACCCGGTAGGCGGCCAATGGCGGCGGGAGTTGTCCGCCACCGGAAGTGACCAAAGGGCGGAGCATGGTCACGGCGCCATAGGACCCCCGGTCAAGATCTTGGGTGACCTGGATCCCCTATTGATCGTGTAGTGGATCATTCCGAATTGCCCATCGCGCCGCGACTCTGACGAAGCAGGCGTCCGGCGCTGCCGAGACTAAGAGCCGGGAGCGTGGCGCAAGATGGGCGAATTGTTCCAGGAGACGGAGAGAGAACGGCCTCAGCCATGCACACCCTCCTTTGGCCTAAACTCTCCTCAACCCCGAATTGAAGCGGCTGGAATTAAAATGTCAGATTAAGTCCTTCCGGTTTGCGTTTGGGATTTAACCCAATAGGCGCTGCCCTACGCCATGCTCTGGATTGCCACAACGGAAAAGGACATCTCCAGCGCTGTGCGGGGGCAATGCCTCTGGGATGCCGCCGACCAGCTCCGCGCCAACTCCGGCCTCAAGTCCCAGGAATACTCCGCGCCCGTCCTCGGGCTCATCTTCCTGCGGTTTGCTGCCAACCCCCTTTCCAAGAACTAAACCCGATGCTCACCGGCGAAATTCGCTCCAAAATCGATGCCCTCTGGAATGCCTTCTGGACCGGCGGCATCTCCAACCCGCTCGAAGTCATCGAACAGATCACCTACCTGCTGTTTCTCAAGCGCCTCGACGACCTGCACACCCTGGAGGAAAACAAAGCCTCCCGCCTGAAGCTCAAGAAGCTGGAGCGCCGTGTCTTCCCCGAAGGCAAAGACCCCAAGGGCCGCGCCTACGAAGACTGCCGCTGGTCGCGCTTCAAACATTTCGAGGCCAAGGAAATGTTCGAGGTCGT
>CAMBEJ010000113.1 GCA_945865375.1 Akkermansia muciniphila | reverse complement strand
GGGTGCAACTCACCGTTTCCGGGAGGTGTCGTTCGGAGGACAATACCTACCGCAGAATGGGAAGAGTTAACCACGGATAACACGGATAGCACGGATAAAGTACCCCTCTCAGCTCCCTTTCCTCATCCGTGTTATCCGTGTTATCCGTGGTGTCACTTCAGCGTGGTTAAGCGGCGGGATACCCGCGTCAGGGGAGGCGACCTCGGATAACGTGAGTTGCACCCCCCACCGCCCCCCCGTAACGCGAACTTGTGTTCGGCGTCAGGAGGCTTACTATGGCTTCACGATATGTCCGAACCAGGTCCCCCTTCTTTGCCGGTACTACTGCCCGGAGGAAAACCCAAACCAAGGATTTTGGCAGTCGATGACCAACCTGATTCCCTGCGGCTCCTGCAGTTGCGTGTTCAAGCAGCCGACATGGAGTGTATCACGTGTCAGGATGGGGCCTCCGCTTTGGACTACGTGGAGAAAAATGCCGTGGATGTCATCATTCTCGACGTCATGATGCCGGGGTTGGATGGCTTCGAAGTCTGCCGTCGGCTCAAGGCGAACGTCCGTACGCAGGACATTCCGGTTATTTTTCTCACCTCAAGAATGGATCCCACAGACAAGGTCCGAGGACTGGAGGTGGGCGGTCACGACTATCTTAGCAAACCGGTGGAACAGCAGGAATTGGTCGCACGAACTCGCGCTGCGCTCCGCGTAAAAAGACTCCAGGATCAACTCAAAGGGGAGCTCAGCCTCCGGCAGCATATCGACCAACTGCATCAGGCCATGCTGAGTTCACACTGGTTGAACACTTTTGGCCAATTAGCTTCGAGCCTTGCCCACGAAATCAACAATCCAATCGCGGCCGCCATGGGTGGAATTGAGCTTCTCGCTCTGAAGGACATTCTCCCCGAATCTGCACTGAACAGAATTCAGTTGATCGACCAGAGTTTGCAAAGAGCCGGCCAAAAGCTCAGAAGCCTGCTGTTGATCGCCCGAAGCCAAAAAGATCCACAGGAGACGCAACTCGCTAGCCTCCTCACCGATCTGACAACCGTGGTCAACCTCCGGTTGATCATGAACAAGATCACTCTCAAACTGGATCTGCACGAGGGCTGCGCTTGGGTCGGTCTCCTGAGCGAACTCGCCCGCGCCATCCTCTACCTCCTAAACAATGCGATTGAGGCGGTGACAGGGGAAGCGGACGCCACGATTTGGTTGACCTTAAAAAAGTTCCCCGAATCCTACCTCATCTCGGTGGCTGACAACGGAACCGGGATTGCAGCAGAGCACACATCCCTTGTCTTTGACCCGTTTTTTACAACCAAAGGCCAGCCCCACAGCGGCCTTGGACTTCATCTCGCCAAGGAAATTATCGACCTCGCGGGTGGCGCGATCCGTGTCGCGGAACATCCTCAACATGGAACGACGGAAATCGTTCTCTCCTTGCCAACAGGCCACAACCCACTGAACTGAGCCCTCAACAAGTCTTCATCAGGATCGGTCGCGGTCACAGGCCCGTCGTAGGCGACATCCTAGGAAGTGGTGATATGGGCATTCACCGGACCAGGAGGACAGTTCACGGGCGCTGCGGTGGAGGAGTCTGACTGCAACCAAAACCAAGGAATGTGGCCGTGATCTTATTCGTTCCGGGCAGACTGTAATCCGTGATATGAATCCGGTCAAAATTGACCACCTGGTAGAGCGTGTTGTTACCGGGAAGAGTCACTTTATCCCAAACTGGAACACTGACATCGATTGTCTTCAGAATATCCAGCTTGGCACTCACGTTGGAGCTGTTCTTGATGCCCGGGGAACCCCGGACCCAATCTCCGATCGACACCTGATGGTCATTGGCATCTGAAGGATTCACGTAAGTACCACTGTTGCCGAGGATCGTGAGACTTGTGACGAGCGTGGGAGTGCTGGGGACCCCCCCCCAGGTGAGCCACCCGAAGTTACCCGGATTCGCCCCTCCATAAACATCGAAGCTGCTCCCCGGTGCGAGATTCTTAACCGTGTCGATATGCACCGTGATAGGATAAAGATCGCATCCAGCCGTAGGCGTCACAGTGAGAGTGATGAGGGCCGAAGCAGTCCCTTCAAATCCATCGTTCACCGTGAACGAAAATGTGTCGACTCCTTCCGAATTTGCTGAGCCGTAGGTGTAGGCCCCACTCGATGAGATGGTGACCGTGACACCCTTTGCACTCGTCAGGGAGGCTGGACCAAAGGTCAGAAGATCGCTTGGGTCAGGATCGGTTGCGGTGAGCTGGCCACTGACAGCCGTTCCCTGGGGTGTGGTATTAACCCCAGCGCTGGCGACGGGAGGGGCATTGACAACAGTGACTGTGATCGTCCCCACAGCGAATCCTCCTGAGCTCGTCACACGAGCCTGGAATTGAACCACTCCAACAAATCCGGCATCCGGCGTGTAAGTGTACGTTCCATCCCCATGGACATTCACAGTTCCTGGGCAGTGCCTGCCACAGTGCTCACGATGCTCGGGCCACTCTCCAGCGTATAGACCAAAGCACCCCCTTCAGGATCAGATCCACCGAGGGCAATATTGACCAAGGGAACCGCGTGCAACGTTGACACTGAAGCGTTGGGTATTGTGGGCGGATCATTGACGGGATTCACCGTGACATTGACCGTCCCGATGGCAAAGTCACCAAGACCATCACCCACTCTGCAGGTGAAGGAATCGGGACCGTGGTAGTTCGGCGCCGGCGTGTAAGTCCAATTTGCTCCGATCAATGCGACGGTCCCGTGAATTGAGCGGTATAAAGAAGGTCGTGTCCTCAGCCAAGCTATAGGAGTCACCAACTGCCTGGATTGTTGGCCCGCCGGTCCCTCCGCCCCGCACAGTGATGAGGATCGTCGCCGTGGACGTGCCACCGAGTCCGTCCGTGATGGTGTAAGTCGCCACATCGTCCCCGGCGAAACCGGCAGCCGGTGTGTAGGTGACAGTCCCATCGCCGTTCGCTGTCAGCGTTCCCAGGCCACTGCAAGCCAAGGAGGACAACCTAGGCGTGTTCCCGTCTATATCCGAGTCATTTGAGAGAACAGAGATCGTAATCGGTCCACCACTGGTGTCTCCGCTGTCGTTGACAGCAACGGGCGGATCATTGACGGCGTTCACGTTGATGTTCACCGTGCCTGTCGCAACCCCGCCATGACCGTCGTCGATCGTGTAAAAGAACGAATCGGAACCATTAAAGTTGAGGGCTGGAGTATAAGTCCAATTGCCACTCACCAACGATACGGATCCGCTGGCAGGCTGGGAAAACAACAGCGTGTCCACACTGCACAAATCGCCATCGGCATCAGTATCGTTTGAGGTTAGGAAGGCGAGGGTAAACGAAACCGGTGTGTCCTCCTGCGTAGTCAGTTGATCCGAAACGGCAACCGGAGGCACGTTCACAAAACTGATGCGAATCCTGACGGTCGCAGTCGCGTCCAATGAACTTTCGGTGCCCGGGGGCTCATCTTGAATCGTGTAAGGGAATGTGTCCGTTCCGCCAAACTCAGCCGGAAACAAAACCGGGGCGGAATAGCTGATAGTGCGATCAGAATTCACTGTCGCGGTGCCCCCAAACCCAGTTGAAAAGCTCGTGCCCAACATCAGTTGAATAGGATCCGCATCCACATCAGAATCATTGGCCAGCACTGAAATGTTTACCGTCTCACCTGGTCGCGCAAAGCTCTCGTCATCCGTGGCAACCGGACGCCGATTTCCAGGAGCCCGACTCACGACGAACGTTTTGATGGCCGTTTTGCTGTTGAGAGCCTCGTCAGTGACAACCAAGAGGACTTGATGCGTGCCCACGGGATAAAATATGCCAGCCCCCGGTGATTGCGTGAGCGACAGCCTCTGAACCGTTCTCGAATGGTTGTCCCAGGCAACCACTGTCGCAGGATCCGTGATCCCAACGCGACTCAGAATCTGGCCATCGTTTGGATTACCCTGGACTGCGTAGCTACTCCGGAAGTCCGGCAAATTGGCACCGCCGGTTATGGTGTCCCCCTCCGCAGAGACCAGAGCACCTGGATCTATCACCGGCAACCAGGCTTCGATGGTTTGGACTGCGATCGAGCAACTCGGCACCCCATGCCCGGGCTTCCTGTCATCCACCGACACGATGATTTCCTGATTTGCCCTTGGTAGCAAAGCATTCGGAGCGGGCGTAAAGGAAATAACTTTTTGCTGCCCGGCAAACTCGAAAGGCACTGTCTCCGAAAAAAGAACCGTGCTTATTGCCCCGCTGGATGGCCTGTAAGACCATCTCACAATGACGTCGTCGCCCTCTGGATCGGAAACCGTTGCTGAAACGGTAACCGACGGCAACCCGGTCAGGATATTTGCCTCAACGTCAGTGGGGCCCTGACAATTGACAACAGGTAGCCCGTTTGGCGGAGGCGGATTACCGGTGCAATCCCCACCAGCAGAAGGCAGATCAACGATGGCGAGCACCAAGTTGAAAAAATCCTGACTTTGGACAGATGTCATCCTAGGATTGACAGGAAGCCCGTTCTTAAACAAGTGCGACTGGAACTGAAATCCGCTAACGTTGACGATGTCCCACAACAACCCACTATAATCAAAGCCTGTCGGATAGGCACCATCCGCTGAAGGGACAGTATCCCCGTTCCATCTAGGACCATTGGGCAGGAAAAGATCCCCATCAAGCAACACATCCTCTTCCAGCTTGTTATTTTGTGTATCCCCTATGTGTAACTGAAGTTTGGCTGCGCCATTGTTCAAATAGGTAAAACCAGAAAGGAGAACATCCCATCCATTCGGGTCATTAATCTCTCCAGCATTGCTATCATTACCCTCGAATAAGTAAAGGTCGCGATTGTTGGCGCCGTCTGTGTCGCGGTAGAAAATGACCAATGAAGCGCCTTCGCACAATTGAGGGAACCCGGTGAGGGTGTGAACTCCGGTGGGCGAGCTCACCCACTCGGTCACGTCCGCTCGAAAGGCGAGGCTTTCACTGGGACTCAAAGACCCAGGCCAATTATTCCCGTAACCAACCCCCAAGGGGAAAATGTTCGCGTCCGGAATTGGATGATTGTCGAAAACCATGGCCTTGGAGTACGCGACCTTGTCGTAAGGGTGAGAAGTAGGCGACGAATTGATGAAGGCACCCGCAAGAAAAGGGTCCGAAGCGGGGGTCACCACAAACCAATACAAGTAGGCTTTGGTCACGCCTCCTCCCGTCGGCAAGTTGACCCCGCTTGGGAGCAAGGGCATGGTGATGACTGCGGAAGCAGGCCGACTCCCAGTCTGCCAATTATTATTCCACCGCATTCCCCCCACACCCGCGACGGCATAATCTGTGTTTAGGGTAACACATGCGGGGATGGTTGTTGGCAGGACGTTTGAAGCCCTCGCACGCCCAAGGCCCAACTGGCAAACCGCCAAGACAACCGCTAACGAACCAGCCTGTTTGCTATCATAACGACTTTGCTTAAAAACCCATCCGAACTCACTCGAAAACCCAATAGGTCTGAAGACTTTTTCAGACGTGCCACAGATCGTTGAAGCAGAAACCATGCGAAAGTCAAATCTCGGAATGCCCCAAACACCGCTCGCCAAGGCGCTCTAAAGTCGCCTTTGGTTCGCGAGAATTAGAACCCCAGAGCCGTGGGTCGAAGGACGGCAACCTCAATGAAGACAGCGAGATCGCGGGATGCGGACGCTCCAGTGCCTTTGATTTTCAGCTCCTGTCCTGATCAATCGGTTCTTCGCTGTTTTCGATGGAATGACCCGCTTTCTTGAGGCTTGGAAAGCGCCTTTTGCCCTGGAAGGGTCAGAGATGTTAGCCAGGCGCAAGCGAGTCCGTGAGCGCGGCACCTGGTCGGTTTTGGAATTGGATTCACGCCCTGAAAGGGTGTTGGAGCAGGGTTCACCAAAAGTCAGGTGTATCAACAATCACAGGGTTTCCATTCAACAACTCACAGTATTCCTCGGGTTCGTTTCTAAGATGAAATCCATCGGCCCTCCGGGGCGACTGACATTGGGACTGGGATCCAGGGGCGGCACTCGCAGACTCGTTTGCCCCTGGCTAAGTTCCTTCAACCCTCTCGGGTCATCCCAACTCCGCAACCTTTACATTCCACCGAAAACAGCGAAGAACCTATTAATCGAAACTAAGTCGTTCAAAAGCAACCTGTTGCATGAACCCTCGCTCTAGGGCGGACGGGATGCACGAGCACTCCGGCTTTCAGGCCCCGTTCCGAGGGTCACGCCGCTTTTGGCGTTTGAACGTCTTCGATGCTGGCTATGTGCAAAATAGCACACCGTCTTGTTTTTAAAACAAAACCTTCGTCGTCCGGGTCTAATCCGATTTGAACGGCATTTCTGAGAACCCATGCGGCATCATGATTTCGAATGTCGTGAGTCTCCCCATTCGACATTTTGATTCGAAACGGGCGGAACGGCCTTTCTTCCAGTCGTTCTCTGATCTGACTTGCCGTGAACACTCTCTATTTTCCTTAAAGTTTCTTGTCCCGTTTGCCAAACCCCTGAATGAGTCTGCCAGTCGAGAGGGTGCAACTCACGTTATCCGAGGTCGCCTCCCCTGATGCGGGTATCCCGCCGCTTAACTGCGCACCCACGGATGACACGGATAACACGGATGAGGAAAGGGAGCTGAGAGGGGTAATTTATCCGTGCCATCCGTGTTATCCGTGGTTAACCCTTCCCATTCTGCGGTAGGCATTGTCCTCCGAACGACAATGAATCAACGACCCGATTAAGGATTGCGTGAGACCCCTTGCTTTTGTTCACGAAGCTGATTGCGTTGGAGTTAAACAATTTGCTTTAATCGGCGCATCTTCTTATGCAAAAGCTCAGATCTCTGGATAGACCGAACGCGCCTTGGGACCGTGGTAGGGACGTCGCGATCCGATGGGTCCTCCTTGCCGCCGGTTTCTTGAGCTCCGTCGCTTTCGGGGCCGTGATCGAGTTCAAAGAGAGCCTCGCCGGCACCCAACCACTGGTGCTCAGCGGCGATATCGCTTCCAACCTGGTCGCGGGTGTGGATCGGTTTCTCTTGAAGGAAATCGAGAAGGCTCAAGCGAACCGGGCCCTCTTTTGGAGCCGAGACGGGAGGTCCGCTGAACTATTAGAGCAGTCCGTCTCGACCAACCGAGCCCGGTTGGCTCATATCCTGGGAATGAGGGATGATCGGACGCAATCAGGTGGATTTGAGCTGATCGCCGACACCCGGCAGGGATCGCGGATCGCGTCCGGGAAAGGTTACACGGTCGCTGAAGTTCGCTGGCAAGCGCTGGATGGGATCACTGCTGAAGGACTGATGCTAACCCCTGTGGGGGGCGGCCACCACCCTGATGTGGTGGCCATCCCGGACGCCGATGTCACCCCCGAGGCCCTGGTGGGTTTGACCCACGGCGTGGAGCCAGCGTCCCAGTACGCCAGAATTCTGGCGGAATCGGGGTGTCGCGTTTTGGTGCCGACGTTGATCAACCGAAAAATGGGGGATCCAAAGGTGGCGAACTACAACCGGGGCAGCGGCCTGAGCAACCGGGAATTCGTTTACCGTTCCGCGTTCGAACTGGGCCGGCACCTGATCGGTTATGAGGTCCAAAAGGTGCTTGCCGCAGTCGATCGGTTTTCGAGGGAGAATCGGTCGGACGCAAAAATTGGCGTCGTTGGCTGGGGTGAAGGGGGCGCGATCGCGCTGTATGCGGCGGCCCTGGATCGGCGGATCACGGCGACGTGTGTCAGCGGGTATTTCACGAGTCGCAATACGGTCTGGCAGGAGCCCATCGACCGCAATGTGTTCGGGTTGTTGGAACAATTTGGCGACGCTGAACTCGCCTCGCTGGTGGCACCGCGATGCCTGGTCATCGAGGCGGCGCGGGGTCCCGATGTGACATTGCCGGGTGCCGGAGGAGGAGCGCCCGCTAGGCTCACGACGCCTGCCTTGCAAACCGTGAAGCTGGAGTTTGAGCGAGCCCAAAAGCTGTTGCCAGCAGGGTCATTTGGTAGCCGGTTTCACCTCGCAATCAGCGGGGACGGGACGGGCCCTGAGCTGGCCGTCGGCACGCTAAAAGCATTTCTAAAGGAGCTGAGTTTGGAAGGGGCATCGCAGGAAATCGAACCCCGATTCTCGATGGAGAGAGCTCTCCCCGATGCGACGCGGCGGACACGGTCGCAAATGTTGGAGATGGATCGCTTTACCCAACGCGTTCTCACGGAAAGCCCCTACACGAGGCAGGATTTCATGAAGAAATTGGACTTCAGCTCCGTCCCGAAATATGAAGAAACTGCCCGCAGTTACCGCGATTTGTTTTACGAGGAGGTCATCGGACGGTTTCAGAACCCGTTGTTGCCCGCGCAGCCCAGAACGAGAAAGGTTTATGACGAAGAGAAGTGGGTGGGTTACGAGGTTGTTTTGGACGTTTTCGAAGACGTGATCGCCTACGGATTGCTACTGCTGCCAAAGGATTTGAAAGAGGGGGAAAAGCGTCCGGTGGTCGTGTGCCAGCATGGGCTAGAAGGGAGACCCCAGCACACGATAGGAAAGGAGGGTGCACAATACTACAGCGCCTTCTCCGCCAAGCTCGCCGAGCGAGGATTCATCGTGTTCGCGCCTCAGAACCTTTACATTTTCACGGACCGTTTCCGGACGCTGCAACGCAAGGCGAACGCGATCAAGAAAACACTTTTTTCGGTGATCACACCCCAGCACCAGCAGATCCTCAACTGGCTGAAGCAACAACCTTACGTCGACGGCGAGCGAATTGCCTTTTACGGACTGAGTTACGGGGGCAAGACAGCCATGCGCGTTCCGGCCCTGCTGACGGATTATTGCCTCTCGATCTGCTCGGCCGACTTCAACGAATGGGTTTGGAAAAACGCCTCAACCCGAAGTCCTTACAGTTATGTATTTGGGGGGGAGTACGAGATTTTCGAATTTGACCTGGGCAGCACCTTCAACTACGCGGAGATGGCCGCGTTGATCGCACCCCGTCCGTTCATGGTGGAGAGAGGCCACTTCGACGGGGTGGCACCGGATGAAACGGTGGGCTATGAATTTGCGAAGGTTCGATTTCTCTATGCGGCGAAGCTGGGGGTAGGGGAGAGAGCGCAACTGGAGTGGTTTGTGGGGCCTCATTCCATCAACGGGAAAGGCACGTTCGATTTCCTGCACAAGCATCTGGCCTGGCCCAAACCGTGAGGTTAGAGACGACACAAATGAACCCGCTCATGATAGTCGTCAGCCTCTTCAAAGACTTCCTGACGCCGATCGGTGCCACGTGGGCTTTTCTTCTGGTATTTTGTGTTTGGCTGATGAAGCGAAAGCGCTGGGTTGAAGCGGCTCCTGTTTTCACAGCCGCCGCTCTGCTCTGGATTCTGGGGGCGACGCCCCTCGCTCCAAAAGTCTTGGAAAGGCTTGAAAGAGCGTCCTACTCGGTGAACATTACCAACCTGACCACAGTGGACGCCGTCGTCATGCTGGGAGGAACCCTGGAGCCGTCACCCAGCGACCCCAGGCACATCAATTTGACGCACGCAGCGGACCGGATAATAGCGGCCGTTGACTTATTGAGGCTGCACAAAGCAAACGCTCTCGTGCTTGCGGGTGGCACCGCCCAGATCAGCGGAACGGAATATCGCGAATCCATGCTCATCCGAAACTTGCTCGACCGCTGGAGCCTTGTCGAACAGCCCATTCACACCCTGGACGGATGCCAAAACACACACGAGGAGGCCCTCAAAACCAAAGAACTTGCAAAGAAGTTTGGCTGGAAAAAGTTTTGGCTGGTTTCCTCCGCGAACCATTTGCCGAGAGCGTTGGCGACCTTCAGAAAAGCAGGGTTGGAAGTCGAAGGAGTCGGGTGCGACTTCGATGCCGAATCAGTCCTGCTAGGGGGTGCGCGGTTCGAATTTGTGCCCAAGAACCGGAACTTGGAATGCTTCAATGCCTGGCTGCACGAGACCCTGGGCACCCTCTACTACCGCCTCCGGGGATGGGTTTGAGTCGTCGCCGGAGGGGGCTCAGAATTTCACCAGCGCCTCGACCTCCCGGTAGCGATCATCGATCATGGTCCGTGTGGCTCGAGTTGTTCGGGCTAGGCCAAACCCTTCGCAACAGAACGAGGCGACGACGCTGCCGTACACGACAGCTTTGCGCAACTTTTTATCAATGTCGCCTTTATGGGTTGCCAGATAGCCCAGCATAGCGCCCACAAAACAGTCTCCGGCACCCGTGGGGTCCACCACTTTTCTGAGCGGAAAAGCGGGTGCGACGAACAGACCATCAGGGCCGGACACAATCGAGCCGTGCTCGCCCTTCTTCACAATGACATACTTGGGGCCGAGCTGATGGATCTTTTTGAGAGCTTGAACCACATTTTGCTCGTCAGTGAGCTGACGCGCCTCGCTATCGTTCAGGACGAAGGCATCGAGCCGCTGAAGCAATTTGAGCAAGTCCGGCAAGGCGATGTTCAACCAGAGGTCCATGGTGTCAGCCACCACAAACTTCGGGCTGCGGATCTGATCCAAAACGTGCAACTGAAGCGAAGGCGCAATGTTCGCTAGAAGAACAAACTCCGCATTCCTGTAGGACTCGGGCAGGTGAGGAGTAAACCTTTCAAAAACCCCCAACTCGGTCGACAGAGTGCGACGGTTATTCATGTTGACCTCGTACTCCCCTGACCAATGAAACGTCTTTCCGTCGCTGACTTGAAGTCCCTCCAAGTTGATGCCGTGGCGCCGGTAAAGCTCCAGATATTTCTTGGGAAAATCGCGGCCAACCACTCCCACCAAATTGACGGGCGAGAAAAAGCTGGCGGCCACCGCCGCATAGCTGGCGGATCCGCCGAGAAGCCTCGGATTCTCGCGCGTGGGTGTTTTTATGGAGTCCAGGGCCGTCGATCCAACGATTAGCACGCTCATTAGTAGGCTGAAGTTAGACGCTCCTTAAAACTCTTGCAAGCACGCGCAGGGTCTGGAGCGTTGAGGATCCCTGAAACCACGCAAATACGGTTGGCTCCCGCCCCGAGAACCTGATCCAAATTGGAGAGCGAAATCCCTCCGATTGCGAACCAAGGGATCGGGACGTTCTTAGAAGCCCATCGGACATATTCCAGAGTCACTGCCTTGGCGGTCGGTTTTGTTTCCGTCGCGTAAACGGGGCCCACGCCCAAATAAGCTGCTCCAAAGGAAATCGCACGCGCGGCCTGTGCCGGGGAATGGGTGCTGACACCGAGCTGATAACCCGCCGTTGGAGCGAACGTCTTGGGATCCGCATCCGCCACCTCATTCAAAGCCAAATCCTCCTGCCCAAGATGACAATAGGCGGCACCGATTTGCGCGGCGAAGCGAGGATAATCGTTGATCACCAAGGGCACCCCAAATCGATCCGTCACGGACTTTATCTCCTCCGCCAACTGGGCGACGCGTCCAAGCTCAAGACCCTTTGCACGGAACTGCAATAAATCGACTCCGTTATCACACAAAACGGCTGTCAAATCGGTGCATGAACGATTGTGAAGGTAGGCTGTATCGATAAAGCCATACAGAAAACACTCAGCAATCGGTTTCATGAAAGAGAAAGAGTCCTATGAACCACGGACAGGCGCGCCGCGTATGGATCGGTGCTGTCCTGCTAGGCTTTCTCCTCGATCAACTCGCGTCGAGCTCCCCCCAAGAGTTGCTCGATGAAGTTGGTTGAATAAACGCCCCTTCGAAAATTCGGGTCCTGGAGGATCGCCTGCTCGAAAGGCACAGTGGTCTTCACCCCGGTGATCATGAACTCGCTCAACGCGCGGGCCATTTTGTCCAACGCTTCTCTTCTGTCCTTGCCGTAGGAAATGAGTTTGCCCAGAAGCGAATCATAGTGGGGCGGAACGGTGTAACCCGCGTACGCATGACTGTCGAGGCGGATCCCACGGCCTCCTGGCGCATAAAACATCTCGATACGACCAGGGCAGGGTCTAAAGTCATCGAAAGGATCCTCGGCGTTTATTCGGCACTCGATGGAATGGCCTTTAAATTGGACATCGGACTGCGAGATCTTGAGCGGTTCACCCATGGCGATGAGGATCTGCTGTCGCACCAGATCGATCCCCGTCACTTCTTCTGTGATAGGATGTTCCACCTGAATACGTTTGTTGACCTCCAGGAAATAAAAATTTCCGGCGTCATCCACGATGAACTCGACAGTTCCTGCATTCGTATAACTCGCGAGCTCCGCGATACGAATGGCCGCTTTACCCATCTTCTTGCGCAGATCTTTGAAACGGTTTTCAAGGAGCGGCGAAGGGGTTTCCTCGATCAATTTTTGGTGGCGCCGTTGGATGGAGCAATCACGCTCACCCAAGTGAATAATATTTCCCTTCGAATCGCCGAGGATCTGGAATTCGATATGGTGTGGATTCTCGATGAACTTCTCGATATAAACGCCTGAATTGCCGAAAACCTTCTCCGCTTCCGTGCGGGCGGTGTGATAGCCTTTGATCAAAGAAATGTCGTTGTGAGCCACGCGCATACCGCGCCCTCCCCCCCCCGCAACCGCCTTGATCATGATCGGGTAACCAATTTTCTTCGCGGTGGCTAACGCATCCTGCTCCGTCTCCACAATGCCGTCCGAACCCGGGGGCGTCGGCACTCCCGCCTTCTTTGCCAAAGTCCGGCTGACAGCCTTGTCCTTCAGAGCGTTCATGGCCCGGGAACTCGGCCCGATGAACCGGATATTGCAACTCTCACACACCTCCGCAAAATGGGCGTTCTCGCTCAGAAATCCATACCCCGGATGAATGGCGTCCACATCCGCGATCTCTGCGGCGCTGATGAGACGGTCGATACGCAGATAACTCTCCGAGCTGGGAGGCTTTCCTATGCATATCGCCTCATCGGCCAACTGGACGTGCATGGAGTTGGCGTCGGCCTCGGAGTAGACCGCTACCGTCCGAATATTCAGTTCCTTGCAGGCCCTGATGATACGGATAGCAATCTCTCCTCGGTTCGCAATAAGTATCTTTTCAAACATGAAAGCCTTCCCAAACAGACCCTCACGCGACTTCGCGGCGGGGAGTTGGGTCAAAACTGAAGTGATCAGAACGGACGGATCTTGAAGAGCGGTTGGCCGAACTCAACCGGTTTGCCGCCCTCGACTAGGATCTGGGTCACAACACCTCGCAACTCAGCCTTAATCTCGTTCATGACCTTCATCGCCTCGATGATGCAGACGACGCTCTCAGGATTCACCTCCGACCCAATCTCGGCGTAATTGGCGGATTCAGGCGAAGGCGCTCTGTAGAACGTGCCGATCATCGGTGACTTAATCTCAAGATCCCCATTGTGCGGGGATGCAGGGAGGACCAGTGGGGGCAGACTCTGGGCTAACGACGCCTGAGCCGTGATCAGCCCGTTATCGTCAACGTAATTCAAATTCGACCCTGCAATCCCTCCTCTTTTCAGTCGAATCTTAAATTCCTGCTTTTCCAACTCGAACTCCGTGATAGAGTTCTTTTTCATCAAATCGACGATAGCTTTGATGTCTTTGAGGTCCACAGTAGAATTCTAATTCCTGCAACTTTACGGCAGTCGTTTATTGACTCAGGACGCTTACTCCCCACCGGAAGGCGGCTCAAGATGGCATTCTTGCAGCACAAACCCGGATTCACACCCAAAGGGCACCGAACAGGGCCAAACTACAATGAGAGCCCCGCCTCAGTCAAGCCTGCTTTTGTGCCTGAACAAAACTCAACCTCGCATTTTCAGGTCAAACGAGCGCGCCGAGTTAGCCTTTTGTCTTCAGATTAACGTTACAGGCAGCTTCCAAACCTAAAGTGTAGGAGGCGGTTCCGAAGCCCACAACCTGGCCCACGCAGACTGAAGCGATCAACGATTGATGGCGGAAACTCTCCCGGGCATGGATGTTCGACAGATGCACTTCGACCGTTGGGATTCCCGTGGCGGCGATGGCATCCCGGAGGGCGATGCTCGTGTGTGTGTAAGCGGCGGCGTTGATCAGAATGCGGTCAAAAACACCCCTGGCATCCTGGATCCAACTCACCAAATCCCCCTCGTGATTGGTCTGGCGAAATTCCACTTCGACGCCGAGTTGTGCTGCTTTATCGCGAACTAAGCGCTCAATGTCACCCAAGGTCGCGCCTCCATAAATGTGAGGCTCCCTGAAACCCAAGAGATTCAGGTTCGGACCGTTCAAAATCAGAATTTTCATTTGTTGACGATACCTGTTTTTGTGTCAAAACCACACCTCATCGTGGGCGAACCCACCCCATGGAGCCATCCAAGGAAGAAAAAGCTGCAACCACTCAGCGCGGGAATATAAAGCCCGAACTCGACGAACCCTTGCAACGTCCATCCAAGCAACCCGAGCCATAAGACAAAAGTCAGATTGTCACGCCTACTTTTACGATAAAGCTGAATCACACCGGCAGGAAAGATGCAAAAATAGAGGAGCATACCCACGATGCCTGAATCCGATCCTTGCTGGAGGTAATCGTTGTGGGCTAGCAAAGCCATCTCCGATTCAGGCGACTTCACAGCACGATACATGATGGAGAAAGTGCCCGGTCCGGAGCCCAAAATGGGACGCTTCTTCAACGTGTCAACCGCTGCACTCCAATAATCCACGCGGGCACCAACGCTGGTGGCCCCTTTCTGGAAATAGGAGGAATACTTGACGGCAAACAAGCTGACCCCTACCAGTGCGACCAGAGCGACGATAAGCGTCCGCCATCGGAGCAGCGGTTTCAAATGCCAAACCCAAACAGTGAGGAGCAGAAGGGACAGCAACCACCCTGCCTTGGATCCGGACCAAACCATGCAAGCCACTCCAAAGTACGCCAACATCCCGACAGGAACCGCCAAAACGACGAAGCTATATCGATACAGCAACCTAAACACAAACACTATCAGAACGGGAAGACAGAGTAAAATCGCCCCTGCAAGGGCGTTTGGATAGACTAGAGTCGCGAAAATACGGTCGCTTCGCAATCGTTTCAGATACTCCTTCGGCAGGTTCTCCCACCCCACTTGCTCAGACACCATCATCCTGGTTGCCTCCAACCCACCAAAGTGCTGATCGAAGCCGACCCAAACGACGAACAAGAAGCCCAGGAGAATCCCCCAGAAGATCGGGGCCGTTCCGGTGTGGGATTGTGGCGAAAAAAGGCCGAGGTAGAACAGGATCGTACAAACGGTAAAGTGGGCGAGAGTGATCGTTGAGAGAGGAAGATCGACAGTGGTGGAAGCGGCAACCCATTGCCAAATCAACCACACAAGAGGAGCTGCCAACCACCGATTGGGAGAGACCCTCAGCGACCATTGTCGGGAGCCCAGACCCAGCAACAAGAGGACCCCGAGAAGCCCCCACCCCCACCGGAGCGGCCACGGCTGAAACACCAGCTCCAGAAAATCGGTTGGGGGTTGAACCTTGTTGTCGAGGATCACGGGGTTGCCAAGCTTCACGAGAGTCAAGCCGAGCCAAGCTCCCATCAATGACATCCACCACACGGCTCTGAAGCGGTTGAAGAAAGGGGCGCGAACTGAGGGCGTGGGCACCATGGTCAGCCGTGTAGCTGGAGCAACGCCACTTCGAGGGCCAAAAGTTCCTGCACATTCGACGTCAACTGGCGCTGGACTTTTTCAAGAACCCCGACGTTCGCCAGAGCTTCCTCAGGGGTGAGTCGTTTGGCGAGCGACTGTGTGAGCGCTGCCTGCTCCGGGAAGGCCAATCGTTGACACCCCATCTCCAGAGACTCCAGCCACACATCCCGTAGCCACCACTGAATGGCCAAAAGAAGCTGAGCCCTTTGATGTCGGTACTCCGCCTCGACTGCAGCCTTGCGGTCTTCCTCCCACTGGGAACGAACCCTGGGGTCTGCATCCTCGTAATACGACAGCGGTGATTTTGCCAAGAGCGCAGCCTCTATTTCGGCCTTGCAGCCCGCGAGGTCTTTCAGCAAAAGGGCGAGCATGGCATACCGATCCAATAAATGGGTTCGGCTCCGACCCCACATCACGGCAAAAGTCTCCACACAGGCTCGGCTGAGGTCGGACCCAACAAATTCCCCGGAACCCTCAAACGTCAGCCTAAGACATCGTGAGCGAACCGTCTCAAGAACGCGAGCGGGTTCCGTGGTCAGCAGCAGAATCACGGATCTCGGAGGGGGTTCCTCGAGTGTTTTTAAGAACGCGTTTGCAGCCTCGGTATTGAGGCGGTCGGCTGAAACGATCACCACGACTTTATAGAGCCCTTCCGTCGGCTTCAGAAAAATCTCCCCCATCAACTCGCGGATCTGGTCCACGGTGATGACGCGCGACCTGGACTCAGGGCGGACCCAATGAACATCCACGTGTGTGTGTTTCGATATGGTGGTGCAGCTCCGGCATTCGCCGCAAGGTTCATCCCGGCTTTCCGAAGTGGTGTCAGGCAGGTTTTTCGTGCAATTGAGTGCCTGTGCGAAGGACACGGAGACGTCTTCGATCTCTCCGAGAGTGTCCGACGAGAACAGATAGGCGTGACCCACCCTTCCAGAGCGGAGGCTTTTTCTCAAAACGGCAAGGGAACGGTCGCTGTTCACAGTTATAGCGGAGAACACGGAAAGCTTCCTGATTCCGAGCAAAGAAACAAGCCTTTCAGCTCCGTGGATGAAAACTTACTTCGCCACTTTGTCGACCTTCAAATCATCGTAGCAGATAGGGGTTCCAGAATAGGGGCTTCCTATTATCATCGCCCGCCCGGCTGGGGGCAATTCTGTCACCGGGAAACCGATCAGCCAATCTTTGGGTTCCTCGGCCCCCTGGACCCATGCTTTGCCTTCAACCTGGTGAGAACCCTTTGTCGTTTGCCTTAACTGGAGACGCAGAACCAGCCACTTGCCGGAAGCCCATTCGAAAGGCGCTGAAGCGATGACCACTTCTCCACGGAGAATCTCGATCTGTTTCTTTGCGGGGCTCACCTGGAGTTTGAAACCTGGGGTGCCGTTCAAGCCCACTCCGAAAGTGGGCGACCGCCGCCCTTTGCTTGTCCCGAGGATGCGAACTCCCACCCATTGACCGGACTGATGAGTGGGACCAAAGATGATTCCGAAGCTATCCAAAGGGGACCCTGGGAGCTCCAAGAACTTATTCCCAGCCTCTTCGCGGACGGCGAACTCGCCTTCCAGCACGAGGAACTCCTCGGGAATATTCCCCACGGACGCTTTCTCGAAATCATTCACATAGCCCTGAGCGAGAAGGCGGAACACACTCGAAAGGCCGAACACCAACAACCCGATTGCAACAGATGATTGACGCATAACAATTTAGGAATCGCGAAGGACTTCCGCAGGGTGTTTCCTGACGGCGAGCAAGGAGGCGATCCAAGCCCAAACTATTCCATTCAGCACAACGCCGAGCATCGTGTAGGCGAGCGATTTTGGAAACAGAACCTCCCCGCGCCCCAGCCAGGACGGGAAGACCGCCATCGCCGCACTGAAAACCGCGATGGCGAGCCCGACGAAGAGCAACCCCACGTGCTCCAAGGCCACCAGCTTGACCAATTCTGGACGAGAGAATCCAAAAGCCGCCAGGGAGGCGAGCTCGCCGCGTCTCTCGAAGACATTACGCAACACCACGGCACCCAGGCCGAAGCATCCGACAACCAGCCCCAAACCACCCAACAGTTGAAACGTGGACAAATACGTGTTTTGCACGGCATTGAAACTTTCCAGCCGCGATGCACTGCGTTGCCATTGGACGCCGAGATCGCTGAGGTTTCTAGTTAAAAAAGTGGACACTTTGTCGATTTTGTTCGACGGAGCGTCCACCAAAAACATTCGATATCCGGCTTCCGAAGGGAACATGGAGGAAAACGCCTGTTCCGAAACAACGAGGTTACCTTGAAGGATGGAGTTGTCGAGTGTCGCGACGATCCTGAGTCTAAAGGACCGACCTTTCTCATCCGAAAAGTCGAGTGTTTCACCCGCCTTTTTCCCGAGGGCCCACTGCGCCGAGGCCTGATCCACAATAGCCGGGAGTTCGATGACTCCGCCGAGGTTGCCCGCTGAGGGCGAGTTCGATGGGGTCAACAACCCCCAACCCAAAGCAGGCGAACAACCGGGAGCGAATTGGGAGAAGCGGAAAGCCCCGGCCTCTTTGAGTGTTGCTGGGTTGACGCCCACCAGCCTGGGGCGCTGAGCCCGGTTTAGGTTCAGGCAACTGGCCTCGTCGCCGTCCCTGACCCGGAACGCAACCACATGGACACCCTCCATTTCCTGCGCGGCCAAGCTGTGGAACTCACGGCCGGACTTCGAATTTAAGTCATGAACAACAGGCAGCGAAGCTTCGCCGAAAAGAGCGAACCCGCCTGTTCCTGATTTTCTCAAGGACGCATCTCGGACTTCGTCGAGCCGGAAGACACCCACCGACACGACCACAAACGCGCCGCAGGCGAGGATGGCGATCGTCGCGAGGCTCCTCCTGGCTCTCCGGCCTGCGTTGCGGATTGCCAGTTCCAAAGGTCCAATGCGGGAACGACTTGCGAATGACAGGCGTGAGTAGGCCTCCAACCGGAGGCTGGCCAGACCAAGCCAGCCCGCCAAACTGAGCGCACCGAGTGCAAAAAAACCGCCCGCAGGCATCTGAATTCCGCCAAGCAACGACCAGAGAAAAATCCCCAGTGAAATCCCGAGCGCACCGAGCGGCCAGAGGCGCGACAGGATCGTGATGAAGGGGCTGCGTGATTGCGCCAATTCCACCAAAGGCCCGTCCTCCTGGAAATCCGAGGCGTCGAGGCTCGATGAATCCAGCAACACCCTGGCCGGCAGTTGCGCGAACTTGCGAATCCCAATCCAAAGCGTTCCTCCAGCGACCAGGACCGAAATCAGCCAACCGACTCCGAGTGTCAGCGGGGTGTAGTAGCCACTCAGTTGTGTTGTTCCAACGGCGTCATTCCAGATCGTGGCCAGCCCAAGGATCATGGCCTTCGCATAGAGCACCCCGGCGAGCACGCCGAACAATCCGGCCACAGCGACCAGAATCAAGCCTTCCATCAGGACCAAATTACGGACTTCGCGGGGATGGAATCCCATCGCAAGGAATATTCCCACCTCGTTGGACCGCTGTTCGAGGCCTAATCGGAAAAGCAGTGACATAAGCAACAGGGCGGAGGCGATGAGGAACATGCTGAACCCAAGAAACAACCCTCCAAAATCCTGCGCCTCGCGCACGGAGCGCGAGGCCTGAAGGCCCACCGGCTCAAAAACCAACCCTAAAACCTTCGGCGAAAGGGCGCGTTGCAAACTTTCTTCCCCCTGTGCCGACGTCGGCCCCGGAAACCTCACGGCAGTGGCCTTGCCAAAACGGTTTTCCCACATTTTCTGACCCGCAAGCAGTGTGATTACCGCCTTTGGCAGTCCTTTGTAAGAAGACCAATACTTTTCATCCTTCTCTCGAACCCGGCCAGAGTCGATCGGAAAACCCGCATCCCAATCACGGCAATTCTCGGCGTCGGTCAAGCCTGGAAAATCGGGGATCAACCCTTGATCCAGAGTCGATGCAGTCATCTCCAGGACGCCGCGCACTTGGAACCGAGCCTCTTTTTCTTCCAACTGCCGCCCTGGGGTGGCGATAAAATACTTCAGGAGGAGTGGATCGCCGACATGAACATTGAGGTCGTCAGCCACCCATTTGGAGACCAGGATTTCGTGATCCTCCAAAGGGGCACCGATCAACGAGGGGGGCAGCGCGCTCACCATGGAGTAGGGAGTTGCCTGGTCGCCAACTCGCAGCTCATTCACAAAATAAGTCAGGATGGAAACCGCTCCGGGAGCCGCTTTGAGAGCGGCTGACTCCGTGGCGGAATCAAGAAAAACCCGTGCGGTGCGAAGGTCCACAGTTCCGCTCGATCCTGTCCGGAGCGAGAGCTGGCCATCCTCAAGCTTCCAACATTTTGAGAGCGCCGCCGCGAGGTCGATCTCAGCGGGAGAACCCGACGTACTTGGGCTCGTGGTTTCTTTGGCCACGAGCAGCAGGTTTGCCTTTCCTTCCGCCTTCACTTTTTTCTGCAAGAAAACGGCAGAAACGAAAGCGTTCATGGCCGAGACCTGGCCAGCCATGAGGCTGAACCGCCCCAATGAGTCCTCCCCGACGATTGATGACACTCTAAGACGAAGGGCGACGGACGAATCCTCGGATTTTGAAAGGAGCGAATCTCTGGAGAGATCCGATGGTTTGTGAACGCGGAGGACGACCAAGTCGCCGACTTCCGCTTTCAGATGGCGCGCCAGAGCCTGGTTCAAAGCCACGCCGTCTTCAGGTATCGTTAGGGAAGGAGCGGGCACAGGAGCCAAGCTCCAGAATTCGGAATCGACACCCAAGAGCTGAACCCGGTTCGCCCGCGTTGCGCCTTCGCCGGATGTGGCCACCGCTGGGAGGCTCAACACAGCGGCGGTGGGCCGTCGCGTCTCCTGGCTCAGCTCGGCGGCGAGGGCCGCGCGGAAAAGGCGGTCGCCTGAGCTCAGACTCCAATCCACCTTTCCCAGCCTCAAGAAAGCCAGTCTGCCGAGGCTTAGTCGGACGGAATCGCCGACGACCAGCGCCCCTATCAAGACGCCTGCGGCAACCATGGCACCGAGGAACACTCCCGCCTGTTTGAGGGCGTGAAACCTCATACTCCGAACGATGAGTTTCAAAAAGTTCATTGAATTTCGCACAAAACAACAGGCAGCAAGGCGTCATTGATCAACCCAAACGAACCATAACGCTGTTTCCAGGAATGAAAAAGCCGAAAGTCATCTCCCTTGGGGTGCAACTCACGCTATCCGAGGTCGCCTCCCCTGACGCAGGTATCCCGCCGCTTAACCACGCTGAAGTGACAGTAGAGTAGGCGAAGCGGACGGATTGAGAGGCACAGGCCAATGACCGTCTCGCTTCGCCCCTCATCGAACCGGACAGGCGGTTTTCCCGCATCCGGCTCTCCGAGGGCCATTCATC
>CAMBEJ010000112.1 GCA_945865375.1 Akkermansia muciniphila | reverse complement strand
GTCGCCGCGAACCTCGCGCCCTCAAACGTCGACCCAAGCCCTTTGCTTTGCTCAACAAACACCGCCGTCACTACAAGGACATACCCCATCGCAGCAAATACAAAAAAATCCAACCCTCAAAAAACAAGGCCCTTATCTAAGCGCCATTCTGGTCCGTCCCCACGCTCCCTATGTCCTCCACGCAATCGCTCTACAGCCTCAGAACTCCCGACTCCAAAGCTACTTCGGCTCACTGGTGGAAGCCCTCTTTCCCACCCCTTTTACTGCTCGATGTCACGGCCAAATCCAAACCGTTGGAAACGCTCGGCTCCAGGCCGTTGCCAAAGTCGATCCGGACGCCAGATCGGCGAGCGGACGGAAAGTCGGGCCGATGAGAATTGCTGACCGGTCGTGGCATGGCGCGGAAAAATGGATTGCCAGCGCCCAACGCTGTTCTAACCTCCAGGGGATGTTCCCGTCCAAATCATGAAACGCATTCCTCTCCATTTTGTTTTACTCGCGCTCACCCTGGCCTTCCTGGCACTGCCGCTTGGGGCGCAGGACAAAGCTTCCGCCGCATCTTCCTCAACCGCGCGCTGGCAGATTCCCGCATCCGACGACGCCCTGCCAGGCTCGGGGCCGATCCGCCGTCAGGATTGGTTTCGCAAGCTGTGGGTGGAACGCCGCGCTGCGTGGGGAGCGAGGGAGGGGCAGGATCAAAACGCGCTGGTGTTGCTCGGCGATTCCATCACGCAAGGGTGGGGTGAAGATTTTAGCGCCTTCTTCCCCGGCGTGAGGCTGGCCAATCGCGGCATCAGCGGCGACACGTCTCGCGGCGTGCTCATCCGGCTCAAAGAGGACGTTCTTTCACTGAAGCCGGCAGCCGTGGTGTTGCTCATCGGCACCAACGATCTTGAAGAACAGGCCGACCCCGAAACCATCGCTGCGAACGTGAAACTCATCCTTGCCGAAATCAAGCGGCACGACCCGAAGATACCCGTCGTGCTCTGCGAGGTCTTTCCAAGTTCGGAGTCGAAGAAGCGGCCCGCCGACAAAATCAAGAAGTTGAATCAACTTTACGCAGCCGGAGTGAAGGGCGACCCGCAGGTGACGCTCGTCGAAACGTGGACGCTTTTCGCCAGCGCGCAGGGGGATGCAAAGCCGGGAGAATTCCCGGACCTGCTGCACTTGAACAAGGCGGGCTACGAGAAGTGGGCTGCTGCGTTGCGTCCGGTCTTCGCGACCCTCGGTTTTCTCGACACCGAGCCTTATCAATTCACGCCCGAGCCCGGATTCGTAAGTTTGTTCAGCGGTCGCGACCTCACCGGCTGGGGCTACAGGCCGACTTCGGAAGGGGACATGCAGTCCGCGAAACGCTGGCAGGCCAGCGACCCCAACGCGGCCGCGTGGCCGTTCGTAGCGCACGCCATCAGCTTCGACGGCCAGACGAGCACTCCTGATGGGCGGTTCGTGGCGAAGAACGGACGGCTTATTGTCACAACACCACCCGAAGGCCGAAAAATTCAGCAGCTCCACACCACAAAAGAGTTCCCGAATAACTTCACGCTGCGCATGGAGTTCCGGGCCACTCCGAACGCCGACAGCGGCATCTATGTCCGCGGGCCCCAGCTGCAATGCCGCGACTACCTCCTCGCGGGGCCCTACAAACAGCTCAAGCACTACAGGGCAGGCGAGTGGAACGAAATCGAAGTGACGGTGAAGGGCGGAGTCGCGCATAGCCTCTGCAACGGAGAGGTGCTGGAGGCTGCGATGAAGCTTCCGGCCACCGGCCCCATCGGCGTGGAAGGCGACCGCGGACAGATGGAGTACCGCCGCATTCGGATCATGGAGATGCCGTGACGACGACTGACAATGATATTAAAAATCCGAAAGCGTTTGGTTTAGAGTTGCAGTTTGTGGCGTTGTGGTTTTCTTTGCCACCCGATGCAACACGCAGAACCCACAACGCGGCCCCAGAGAAAGCGTCTTCCCCACTGGCTGCGACTTCCCCTGCCCGCATCGGATTCCTTCACAAAAACGCGGGGTCTGCTGGCCGACCTGCGCTTGCACACGGTTTGTGAAAGCGCGAAATGTCCGAACCATTGGGAATGCTGGAGCCAGGGCACCGCGACTTTCATGATCGCCGGCGATCGCTGCACGCGCGCCTGCGGATTTTGCGCCGTCACCACCGCGAAACCCCTTCCGCTCGATCCCGGCGAGCCCGCCCGGGTTGCTGAAGCTGCCCGGCGGATGGGTCTGAGGCATGTCGTGATCACGGCGGTCGCCCGCGACGACCTTGACGACGGAGGAGCAGGACATTTTCGGCAAACCATCGAGGCTGTCCGGGCCATGCGTCCGGACATGATCATCGAAGTCCTGACACCGGATTTCCTGGACCGTGAGCCAGCCCTCGAGAGTGTGATCGCGGCCCGCCCACACATCTTCAATCACAACCTCGAAACGGTGCGGCGACTGACGCCCTCGGTTCGATCACGGGCGACCTACGACCGATCCTTGAGCGTTCTCAAGAAGGTAAAAGCCCGTTGCGGGGGCACGATCCATACCAAATCCGGGCTCATGCTGGGCCTTGGCGAAAGCGAGGATGAACTGTTTGAAGCTTTGAACGATCTGCGTGGGGTGGGGTGTGATATTCTGACGCTCGGCCAATATTTGCAACCCACACTCCACCATTTAGAAGTCCAGGAGTTCGTGACTCCTGAAAAGTTTGCGGAATACGGACGCTTGGGCGCGCGCCTGGGATTTGTGCACGTCGCCAGCGGCCCGCTGGTCAGGAGTTCCTACCATGCGGACGAATTCGTACCCGTCCGGTAATTGGATGTCGGGAGTGGCCTCGATTGAAAAGGGCACGATTGACAGAGTTGATTCAAGAAACCAGGGGTCGCGCAGGCAGATGTGATGAAGCGCCGATTTTCAACCGACCTGGGTGCGCGACCGGCGGATTCGTGAACGAAAACCGCATGGTAGCCTGCGCTCCGTTTTCTTGAATCAGTCCCACGTGCGCATCTCAGATTTTTCCAGATCTTCTCGTAATCGTAATCCTATCCCGGGTTTCCCTCGTGCAACCGGTAATCGGAATTTGCCTTTATCAAGGCGACTAGCATCGAAACGACGCTCCAGAGGCGGTCTTTTCCTGACAGCACTGCCTCCCCAGAACATCGGCCTTTGGGCACGAGCACATCCAGGGCGGCGGCACTTTCCAATAAACCTCCAGCCTTTCGTGGTCGAATCGGCGGTTCATGGGATTACGATTACGATTACGATTACGATTACGATTACGAGTAGGAAACGCGAGCACGAAAAATCTGAGATGCGCCCCAGCCCCACGCGATTGGAAAAAACTTATTGTCAAGGGGATCTCTTTTACCTAGATTACGCCTCAAATGCACCGTTTGGTGCGTGGGCAAACCGTTTTTTTGCCCCAAAAAACACGCATCGCAAACGAGTAAAATAGCACGCGAAAATACAATCGCTGGAGGAACACAATGAAGTTGAATCAATGGACGGTCGGCCTGGCTGCTGCGGGTGTGGTTAGCTTGGGCTCGGTCATGCAGGCGGAAGAGGCTTCTCACCAAGTTCTCACCGCCCTCTCGTCGACAACCCTGAGCGGTTACGTCGATACGTCGGCCATCTGGAAGTTCGGTTCTGGCAACGCCCCGTTGCCCGGCCGTTCCTTCGACGGCCCCGCCAAACAGGACGGTTTCAACCTGAACGTGGTGAAACTGACGGTTGAGAAGCCCCTCGACGAGGGCGAATGGTCAGCCGGTTACAAGGTCGACCTTTTGTTCGGCCCTGACGCCACTGGTTACAACGCGTCGATCAACAGCGCTGCGACAAGCGACTTTGGCATCAAACAGGCTTATGTTGCGGTTCGCGCCCCTGTGGGCAACGGCATCGACTTCAAGATGGGCACGTTTGACACCATTATTGGTTACGAAGTCTTCGAAGCGGGCAGCAACCCGAACTACAGCCGCTCTTACGGCTGGGGCCTCGAACCCACGCAGCACACTGGTTTGCTGGCGAGCTACCGTGTGAACGACGTGCTGAGCTTGAACGCCGGCGTCGCCAACACAGTCAATCCCGGCATCAACGACCGCGCGGTGGATGGACAGACCTTCGGCGCCTCTGAGAGCGAGAAGACCTATATGGCGTCGATGGTTTTGACCGCTCCGGAAAGCCTCGGTTTTCTGCACCGCGCGACCTTGTATGCGGGTGTTGTGGACGGCTTCAATGCCGCCGTCAATCCTGGCCTAACCCGCCGCGACTCCACCAGCATCTACGTGGGCACCACGATCCCGACGCCGCTCGAAGGCCTGACGCTCGGCGCAGCCTACGATTACGTCGGCTACAGCGCGCAAAAGGCTCTGACCTCATCGGCCTACGCCAGCGCCGCATCTGTTTACTTGTCCTACCAAGTGACAGAGAAATTGAAGATCAACAACCGCGTTGAGTACGCTTGGTCCACAGACGGATTGTGGTACACCCGCGGCGAAGGTGGAGACAGCGATGCCCGCAACGAACTCCTGGGCGTGACCAGCACGTTGGATTACTCGCTCTGGGCGAATGTCATCAGCCGTCTTGAGTTTCGTTGGGACTCCGCCATGACCGGCGGCATGGACCCCGTCAGCAAGCCGTTTGGCATTGCGGACAAGAATGCGATCTCGCTCGCTTTGAACCTGATCTACAAGTTCTAATCAGCGGCTAAGCCCGTTCGATCCAAGCCTCTCCCGGGCAACCGGGAGAGGCTTTTGTTTTAGCATGAACCCCTAATTTTCGCTGACCTGCACCCATGGTGAAGAAGCGACACTGATTGATCACCTCACCGTCGCGGTGAAAGACAGTTCAACCTTAATCCGGCAGTTCATTTAACCGCAAAGATCGCAAAGAACACATAGAGAATGGGTTGCGAAACACGGTGATTCTTCAAGTCATCACCGAGGAGATAAGGATCATCCCTCTCTCAGGACTCCACAAGTTCTTGCCTTTGCGTTCTTTGCGTTCTTTGCGGTTAATTCAATGGCTCTTTCCAGGTTCAAATGGATTCTTTCGCACCTCTTTGGATTCGTGATGATGAGCGTCAATGAGCGATTTCTGAACTGCCTTCTCCAGGTTTAAGAGTCGTCATTTCGGTCCCATTTAGATTCCTTTACGCGGTTCTCAGATTCACCGTCTCAGGGGGAGCCGTTTCGATTTGATCCGCGATCACTGCGGGAATGGCAACGGCTTTCATTTCACCATTGAGCTGGCGTTGCACGCACACCACCGTAATCTCCCCCAGCGCCACCTCGCCGTCCGAAGGATCTCCGATCTTGCGAAAACGAAATTGATAGGTGAGAGCCTTCCGTTTTTTTTCTTTCACCAGCAGGCGCACCTCCACCTCGTCTTCGAAGCGCAAAGGCCGGCTGAAATCACACGACGCATGCACGCGCGGCCAACCCACCGGCGGATCCGTCATCTCCGTGACGATCGAAAACCCGAGCGATCTGAAAAAGGCATGCTCAGCAGTCTCCATAAACCGAAAGTAGTTCGAGTAATGCATGATGCCCGCCATGTCGGTCTCGGAAAACTCGACACGCCGGGTGATGGTAAATTCGTGGGGCATGGGAAAAGCTTGATGAACGTTAACTAAAAACGGCATTACAACCACGGATAAGCACGCATGGACACGGGTCAGAAGGATTTGTGACGGTTGGCATCTTCACCCGGGGATTTTGGATTTTAGATTCTTAAATCTCAAATCTCGATGAATTATCTCTCAGAACTTGAACCACAGAGGCACGGAGGCACAGAGAAAAGGAAGCAAAACCAGAGTTTTCTTTTCTGATGAGGACGCCTTGGTGTGTTCAACATGGGGTTCCCTTTGGCGCTTCATTTCTCTTCCCCTCTGTGTCTCCGTACCTCTGTGGTTCAAATTTCAAATATGTTTTGCTGGATTTAAAGGTGCCAAACGGCCAATCGGAACCCAATCGCAAATCTGTCTCAACCGTGTTCATCCGTCATTTCGATTCTTTGACCCCGGCTTGTGATCCGGCGCAAAACGTCCGCGGTTTCCCGCGCCATCCGCTCGATCGAAAACCGTTGGACCACACTTTGATAACCCTTGAGGCCCATCGCACGCGCGCGTTCCGGGTCAACAACCAGTTCCCCAATGGCTCGCGCCAGCTCCTGCGCCGAGGACCCCGTCACGAGGCCCCCATCGGTCGAAGCGATCAGTTCTGGAAAAGCGGCCACATTGGGAACCACCACCGGCACGCCGCACGCCATCGCCTCGATCACATAGAGACCGAACGCTTCTCCATAAAGCGCGGGCGTGCAGAACACCGTGAGAGAACGTAGAAACTCGATTTTCCCGGCACGGTCCACATTCGGGCAGAATTCAACCGACGCCATGGCATCACTCCTTTCGAGGCGGGCCTTGATGTCGTTGACAAATCCTTTATCAGCGGCTGTGCAACTCCCTCCCACCTTGAGCCGCAAGCCCGCGAGACGTGGATCCCGGCGTAACAAAAGAAAAGTGTCAACCAGCAACCCGAGCCCCTTCTCAGGCGACATCCTGGCAAAATAGCCAAGAACTGGTTTTTCGGGAAAACTCGCGGCGGGCTCGAAGCCCTCCAACTGGATCCCATTGAGCACGACATGCGCTCGCTCTTTCGGAAGGCCCAGCCGACGCGTCATGGTGTCGGCAAAATACTGGCTCGGGGCAATGAGGCCGTCCATTTCACCCGCGCGCTGCGACGCCAGGCGCCAAGCTTCCTTCCGATGTCGCTCTGGCAAACCGTCCAGGAAGAAGTCCTCTCCCTGAAGATAGGAGACCACGGGAACCCCCACTTCAGAACGGAGCCGGGTGGTGAGTCCGCCCAACAGGATGTTTGAGAGACATATCACTTCTGGTTTTTCAGACTGTTTAAGCCAAGCGATCAGCGTCTCTAATTCAGAAGCCTGAAAACCGTGCTCGCCCCGGAGCATGGAGACCGTCAGATCCCCTAGTTCAGACGCGCTTGTCTTGGCGGCAAATGAGGAGGCATACCGAAGCAGCACTGGCGAGCTGAGCAAGCTGCGAAGAAAATCTGGCGCCCGCCGAAACCAGGGAAACTTTTGTTCCAGATAGACATTCACTCCGCCAAAAAATACTGGAATTCCCCGGCTCTGATCGGCTTCATCAAGCGTCAACGGAGTATAGAGCGGCACCATGAGCACTGGGTTGCCCTGTTGGCGCAACGCGGCGACGAGAGCGTTGTCCCGCATGCACCCGCCGCAGAACATGCCTGCTGCCCCGGGCGTGATTTGTACTATCTTCATTCAAGGATGAGTGGCAAGCCATGTTCGAATGACGGCAGATTGGGGATGGCGAGGTTCGATCTCGATCACGGCGCGGTAGTGTTCTCGTGCTTTGGGGAAAAACCCCAGCTCGCCCGCCCACAGGCTCCCCAAAAGCAGATGTGCCCTGACCTCATTGGGCGAGCTTGAAAGAATCGCGGCGGCCTGCTCGGCGGCGTCATGGGGGAAACCTGACTTCCGAAGCGTCAGCGCGAAATTGTAGCGGGCGGGGATGGCGTCCGATTTCAAACTGACCGCGGCCTCGTAGGCTGCCAAACAGCCCGGCAGATCGTTCGATTCCGCAAGGGCTAGCGCAAGGGTGTAACGTGCTTCGTAGTGCCGTGGATCCACCGAGACGGCCCGACGATAGGCTTTTAACGCGTCTTGCAGTTTTCCCTGTTGTCGAAGTTCCGATCCCGCGTTCAACTCTTGCTTGGATCTTTCAAGATCCCCGGCAATGAAGGGTGCTGCGAGCCGGTTGACGTAACGCGGACCAGCCCAAGGAATGGAGGCCAAAGCAACCACGGATGCTTTCTCTGTGGAATCAGAACTCCGTATCGACTGGGGGGCAGGCGAGGGCACAGGTGGGCTGGGCTTGCGATTCGCCGCCAATGGCTGAGGACCTGTCGTTTTTTTGGCTCCCTCGGTCGGGTCCTGAGAGTCCGAAACAAGAAGCGGCGTGGACGGTGCGGATCGCTTTTCGGAGCCGCGAAACCATCGGAGAGGATTCACGCGCTGCCACAGCCCTGCTTTTTCGGCCTGAGTGGGTGCCTCGGGAGGGCGTGCTTCCATCTCCTGCGGGATTGCTGGAGGGGAGGACGCAAGCTCTGCTCCTAGGGAGAGCGCACGGACTGAGGGCGCATCCGCTAAGGGAGCGGATGGACCTTTCTCGACGTCAGGAGGCTTGGATGCGGCGGCGACGACAAGAGGAGGTTCTGCATTTTTAACGACGGACGGAGGGATGGTGAGTGGCATCGCCTTCTTGGGTGTCAAAAGCGATTCAGCCTCTGGTTTGGGCGTCACGTCCGCGCGCTCTATCGTTGGCGATTTTTGAGCCTCGATCACGAGGGGTGCAGGGGGTGCCACAGCGGGCGGCACATCGACCGATTTTGTTGGCAAGGCAAATTCGTCGCGGCGAGGCTCCAAACCGTTGAGTGGATGAGGTTTGACGGGCTCAGCGGGGACGCTTCGCACGATGGAGATTGCCCTCAATGCTATCGCGGTGGGGGATTCCGCAGATGGGGTGGCGCTCGCCACCGGGGGGTCCGGAGCCGGGACAGGGGTCTCCGCCGCAGCAGGAAGCGTGGGCTGGCTCCCCTTCGCCACAGGAGCACGGTCGTCGGCGTTTCGTTCCAGCGATGGCGAAGGAACTGTCCTTAGCGCGGCTTCCGGCTGTCCGGCATTGGTTTGGATAGAGATCGGGAGTTTCGGGGCGGGCTGAAGTTCCGAGGTGAGCTGGGCAATCCACGCCTCAATGAGGGCCGAGCCCGCCTGATCTGGTTCTTTCCTGTTTTCCAAATAATCTTTGTAGGCTTTCAGCGCGAGGGGCCGATTGTTCATCTGCTGGGAAACGATCGCCAGATTCAGCAACGCGGGCGCGTACTGCGGATTCGATTGGATTGCCGCGAGAAATTGATTGTAGGCCTCGCGCCCGCGGCGCTTTTGGAGCAGCACCCATCCGAGATTGTTGAGCGATTCCGGATTGCGCGGATTTAGTTGCAACGCCTTTTTGAGACTGGCTTCGGCGGCGTCGTAGGCGCGAGTCTTAATCTGGGCGGACGCCAGCCGGACAAAACCCTGCTCGGATTGCTGCTGGAGAAAGGTGAAGGTGGTCAACTCATTGACTGAGGCGGGGTAGTCGCCTGTCTCGAGCAAGAGGCAACCCAGATTGAATCGGACGATGGCCAGATCCCGATTCTTCCCCAACGCCTGTGTATACGCCTTGTGGGCTTCAGCGGGTTTTCCTGCGCCGTGGTAGGCAAGCCCGAGATAGTTCCATGCTTGCGCGTTGGATGGCAAGAGTTCAGTGGCTACAAGGCACTGTTCCACAGCCCGCTCGAACTCACCCGCGCGGACCAACCTCCCACCCTCAAGCAACGCCTTGGGTCCAGGCGGCGTGCAGGATAACAGTCCCAACAAAGCGAGAACCGGAACGCTCCGCAACCAAACGGCAGCGTGACAGGGGTCGCCCAGGTTTTTTGTAGCCAGCATCCGTCCTGGTGGTAGCATCCGCATCGCGGCGAGTCAAGAAACGCACCGGTTGGGGAAGGAATTCTCGCTTTGAACAGCGTGGGGCAAGGTCTCCGACCTGCCGGTTCGCGGATCGACAAAGTTTCCGACAAAGCAGTGAGGCGGAGGGGGGGGCCGCTGAAGAAATGTCCAAACCGCAGAGGCAGACCTGGAGGGCTGGCCCTCGTTGACCCCTTGTGATGCTTGTTTCCAGGAAATGGGCCCTCGTTGAGACGACCAGTGAATGAAATGTTCGCAACAGACTTGAATTCGAAGAACCCAGGGCCAGCCCGGGCCGCCAGCTTTTTTGGGATCGCCGCAGGCTTGGGCATGGCCGTGCTCGGGACTGCCCTCAGAGCGCAAGCTCCCGCCCCCTCAACCGGCGCGCTCGCGACGCCGGAACTCACCCGTGTCGTCCGCGTCAGCGATCCCAAGGCGATCCACGGGTTCGAGGCCCAATCCGAAACGGTTCGAAGCATGGTCGAGCGAGGCCTGCTCGCTCTCAGCGGTAAAAAGGACATCGCATCCGCGTGGCATGAATACCTGACCCTTGAGGATCGGGTGGGGATCAAGGTGGTGTCCGGCCCCGGCAAAACCAGCGGCACGCGGGTGGCCGTGGTGGATGCGGTCATTCACGGACTGCTCGCGGCAGGTTTTTCAGCGAAGCAGATCGTTGTTTGGGACCGGCACATCGCCGACCTGCGGCAGGCGGGGTATTTTGCCCTCACCGAACGTTACGGAGTGCGGGTCGCTGGCGCCTCGGAGGCAGGCTACGACAACGAGACGTTTTATGAATCCAACTCGATCGGAAAACTGATCTGGAACGACCATGAATTTGGAAAAACGGGCGAGGGCATTGGAAAAAAATCGTTTATTTCCAAGCTGGTCATGCGGGACATGACGAAAATCATTTTGATTTCTCCGCTTCTCAATCACAATGAGATCGGGGTTTCGGGCCAGTTTGCCAGCCTGGTTCTTGGGAGTGTGGACAACACACTTCGCTTCGAATCCGATCCCTCGAAACTGGCTGTGACCGTTCCCGAAATGTACGCGATGCCCGCTCTGGGAGACAAAGTCGCGTTATGCATGGTGGACGCGCTCATCTGCCAATACCAAGGCGAGCAGACCCCTTTGCTCCATTACTCGGCTCGCCTGAATCAGATATGGTTTGGCAAAGATCCGGTCGCCCTGGATGTCCTCTCCATCCGTGAGATAGAAAAACAACGGCAAACCGCCAAGGTCCCTTCGCCGCGCCTCAACTGGGAGCTCTACCAAAACGCGTTCCTGCTCCAACTCGGGATCAACGAACCTCGGCAAATCCAAGTGATCGAAGCAGCGCCTTAAGGGAAACATCCGGCCACAAACTCGCGGATCACAGCCAGTTCTTCTTCGCCGGCGATGGTGTGAACTTTATTGAATTCTCGCCACGTCAGGTTCACTCCCGCAACCCTCAAACTCTCCATCTGACTCCGCGCCATCGAGCAGGCGATGAGAGGATCTTGGGTCCCGTGCGTCACCAAAACCTTTTGCTGCCGGGAAACCGGGGAAAGTTCGCCGATCAATTCCGAGGCTCGATGAACGTACCCGCTCACCCCCGCCAACCCTGCAAGAGGCCGACTGTGGCGCAGCCCCACATCCAGTGTCATCAGACAACCCTGCGAGAATCCGAACAACACAGTTTCCTCGGATGGGAAACCGGCTGCTGCAAGGCTGTCCAGCAAGGCGCTTAGTAAGCCGCGACTCCGTCGCACCCCAGAATCGGCGTCCCCGTAGAGATCATACCACGAAAAACCTCCGTAGTAATCGTCGGGAGCATTCACCAACAGGTAGTTCATCCATCTCAGGTTGAGGGCTTCTGGAAGCCATCGGTATCCTTCGATGCTATCGCCAAGACCATGGAGAGCGATGAGCAGCCGCTTGCCGACCGGCTGCCGGGCGCGGACAAAGTCGGTGTCGAGCTGTGGGAACGAGAAGGTTTGGGGTGCGGCCAAGGAATCGCTCATTGAAATCCAATCAGTCCGTGCTTTGGGGCTGGCCATTTCGTCCATCAGTGGCCGCCCCCCGGCTTTTGGGGCGGCTGTGGCGACTGCGAGTTCTGGGTTGTGGCGGTCGTCAAAGCGGCATCGTGCGGCTTATCCACAAACGCCAGGATCGCCATCGCGATGCCAAGGGCGGTGGTCCCGATCCCGATGCGGAAGAACAACTGTGTGTTCGTGAGCAGTGTCAACGACCCCATGACCACGGCGATGTGGAGAAGTATTTCCGCGTACTCGAACAGGTGATGTCGATGGCCGGCGAACGCGGCAGCCTTGGTTGTCGCATCGGATTTCGTGAGGATGTCCTTGCCCTCGGTCTCGTACTCGGCGGTTTTCGCCCTCAATCGGGTCCGTTGTTCCTCGAGCAAGCCGCGTTGCACCGGCGTCGGAGCCCCAGCGAGATCGATCTCGATGCGTTTGAGCTCGAGGTCGTTGAGGTAGGTACGCTGACGTTTGGCCTGGTACCAGGCGTAGCCATTGGAGGCTTCGACCTGTTTGACAATCATCGAGTTGGCCTCGGCTTTCGCGAGCGCCGAGACGATCGCCATGACCACGGCAAGGACCGCGATGAAGATGCCAATCCGTTTGTGACCTTCGTTTGCTGCGTGATGGGGGACTCCGATGCCTGACATAGAATGAATCGAGCGTTTCTTAAGTTTTCTGGGGGTTTCTCCAGGAATGTCCTGCTGCGGCCAAGAGGTCGTCGCTGGCGATCGGTCCCCAAAATCCCGCGGGATAAAACTCGCGATCCGTCAGCGGGCGGCCCTCCCAAAAACGGCGGATCGAGTCCACGATTTTCCACGCGGTTTCGACTTCATCGCGGCGGATGAACAACGTGGCCTCACCCGCCATGGCCTCCAGGAGCAGTCGTTCGTATGCCTCCGGCGTGTAAGCGCCGAACTCGGAGTCATAACCGAAGTGCATTCGAACCGGGCGCAACCGCATGGTGGATCCCGGAATCTTGCCATTGAACCGGAGCGAGATGCCCTCGTTGGGTTGCAGGCGCAGAGTGATCGCGTTGGCGTCCAGTTTTGTTCCTAATTGCGCCGCAAAAAGGACGCTGGGTGTGGGCCGAAATTCCACTCGAACCTCGCTTGCGCTCAACGGTAGATTTTTTCCGGTACGCAAATAAAACGGCACCCCAGACCATCGCCAATTGTCGATGAACAGCTTGAGCGCGACATAGGTTTCCACATTGGACCGGGGATCCACCTTGGGCTCACGTCTGTATCCGGGCCGGGTCTGCCCATCCACTTCCCCAGCGAGGTACTGTCCGCGTACGACTTGTTTGAGCATGTCCGCCGGCCTCAGCGGTTGGATGGACTTGAGCAGCTTCACTTTTTCGTCGCGGACCGATTCAGGCTCCAGGGCTGCGGGCGGCTCCATGGCGACCAGGGAAAGCACCTGGAGCAGGTGATTTTGAACCATGTCACGCAAGGCGCCCGCCTCTTCATAATAGCCACCTCGTGTGCCCACCCCCAGATTTTCGCTCACCGTGATCTGAACATGATCGACAGATTGACGGCTCCAAAGCTGCTCAAAAATCGCGTTGGAAAACCGGAAGATCAAAATGTTTTGAACTGTTTCCTTCCCCAGATAATGGTCGATGCGAAAGATCTGTCGTTCATCCACGAACCGGAGCAGGTCCCCGTTCAACTTTTGGGCGGAAACCAAATCCTGACCGAAGGGTTTTTCAACGACCACCCGCTGCCAGAACGAGTCCTGCTGCCCCTTGGTCAACAACTTCGCATCGGCAAGATGAGCCACCACAGCCGCGAACTGAGTGGGTGAAATGGCGAGGTAAAACAACAGGTTCCTGCGCAAACGCTCGTCGCCAAACCCGGACAGTTGGGCCGCCAGTCGTTGATACGCCTGGGCATCATCGATATCCCCCTGGCAATAATGAACATTCGCCGCAAAGGCGGCCCACTGCGCTTCATCCACAGCCTTGGTCCGCGAAAAAGCGTGAATTCCCTCTTTGAGCTCAGCCCTCCATGAGTCGTCGCTCTTCTCACGCCGCGCGAAGCCCACGACACGGAATGGCGCGGGCATCTGCGTTTCCGAAAAGAGATGGTAGAGGGCCGGAATCAACTTGCGGAAGGTCAAATCGCCGCTCGCGCCAAAGATGACGACCGTGCAGGGATCCACAGATTTTCGGACTTCATCAGGGTTGGCAGCAGCAGGGTCCTCAAGGTATTCGTTCATCACCATGAGGTTCATCATGACGAGTCGAAACGCGCTTTTCAAATCCAGAACTAAATAATTTGCAATGAAGCCTCTCGATTTTCTTGCGTCCAAGGTCAAACACTGTGCCGATGTCATACGGACGTGCCTTTCAAGTCTTTCGGAGCGAGCGCGGCGCCCTGGGGGTCGCGGCTCTGCTCGTGTTCGCCAACGCTGCGGCCGGTGTGATCAAACCCTGGCCACTTGCTTTGATCATCGACTCCGTGTTGGGCACCACCCCGCTGCCTCGTTGGATCGGTCTTGTTGCGGGGGGGTTGGACCGGGGCGAAACCATCACAGCGCTGGCCTTGATGTCCCTGGCGCTGCACGGTGTGCAGGCCCTCCTCCAGTACGGACAGCATGCCCTGGTCATCCGCTCGGGGTTGCGGGGGCTCGCGGCAATACGACAAAAATTGTTCGAAACACTCCTGCGCCGCTCCCTGCTAACACATCATAAGGCGGCCCTGGGAGATTTGATCTACCGGGCTTCGTGGGATGTGTACGCGTTCCAGACGTTCCTTCAGAAGGGTGTCTTTGGAGCCCTGGCCGCCTGTGCGCCCTTGGGGGGTATGATCTGGGTGATGGTCAGATTGAACCCCGGGCTGAGCGTGACGACTCTCGCGGTGGCCCCATTCCTGGTTGTTGTGATGCGCCATTTCGGGCCGAGGATGACGCGCCTGAGCGACGCCGCGCATCGCGCCGACAGCGAGATTACCTCCGTGATTCAACAGCGGCTGTCAGCGCTTCTTGTTGTCCAGGCTTACGGGCAGGAGGAGCGCGAAGCAGCCAGCTTTTCCGGTCGTGTGTCGGCCTCGTCTCAAGCCCGGCTGGCCCAGCATCGGTATGAGCTCCAGTATCTGGTTCTGATTGGGCTCGGGTTCGGGCTGGGGTTGTCGTTGATCCTTTGGGTGGGAGCCATCCAGGTCGCCCAAGGAGCTCTGTCCATAGGCGGGCTGCTCGTATTTCTCGCTTATGCCAACCAGCTCTTCGAGCCGTTGAACCAGCTCTCTTACGTAGGCGCCAGTCTTTCCGACGCACGCGCGGGCATGGCTCGAGTGTTCGAGTTGCTCGATGCGTCTGACGACTCCATCCAGGACTCCCCCACATCCCGGCCTATCGAAATCATACGAGCAACGAGTGTTTCTCATAGCGCCCCGGATGGCCCGCGTCCCGAGATCAACGCCGATGGCAACCCGTCCATCCATGGGCTCTTGACTCGTCCCCGCCGCATCGAGTTCGAAAATGTGGGCTTCTCGTACCGAGCGGGGCTCCCGGTTTTGAATGGATTTTCGGCAACACTGGAGCCCGGGAAAACGGTGGCGTTGATCGGTCCCAGTGGCGCTGGAAAAACCACTCTGTTGCACTTGATCTACCGCTTTTTGGATCCAGTCAGCGGCCGGATTCTCGTGGACGGCGTGGATGTGCGCGACCTTCGGCTGCGCGACTGGCGGCGGTTGCTCGCCTACGTTCCCCAGGAAACGATTCTGTTTCCGGGGAGCATCCGAGAAAACATCGCCTACGGTCGTGTCGAAGCGTCACAAGCCGAAGTTGAATCGGCCGCCCGCGCGGCATTCGCCGAAGGGTTTATCAAGCGGCTACCCCAGGGGTATGACACGGTCCTTGGCGACGGAGGCGCCCGTCTGAGCACCGGTGAAATGCAGCGGATCAACCTCGCGCGTGCCTATCTGAAGAACGCGCCGATCGTTCTGTTGGACGAGCCAACGAGCGCTCTTGACCAGGAAAGCGCACACAGGGTCATCGAAAGTCTTGGCCGGCACGCGGCGGGGCGAACCGTGGTTTTTGTCACTCACCGCGAGTCATTGCTCTCTATCGCAGACCAAGTTATTCACGTGGGGCGATAGGGCTCTTGAATCTCATTCTATTCGACCGGTTTCAAACTCAGATGCCGCCCGTCTCAGGCGATCGGCAATGCCCTCCCAGCGGGGCGAGTTGGGCACGGTTTCGATGATGAGCGTCGTCACTCCCCGTGCGTCGCAGTCGTGCAGCTCGGAATACAAGGCTCGGCCGAACGCCTCCGGATCATGCGGGATCACGCTCACGCCCACAGGGGAGCGAAGGCGTTGGAGCTCCAGCGGAATCTCTGTGTGAGCGATGACGTGCACCGGATCCTGCTCCGGGCTCATGGTGGCAATCCGATCTTGAAGCGCTTGTTCATTTTTCCAACTCCAAACCAGCAGCCGCGCCTGCGGAGCATAATGTTTCGCGAACATTCCAGGGCTCCGCAGCGGCTCTCCTCCTGGCATCGTCGGCGCGGCATCGCCGACTCCCGAGGGCCAAGTCGAGCTATCCGTCATAAGAATTGCTCGAATGGAGTCGGCGGAGATCATCCCCGGTCTGAGTAAACGCGGTTCAGCGAGAGTGAGGTCGATCACGGTGGATTCGATGCCAATCTGGCAGGGCCCGCCATCAACGATGAGCGTGACGCGTCCCTCCAGAGCCTGCGCGCAATGCGACGCGGTGGTGGGAGAAACCTGGCTCGATAGATTCGCGCTCGGAGCGGCCAAAGGAAAACCGCAGGCCTCAATGACCGCGCGCATCATGGGATGACTCGGGAAGCGGAGGGCCACCGTGTTCCCTCCCGCTGTGACAATATCCGGGATCTGAGTTGAGCGTGGCAGAACGAGGGTCAACGGACCAGGCCAGAACGCGGACGCCAGCCGGGATGCCGATTCGGGCCACGATTGCACGCAGGATCGAGCCATTTCCAGGCTGGATACGTGGACGATAACCGGATTATTCGCGGGGCGCCCCTTGATGCTGTAGAGCAGCGCCACCGCCTCGGGATTCAAAGCGTTGGCAGCGAGTCCGTAAACAGTTTCAGTAGGTAAAACAACGACGCTTCCCCTTCGCAGATGCAAGGCGGCCCGACGCACGGCGGCTTCGAACAAAGCAGGGGTGTGCGCGGGCAGGATGTTTATCGATGGCGGTTCGTCCACAGCGCATGACATCCCACGGGCGCTCTGTGGTAGCAAGGGTTTTTTTTTGATCATGGCCACGGTGGGATTGCGTGCCCCGACCGACGACATGGAACCGACGAGTTTGTGGAGAAATTTGCCTTGCACTTTCTGGCTTCCATTCTCGATTGATTTGAGGACAATGGATCGCAGTTTTCTTGGGGCTTGGAAGTGTGGAATCCATGTCGGCCTTAACCTTAACTATGAATGCCTCGATTATGACTCGCCGTGGCATGCTGAAACCCGCAGGCGTGTTGGTAGCTTGGCCGCGGTGCATGACGGCCATCCCAAAAACATCAACTCCGCGATGAAACTCGTCCTCTTGCTCACCCTTGCGGTGTCGATCCAAGCCGACGATTTCCCCGCGCCCTACAACTCCGAACGATCCACCGAACCGCTCATGTCCGCCGAGCAAGCCGCCCGTGGGATGGCCATGCCGGATGGTTTCAGATGCACGGTGTTCGCCAGCGAGCCCGACGTGCAGAACCCCATCGCGATGGCCTGGGACTCCAAAGGCCGGATGTGGGTAGCCGAGAACTACACCTATGCCGGGAACGCGCAGCGGTTCGACCTCGGACTGCGCGACCGCGTGATCATTCTCGAAGACAAAGACAACGATGGCAAAGCGGAGTCGCGCAAGGTGTTCACCGATGCCGTGCAAAGGCTCACCAGCGTGGAGATCGGACGCGGCGGGGTGTGGCTGATGTGCCCGCCGCTGTTGCTCTTTGTTCCGGACAAAAACGCAGACGATGTGCCCGATGGTCCGCCGGAAGTCGTGCTCGATGGCTTCACCGTGGCGGAGGCCAACTACCACAACTTCGCCAACGGTTTGCGCTGGGGGCCAGATGGCTGGCTTTACGGTCGCTGCGGTCATTCGTGCCCTGGGCGGCTGGGTGCGCCGGGCACGCCGGATGAGTTACGTGTGCCGGTCAAGGGCGGGCTGTGGCGTTATCATCCGGAGCGCAAAATTGTAGAAGTGCTCACCTATGGCACCACGAATCCATGGGGGCATGATTGGGATGCGAACGGCGAGTGCTTTTTCATCAACACCGTCACTGGGCATCTTTGGCATCTCATCACAGGATCGCATCTGAAGGATTCAAACCCGTCACCGAACCCGGGGATCTATGACCGGCTTGATACCATCGCGGATCACTATCACTTCGACGCGAGCGGCGGTTGGAAGCAGTCGAAAGAGCTGACCTCGGATGCGTATGGCGGCGGACACTCGCACATCGGCATGATGATTTACCAGGGCGATGCGTGGCCCGAGTCGTATCGTGGTAAGCTCTTCACTCTCAACCAGCATGGGAAGCGAACGAACGTCGATCGGTTGGAGCGGCTTGGCTGTGGTTACGTGGGCCGCCATGAGCCGGACTTGTTCAAGTCGGTCGATCCCTACTTCCGCGGCCTGGAGATCAGCACCGGGCCGGATGGCAATGCGTTCATCATCGACTGGAGCGACGTCGGCGAATGCCACGAATTCACCGGCGTTCATCGCACGAGCGGACGCGTGTTCAAAATCAGCTACGGCGATCAGCGACCACCGAAGCCGATGCTCAAACCGGCTTGCCTGATGGGCACGGGCCAACTGTCGATGCTGTGGAAACAGTATCAAGAGGGCCATACGACACCGGCGATGCTGAGGGGGTTGCTCGCGAACGGGGACGAACACATTCGCGTCTGGGCGATTCGTCTGCTCAGCGACTTCTGGCCGTTGGACACCCTCGTCGGGCCTCGAATGAACGCGGTTTATCCCGACCATGCGGAGTCGCTCGCGGCCTTTGAACGCATGGCTCGCGAAGATCCATCTGGCCTGGTGCGACTCACATTGGCTTCCACGTTGCAGCGTTTGCCCGTGCCAGAACGTCAAGCCCTAGCCACCGCGCTAGTGTCGCATCGAGAGGATGCGGACGACCGGCAGATGCCCGGGATGATTTGGTTTGGGGTCCACCCACTCGCCGAACATGACGTCAGAGCGCTGGTGCGCGTCACAGAGGCCAGCGACTGGCCGGACTTGTATCGTTGGACAGCGCGACGGCTCACCGAGATAACCTCGACGGATCGCGAGATCGTTGGAGCGCGCGCGGCGTTACTGTCGGGCATCCGCGATCGCAAGATCGCTCAGGCGTGTCAGGTGGCCGTCCTGCGCGGCTTATCAGAAGGCCTCAAAGGTGTGCGGACGGCGGACGCACCGCCGGGTTGGGAGTTGTTTGCGATGAGCTTCAGCAACGAACACAGCGCGCTGGTCAACGAACTGCGCGCCGTCTTCGGCGATGGCCGAGCGCTCGACGACATCAAGCGTCTGGCGTTGGACGCCAAAGCCAGTGTCCCGATGCGGCAGAGAGCGCTTCAAACTCTCATCAACAATCGGCCAGCGGATCTCCAAGCGATCTGTGAGACCGCGTTGGAGACGCGCGAGCTCGACGTCACCGCGGTGCGCGGCCTCGCGCTTTTCGGCGAGGCTGCCATTGCTGAGACAATTCTGAAACGTTACCGCGCCCTTTCGGTGTCAGCGCGTCCCGTGGCCATCGACACCCTGGCCTCACGCCCTGCTTCTGCATCGCAGTTGCTCAAAGAGATTGCCGCAGGCAAGATCGCACGCGCCGACCTTTCCACGTTCCAAGCCCGACGGATCCAAGGTTTCAACGACGCGGCTCTTTCCAAGCAACTGAGCGCATCGTGGGGGGACTTGCGCGAAGCGGCGGCGGACAAAGTAAAATTGATCCATGAGCTCAAGGGAAAGCTCACCCGCCATGAAATCGCGAAGGCCGATCTCAGCAATGGCCGTCTGCTCTACCAAGGCACCTGTGCGAGCTGCCACACGCTCTACGGTGAAGGTGCCACGATCGGCCCCGACCTCACCGGCTCAGGCCGCGCGAACCTGGATTACTTGCTGGAGAACATCGTCGAGCCTAGCGCGGTGGTGAGCGCCGAGTATCGCCTGAGCGACGTGACGATGAAGGATGGCCGCGAGCTGGCTGGCATCGTGAAAGCACGCACTGGCCGCACGCTGACGCTCCGCACATTGACCGAAGAGCAAACTGTGGAACTCAGCGAAGTAGTCAAAGAAGACATGTCAACACTCTCGATGATGCCGGAGGGCCTGTTGCTGGCGCTTCCACAGGATCATGTGCGTGACTTGGTCGGCTACCTGATGTATGCGGCGCAAGTGCCCCTGCCCAGGTGAAGCAAGAGAACGGCGCACTTCCTCCTCGGTAAAGTCTGCGACAACAGTCGTCGCAACTTTCTCCGTGTTCTGAAAATGGTCTCTAGGCACCAAAAGTCCTGGGATCTCGTCAGGGAGCAGGGCTCGGTCGAATATTAAAAGGTTGTCGATTGCGCCCGCAAAGTCCTGTGAAGGTTGGCTTCCGATGACGCTTCCGATATTTCGGCCAAGGGCGAACGCATGGGCATCCACGGTAACAGCAGAAGACCTCACCATCGGGAGCACCCCGACAAACTGAGCTTGGCCGTCCAGAAATATCCTGCATTCCCCCAAGTTGGCTGAGCCTGAGTCGAATGTGATCGCGAGGTGGAACCACTTTCCGGTTCGGACTGTTGCCTGCGCGACAACCGATGCCCAGTTGCCCGGCACGTCTGCGTTCCACGTGTTCACGAGCACTTGACCTTTGCTGACCTGAACATCAGCAATATTCCCGCGTGCGTCTTCGGAGTAGACAATTTGGTTCGCTCGCTCAGGGAAGTCTGAACGGATCCACGCTGACCATCTTGCACCACTTCCTTTGGCCTAAAATCTCCTTAAAAGTGCATTTAAAAGGTTGGGAATAATGCGTCAGATTAAGTCCTTCCGGTTTGCGTTTGCGATTTGGATCAATAAGGTCTGCTCCACGCCATGCTCCTGATTGCCACAACGGAAAAGGACATCTCCAGCGCTGTGCGGGGGCAATGCCTCTGGGATGCCGCCGACCCGCTCCGCGCCAACTTCGACTTCAAGTCCGACGAATACTCCGCATCCGTCCTTTGCCCCATGTTCATGCCCTTCGCCTCCCAGCGAGCCAAACTGAAGAAGGCCACCGACTCCACCCGCCGTGGCCGCATGGATGAACCCTCCTCCCACTACGCCAAGGGCATCCTCTATATCCCGGCCGAGGCGCAGTTCGATTACCTGCTCAACCGCCCCAAAGCCGAGGACATCGGCACGGAGGGTAACCTCTGGCTCACATCTCTCTGATCATGGCACGTAAAACGAACACCGAGACCTCGACCGCCAACCTGGGCTTTGAACAGAAGCTCTGGCTCACCGCCGACAAGCTTCGCAACAACATGGACGCGGCGGAATACAAGCACGTCGTC
>CAMBEJ010000111.1 GCA_945865375.1 Akkermansia muciniphila | reverse complement strand
CATCCGCGATTCTCTGATTAACAATTGCAATGCACAGGGGCACCGTGCATAAACGGCCATCCCTGGGATGGCGTCATAACTGGAGCTGACAACTAAATGAGCACGACCGATTGGAAGCGCAAACTGGCCGCCTACTTGCACGACCCGCCGAGCAAGGCCCTGGACATTCGTACCCACGGCGACAGATCGGACGCTGCATTTGCTCAAGCCGGTTTTTCTGACACCGAGATTGGCGTCTATTTTGCCCATGCAGATCACACAGCGGCGGCTATGGATCGCCTCCCATTCCCGAACTCTAGCGCAGGGCTTCGGTGCGCTTTTGACGGAATTCGGAACTGCTTCTTGCATCCACTTTCTGGAGCAAGGCTCCCGTTTCATGCCGAATTCAGGTCGGTGGAACAAGGCTTCGATGGGGAATCCTCTGTTCAGCCGGTGCTGACCGCCTCCTCACTCGATGCATTGGCTGACGATGGCGAACGTTGGCGCGCGCGATTCTTCGCGCACTGGCGGCTTTGGCCAAAGCATGCGATGGAGAAAGATTATCGTTTGGCGCTGCTGCCGTCCGACACTCGTATCCCCGATCATTCGATCTGGAACCACATGCAAGTTGTATCCGCGCTCGATGGATGCGTTGGGGAGAATAAAGTCTTTCAACCCGCTTTTCTCAAATTTCAGCTTGGGCCTGTGCAGGACTTCATCGCGGCCGCCCGCAGTATTCGGGATCTCTGGAGCGGGAGTTTTTTGCTGTCCTGGTTGATGGCCTCGGGCATGAAGGCTCTCTCTGCGGAAATCGGGCCGGATGCCGTCATCTTTCCGAACCTGCGCGGGCAGCCACTGTTTGATCTGCAATGGCGTGAGGAGTTGTGGAGCAAAGTTGGAATCAGTGATCAGAAGTCTGTCTGGGACTCCCTCAACTGGCACAATCGCGACCTTCTGACGCCGAATTTACCCAATGTCTTTCTCGCCGTTGTGCCCGCTGATCGGGCCTCGCACCTTGGCCGGAAGGTCACGGAGGCTATCCAGACGGAATGGAAACGAATCGCGGATTCCGTCTGGGGGGAATGTGAGACAGCCGGGCTCACCGCCGACGAACCTGGAATCAAAGCGACCGCCCGCCGAACTCGATTCGATTCGCAGATTGCTCGTTTCCTCTCGGTTTCCTGGCAAGCCACGCCGTGGCCAGAAAAGCTGGAGGACGCATTGAAGCTCGCCGACGGCTTCGACAAGGAAATGCCCGTTCGAAAAGCACGCAACTGCGTGGAATCCGTGGTGAATTTGGCCACGATTCAAATGCTGTGGGACCATCGCGATGGCCGTTACTATGTCGGCGGCAACCATGGTCCCAAAGACGTGCTAAACAACATCGGCCTTGGTTGGTCCGTCATTCTCGCCTTCAACAACTGGCAAATGGACGCGGTCCGGCAGACGCGGAGCTTTGACGCTGCGAACACCGGGGGGTGGCAGATCGGCACTTTCAACAACAAGGACGTGTTGACCGGCCGCGATGAGGCCGTGGCTGGCGGAACGGCCTGGAGCGATAAAACTGGGGCTATGGGCGGGCCGTGGAGGTCTCTCTTCAAACATGGCGATTGGTTGAGCGCCGCCACGTTGGTAAAGCGGGTTTGGCACCTTGCCTACTTGGGCAAAGCGCCATGGAAGTTGGAAACGACTTCCAAGCGCTTTCCAATGCCGAACACTCGTAGCATGGCCGCGCATGACGCGTTCGGCTGCGATGATGATGTCGAGAATGAGACGGCAGAGGAATCGGACTCGTCCGACAAATACTTCGCAGTAATCGCTTTCGATGGCGACGAAATCGGCAAGTGGGTGAGCGGCGAGAAGACGCCGCCGTTCTCCAGCCAATTGGCAGACTATAAGGATGGCTCAGACGCTCAACGCTACGGAGCCCAGTCCCACTTTGAGAAGTCCGAGTTCAAGGGCTTTCTCACGACCCAACGACCGCTTTCGCCCAGTTACCATCTTCAGTTCAGCGAGGCTCTGAGCAACTTCGCACTGCTCTGTGCCCGGCCCATCGTAGAGGCCTTCGATGGCCGACTAATTTACTCTGGCGGCGATGATGTGGTCGCTCTCCTTCCCTCCGACGTCGCCTTGGCATGCGCAGAGGCGCTGCGAATGGCATTTATCGGCTCTGAGCAGGTTGAAGGATTTCTCAAGAAACACGCCACCAGACTCCAAGTCCAAAACAAGGAGAGCGATCGGGACGTGCCGTGGGCTCAGGCTAAGGCGGCCCAAGGCCAGCTTCTGGCCGTCGCAACCACAACCAAGGGCGGAGCAACTCTGAGTCACCCGGGGTTCCTCGTTCGTCTGGATGACCGGGAGAAAGCGGTGGACCAACGGCACTTTGCCGACGGCGAAGGCCACCCCATTCCATTCCTCGTCCCTGGCCCGGCTGCTGATGCCTCGGTGGGCATCGCCATCGCGCATTTCAAGTCGCCACTCCAGGACGTGGTCCGTGCCGCGCAGGTCGCCGAGAAGCGGGCCAAGAAGCAGCTCGGCCGCAGCGCCGTCGCCGTCACTCTTTTCAAACGCTCCGGTGAAACCATCGAGTGGGGCTGCAAGTGGGCGGGTGGAGGCTTACAACTCTACCGTACTCTTGCGGAGGCCCTCGACGCTGGGAAACTCAGCGGCAAGTTCCCGTATCGTTTTGCGGAGCTGCTGTCTCCTTATCTCACCGAGTCCACAGCGTTGGTCGCCGCAGCCGGAACTGCCCGACCCATCTCTGCCTTTAGTGCGGCTGAAGTCATTCAAGAGGAGTTTAAACACACGCTGGGTCGCCAGCGCGGGCCCGCGTTTCCATCCGAACGGGAGGCTCGGGATCTATTCCTGACCAATTTGACCGATGCGTTGAACGGTTACCTGAGCATCCTGAAGGGTGAGAATTCCGACGCTCAACTCCGGTCAGTCGTTGGCCTCTGCCAGACGGTCGCCTTCGCCCATCGCACCCGATCAGAACTGGCATCCTAAGCCGAAAGGCAAACCCATGAACACGATCCTCCTCCAACCCACGGACGTCCTTTTCTTCCGCGACGGCCGGCCCATGACCGGCTCGCTCGCCGGCCATGGCGCGGCTTGGCCGATGCCCAACGTTCTCAACGCCGCCTTCCATGCCGCATTGCATCGTTCGGGGTTCGCCAGGGAGGCCCATTCCCACCGGCGTGGCGTCCGAGGTGTCTACGCGAACGACGCGCAGCGCGATCGCAAGTTTGGATCGCTCGTCACCGCCGGACCTTTTCCAGTGAAGGACGGCACTTCCTGGTATTTCCCTCGACCTCAAGATCTCCAAGACGCGACGCTCCAACCGGGGCTGCTGCCCACCGATTCGTTCGACTCCGTTTTTTCAAGTCTTTCGGATCCGTTGGAATATGCCGTTGCCAATCGGCTGCCGCCATCCAAGGATTCAGGTGCCAAGAATTGGCTTTCAAGGCTGGCGTTTGAGACCTACCTCGGCACTGCTTCGTCCGCCGTAACATCTGGCAAACTGGCAGAACACGCGATCGACGATTCTGACCTCTTCGACCGCGAACATAGCATCGGCATCGGGATCGATCCCGAGACCGACAGTCAGGATGGTAAAAGCTTTTACTCGGCGCATTACCTCCGACTTCGTGAAGCGTGGCAGCTTGGTGTTTGCGCCTCGGCGGAAGACAAGGAGTTCAAACACGAGCACCACGTCCAAGACCTTGTCACAGCGCTCCTCAATGGGGGGCGGCATCAGATCATTGTGGGTGGCCAACAACGTGTCTGCTCCGCGACCAGCATGACAGGCACGGCGATCCCGCTTCCGCACGGCAAAACCGACAAGTTCAACGAACGGAACACCAAGTTCCTCGTGAAGTGGATTCTCCTGAGCCCGGCCGTCTGGCCGTCCATCGCCGCAGACGCAGCGAGGAACATCAACGCTCATCCGGGCGGCTGGCTGCCAAACTGGATCAACCCACATAATGGCGACGTTCTTCTGAAGACCGGGGATCTCGTCCGGCACCAGTCCGAGAGCCGTGAGACATGGCGACAACGCGCCCGCCAGCAGGAAAACATCTCCGCCAAACTCGTGTCGGCCATCGTCTCCAAGCCCCTCGTCGTCACAGGGTGGTCGTTGCCTGATGATGGAGGCGCCACCGATTCCGAACGAATCGGTGGCGCGCAGAGCGCCCACCTCGCCGTACCGGCCGGAGCCGTTTACTACTTCGAAGCCGCCACAGCCGATGAAGCCCGCAGACTTGCGGCCGCCCTCAACTGGCACGGGAGCGACGCCAAGCCCTCGACCATTAAGAACCGGCGCAGCGCGCTCCTGGGTGAAAAGGGCTTTGGGCTCGGCGTGTGCGGCACCTGGGAATTCTTTCCGGACGTCGCCGAACGTTCCTGCAAGTGACTTTGAACAACGAACAACTCATAACTGCATCATGAACAAGTCGAAGATCCTTTATCTGTTCACCCGCACCCCGCTGCATGTGGGTGCTGGCGCCAGCGTCGGTGCCATTGACCAGCCCGTGCAACGCGAGCGCCACACCGGCTTCCCGATCATCCCGGGCAGTTCCGTCAAAGGCGTCTTGCGCGACCACCTGCGCTCACTTGGGAAGGCCCCGATCAACGACTTGTTTGGAGAGGGCGGGAACAGAGAGAATTTTTCCGCCGGAAAAATTAGCTTCGGCGAAGCCCGACTGCTTGCGTTCCCCGTCCGCTCGGCCAAGGGTGCCTTCGCGCTGGCGACTTCCGCGCTCACTCTTCAACGCTTCGCCCGCGATGCCGGCTTGTCTCTCAAAGTCCCTCCCTCGCCCGCAGACATGACATGCCTCGCTGGAGGCAAGCTGGTCATCGAGAAGAACGGGCAGAAGGGCGTCGTGCTCGAGGAGTACCGATTCAAAGTCACGGAACCATTCCCGATGGAATGGGAAGGCGTGCTCACGAAACTGCTCAATGACGCCGTCCTGTCGGGCGCGGAAGGACGCTTCGTGTTGCTCTCGGATGGCGACCTCTCTCATTTCGCCGTGAATGCCTGCCAGGTAAACCAACATGTTCGCATCGACGATGAGACTGGCACCGCTGAAGACCGCGGCTTGTTCAATGAGGAGACCGTGCCCTCGGAAACACTTTTCTACGCCCCGCTCACCGCATTGTCCCGCGGCTCGGATGAGAACGAAGTCTTCAAAGCTCTGGCACCCGAACAGCTCATCCAATTTGGCGGCAATGGAACCACCGGATTGGGCTACTGCACCGTGAAACTTGGAAACTGAGGAACATCATCATGCAAAACCTTGAACAAGTCCGTGCTCGCAATGCGCTCCGCTGTCAGAGGGAAGATGGTGCCCTGATCGTCGGCCCACAAGGCGGCGAGGTCATCAAGAAGCTGCCTCCGCTGATTCTCAACCACGGCTTGTTGGCGACCGCTGCCTATGCTTATACGCAGAAAGACGGCTGGCAGATTGTGCTCAATCACATTGCTCGCCACCTGGCCGACGTCGATATCGCCATCGTTCCGTCCGGAACCCAGAAACATGAGGAATTAATGACTTTTCTGACCGGGCCTGAGGCGACCAGTGAGACCCTCAAGCTGGCAACCTTGGAAACCATGGCGTGGCTGAGCTATGCGCGCCGCTTTGTTCGGAGGGCCTAGTCTATGGCGAACATACCCATCAGTCGCGACGTGGCCGAACTCATCGGTTCGGCCGCCGAAAAGGTGGAGAATCGCAGTCTGCTGTTGGACAAGTTCGCCTTTCACAAACTCTGGCCGGTGGAGACCAACGAACGCGGACGGGCAGTCAAGTGGGATGAGGCATCGCGCTGGAGCTTCATGCGGATCGCGGAAGGGGCCAGCCAGTTGTTGATCAAGGATGCCGCCGCCAAGCGGTATCGAGCACGCGGACAAAATGTGGAGCCTGATAACAGGCAGCGATTGCTGAATGAGGCTAAACTGGCCGAGTCTCTCGCCAATGTTTCCTGGGACTCCAAGGAGCTCTCCACGCTCCGCGCCCGCCACACTCGCCGCTTTCTCGGACTTTTCCGGGGCGCATTTGCGGAGCGGGCGGCAGTGACCATCGCTCAGTTGGAAGGCCGTTTGGCAATCAACCTCGCCGATAGCCTGATTCAGAACGCAGGCATCTGCCTCGATCGATTGTTCGGCCTTCCCTTCATCCCCGGCTCCGCCGTCAAGGGTGTTTCCCGACATGCCGCGTTTGAGGAATTGAAGTCCGCCGATGCAGCGAATCAGCAGCCACTTTTCGATCTGTTCCGGGCCGTATTCGGCACTGCCGACAACGATTTCAGGAATGGGGAACTGCGGCCCTTCCAACGCTTGCTTTCGGGCCGGGCCGAAAATCAAAAGGGTGCCATCGCTTTTCTCCCCGCCTACCCGGTGAACGAAACCCGCGTCGTTGTGGATCTGACCAATGTTCACTACCCTGAATACTATCGGTCGGGTCAAACTGAAGATTTGTCTGAAGAACGTCCGCAGCCAAATCCATTTCCAGCCGTAGAGATAGGCGGTCAGTTTGCCTTTTGCCTCGTGCTCAATGGCGTCAACAACGACCCCAGCCTTTTGGCGGCTGCCACCCGTTGGCTGGAGACGGCCCTGACAGTCGGAGGACTTGGGGCGAAGACCGCTTCGGGTTACGGATGGTTCTCCCTGCGTCCCGACGTGCTGCAAGAGCTCCTCACGGCCGAGCGCATTGAAGCAACAGCCGCCGCCGTCAAATCTATGGCCGAGTCAGACGCGCGCGCCAAGGCAGAGGCCGATGCGGCGCGCAGAGCGGCGCTGCCACCGGAGGAGCAGGCTCGGGCGGACTTCGCCCTGATGAACCAGCAGGATTTTGCCATGGCCGTATCCGGGATTGCCGCCTTGAGTGCCGCCAAGCAGAAGGGACTGCTGCTCGCCCTGCTCATGCCGGACCGTCGTGATACGTGGAAAGGTTGGAAGAAGAGTGACAAGCCGGCGAACAAAGCACGTGTCGAGTCGCTGCTCGCCGCCGCCAAGACTTTGGGAGTGAAACTGCCATGAGCAACTACCGACTCGAATTCATCACGCCCCTGTTCAGTCGCGGTTCTTACGAGGACCGGCCCGAAGTGCGTCCCGCATCGATCCGTGGGCAGCTGCATTGGTGGTTCCGTGCGTTGGTCGGAAATGCGACCGACGAGAAAGCCATCTTTGGCGGCGTCCACGGCGGGGCTACGGCGAGCAAAGTGGTGGTTCGTGTTTCCTCGTTGGTGGGAACCACCGGCAGAGTGGATACCCTCCCGCATAAAAACGGAGACCAAGCCAGCCCAAAAGTCGCCTACCAGGTCGGCACCAAGTTCGACCTTCAAATCCTTTCCCGCCTCGGGGGCTTGGATAAGCGGCTTCAATCGGCACTGGATCGGACGCTGGAAACTTGGCTCCTGCTCGGCTCCCTTGGGCTGCGTAGCACCCGAGCAGCCGGGAGCTTTCGCTGGGAACCGCTGCCCCCGTTAAGTGACGGAAGTTTCAGGTTTTCCCCCGATTTCCAGGCCTTCGAGGTTCGCTGTCAGGAGCTATTGCGCGGGGCTCCGGTTCGTTTCGCCCTCCTGGGGCAAAATTATTCCATCGCTGAACAGGCCCGTCGCGTTGTCTCGGACACCCTTGGGGGCCGTGATGACCACCAAGGGCAGAACGATCTCGCACGTCTAAACCATCCGCTTGGGAAGATATTTGACGGCCGCAAAACCTCGCCCCTGCGATTCCGCATCGTCGGCATTGGAAACGCATTCCGGATCGCCGCCGTGTGGGACGCGCGCATGGCGGTTACTGGCAATCTCTCCGACGACCTGACGGGCATCATAAGCCTGCTCAGGCAACGCAAGCCTGCCCTGGGTGAGCAACTCGCGGCATCTGGCCTTGCCTGAACTATGAGTTCTCCTCTCGTTCCGTAATAGGCTTACCGCGATGAGCCCGAGCAGCTCCGTCCTTCTCATTTCCCTTGGCACCTCCCCAGCCATGGTGCCGGAGGCGTTTCTCCTCCCGCATAGCGCCTTCCGAGCGGTGCATGTGCTCACCACCGAGAAGCCGGAGGTTCAACTCATCCGCGATTATTTTGCCACGCATGCCCCTGGTGTGGAGTTGACGCTCAGCCGGGTCGCCGGGTTTGAAGACTTCGCCTCGGAAGATGATCATTTCCGCTTTGAAGAGGTGCTCTATCGTTGGGTGCTCGCGTCGGCGCCAGACCCGGCGTCGCGCTTCTTTTGCCTCAGCGGAGGGTTCAAGACCATGTCAGCGGCCATGCAAAAGGCGGCAGCAGTCCTGGGCGCGGCGGAAGTGTTCCATGTTCTTGCCGACCAATTCCTGCAAGGCCCCGGTGGCAAGTTGAAATTTCCCGAGACGATTCAGGAGGTGCAAGCCGCACCCGAGGGGGGGCACCTGAAGTGGATCCGGCTGGGGAACGAATCGGGCTGGCCGCAATTCCGCGCCGCGACTTCCGTGGACTACCCGTTAGAGATCATCGACCAAAAGAATTCCGTTCGTTGGTTGAAAGCAGGTAATGACAAATTCCGGGAGCATCTCCGAACGGTGGTGGAGAGAAGCCATCGGATTGCGGATGCCTGGAATGGCCTGGGGGACCTGCCCTTTGTGGAATTGGCCACATGGTCGCCACCCGATCTGCAATGGCTCCGACAGCCGTTGGATCCCGATTCATCGGCCGACCAGAATTGGGTCGCACGATTACCGAAGGTGGAGCTCCATTGCCACCTTGGCGGCTTTGCCACACGGGGGCCACAACTGACGCAAGTGCGGCTCGCAGCGACTTGGCCGACGCTTCAGCCACCTTTGTCGAGCCAGATCTGCCGACGGGCTGGCCGATCCCCCTCCGCCCCGAGTCGCTGGAAGCCTACATGAAACTGGGCGATGCCAGCGGAAGCGCCCTGCTCAAGGACCCTGGCTGTCTCAGGCAGCAGTGTGAATTGCTCTACGAGCACCTCGTGGAACAGAAGGTTAATCGATGGGGACAGACACTGGATCGCTACCCGATTCGGAAATACCCACACCCGTCGCCAAGTGCCCGACCGACCCGTTACCCTCATGAAAAGATCTGAAACGGATCGTTATTGGGAAGTTGTCGGGGAGCAGTATGACAACCTCCTTTGCTTGTATCGACAATTCGCCGAAAAGCGGCCGGTGATGCTCTTCGACATTGAAGAGCGACGAATCTACGCCTATCCCTACCGGGAGTATGCAGCGGATTTGTCCAAGAAATCCCAACAGTCATTAGCTCGAGATTATGCGGCCGCGAGCGAGGACGGACACATGGTTGTGTTCATCCGTGATAACGTCGAGCGAAAGTTGGTTTCTTATACGGTGCCAATCAAGAAGCAACCGAACCAAGCACGCAAGCCGGTGCGCCGAAAGTCGATATGATCCGGCCATTCCTGGCTCCAAACAGATACGGTGGCGCTGTCCCGACCGGTCTCGCGGTGCATCCCGATGTTGTGAGTCGCCTACGTGGGGCGGGCCTCCGGCACGGTGAACCAGCAGACCGGGAGGTCTACCCCACCTTGCCGATCAAATTGAGAACTGCTGCCCGCCGTTGACTCCTAATCGCCATCATGGCAATTTATCAGCATGATCAAGACTCAAGTGCAGATTCCCGATGAGCTCTACCGCGAGGCCAAACGCGTCGCGGCGGATTACGAAATGAGCTTTGCCGAGGTGGTCCGCCGCAGTTTGGAACGTACTTTGCCCGGGTATCCGCCCCGACTTACGGGGTGGCAGCCACCCGAGCCGATGAGCCTGGGCGTGCGTTGCCCGATCGACGACGATGAATGGCGGTTGCTTGCCAATGAGCCGGATTACAGGCCGCGCCGCCTGAACAAACGCTGCAAATGACCTCTGTCGATACGAACCTGTTGTTCGCCTGGCTGAATCGCGACCACGCCTGGCACAAGCCCGCCGCGGCCTGGTTTGCGAGCGAGGTCGCCAACTCGAATTTAATCCTGTGCGAACTCTGCCTCGTCGAACTCTACGGCCTCCTCCGCAACCCCGCCGTGGTGAAACGCCCGCTGGACGCACCCGCCGCGGTGGCAGTTATCGAGCGGCTACGCAGCCACCCGCACTGGGAACTGGTGGACTACCCCGGCGGCCTGATGAATGAAGTGTGGTCGACGTCCGCCCAGGCGGGATTGGCTCGCCGCCGCGTCTATGACACCCGGCTGGCGCTCACGTTCCCGCTCCATGGCGTCGCCGAGTTCGCCACCACCCACGTCAAGGATTTTGATGACTTCGGCTTTTCACGCGTGTAGAACCCATTGGAAAAACCATGAACGCACTCTCTATCCCCTCCGCCGCGCTGATCTCCTTCGGTGGCTCCGAGCGGAACTGGAGGTTTCCGCAACCGGCAAATCGAGAGGTTTCCCCAATCTCTGCGGCCTCCCTGGGCAGATCGGGGGGAGAACTGCTGCATTTGAGGTCGACGCCGAGCCCGCCCGGCCGCGTTCTTTGAGGAGTGAGTAGCCCTTGAATTCAATTTGTCCCATTCTCCTTTGCTCTCTCGGTAGGTCCTGGGCTCCTGTGCCGGAGGCTTTCATCGGTTGAGTCGCAGGGACGTCAGACATCCAGATTTTGCTGCGATGCATGTGTTGACGAGCGAAGATCCACAGATAATGTCCTCCGAAATATCCGAGGTGAACGGACCGGGACAGACATCGGATCGTTCGCATGAGACGATCTCAGAAACTTGCCAACAGCACCCCGTTTAGCTAATTTAGCTAACCATGATTACCGTCAACATGCACGAAGCCAAAACCCGGCTGTCCGAATTGGTCAAAGCCGTCGAAGACCGCAACGAAACCGTCATCCTCTGTCGAGATGGAACAGAGGTGGCTGAGATCCGTCGCCGGACCAAGCGTCGCCAGCCAAGGAGGGACTTGACTCCAGACCCACGTCTTCGCGTCGAGTTCGCCCCTGGCTACGATCCCGCCGAACCGCTTTCAGAAGACGAGTGGCCCTCGAGCTTGCGATGAATGTGCTGCTCGACACCTGCGCGCTGCTGGCGCTGGCCCAAGGCATTCTGCCGCCCCGCGCCGCAGCCGCTCTGCGCAATGCGACTGAGGCCAGTGTCTCGGTCGTCTCGCCGTGGGAGGTGGCCATCAAGTCGGCGGCGGGAAAGCTCCGCCTTTGTGAACCGCCGAAGCAATGGTTCGATGATTTGATGACACGCTACAGCCTGCTCGAATTGCCGCTCGATTCCAGCCTGGCATGCGCCGCAGCGGCCTTGCCCGCGATCCACCGCGACCCCTTCGACCGCATCCTGATCGCGCTGGCCAAAACCCATTCGCTCACACTTCTCACCAGCGACCGAACGATCGCCAAATACCCCAATATAAAAACCCTCTGGTAGGCCCATGAAACGCAAAAATATTTTATGATGACCCATGTCTGATTCTTCTGAGCCAATGAGGCCCATCCTCCTCTGTTCCCTCGGCACTTCCTGGGCCGTCGTGCCGGAGGCGTTTCATTTGCTTGGGGCGGGGGTCGGGCGTTTTTCGGCGTTGCATGTGCTCACGACGGACAGCGAGAAGACTCAGCCGGGAATTGGCGAGATCTTGCGCTATTTCAATACGCGATTTCCCGAGCTCTCGCCAACAGTCACCCGCGTGAACGGCTTCGACGATCTCCGTTCTGAGGAGGACCATTTTTTGTTCGAGGAAGTGCTGTACCGATGGATGTTGGATGTGGCGCCAGATCCGAAATCGCGTTACGTCTGTCTCGCTGGCGGTTTCAAGACCATGTCGGCGGCGATGCAAAAGGCCGCTACGGTGCTCGGCGCTGTCGATGTATTCCACGTCCTGGCGGATCCTGCCACCCACACTGCTGAACTCGTTGATCAGGCCGTAGAGTCAGGCCAGATCCGATATGTCCGACTGGGTGGCGAATCGGGATGGCCCCAGCTTCGCACTGCCACCCCTTCCGAGTATCTTCTGGAATCCGTTGCCGCAGGGGAAGGGGTGAGGAGCGTTCGCGCTGGTGACCGTCGGTTCCGCAATCGTGTTCGAGAGGTTGTCGAGCGCTCTCACCGCATCGCTGTCGCGTGGGAGGGGTTGTCGGATCTGCCTTTTGTGGAACTGGCCACCTGGCCGGAAATGGACTTGGCCTGGCTGCATGGTTCTTTGGATTCCGTGACCGACGCCGCTTGGGTGAAGTCGCTTCCGAAGGTCGAATTGCATTGTCACCTCGGCGGATTCGCGACGCACGGCGCCGATTTGTTAACCGTTCGAACGGCCGCCTCAGATTCCGCGTCGCTACCCCCAATCAATTCCTGTGATCCCCCCGTCGGCTGGCCTCGTCCCGTCGAACCTTGTGGGCTGGATCGGTATCTGCCCCTCGGTGGCAACAATGGGTCGGCGCTGCTCAAAGATCCCGGTTGCCTCAAAAAGCAGTGCGAACTGCTCTATGACCGACTGACCCAGGATCGAGTTCTTTTCGCCGAAGTTCGGTGCTCTCCCAATAATTACGCCGATCGCAATTCTGGCCAAGGGCGCAGCGCGTGGGATGTGCTGCGGGATATCCGGGAGACGTTCGAGAATTGCATGCAGGAGGCTCGCGATCGAGCCGCGATGGCTCAGCCAGTCCCCCTGGTGTGTCACGTCAATCTCATTGTTATCGCGACCCGAAAAACTCACGGAGATCGTTCCGATATCTCCCGCCACCTGGCCCTGGCGATCACGGCAGCGGATCAATGGCGTGGGAGCGATGGTTGCCGCATCGTGGGCGTGGATCTGGCCGGGTTTGAAACCAAAGAAACGCGAGCCGAGTTGTTCCAGATGGACTTCGAACCCGTGCATCGCGTGGGCCTCGCTGTGACGGTTCACGCGGGTGAAAACGATGACGCCGAGGGCATCTGGCAGGCCGTGTTCAAACTGCACGCACGCCGTCTCGGCCATGCCCTCCATCTTGACCAAGCGGAGGATCTTAGGCGAGTCGTCGCGGATCGGCGGATTGGCGTTGAGATGTGTCCCTACGCAAACATGCAGATCAAGGGCTTCCATCCTCCCAATGGCAAAGGTACGAATGACTACCCCTTGCTGAGCTACTTGCGAAGCGGAATCTGCGTCACCGTCAACACGGATAATCTTGGCATCTCAGCAGCCACACTTTCCGACAACTTACTCCTGCTCGCCGAACTCTGCCCGGGCATCCGCCGAATCGATTTGCTCCGGCTCCAACGGAATGCACTGGAGGCGGCTTTCCTCTCTGACACCGACCGGATGGCGCGAGTGGCAGAGTTGGCCCGCGCGCTCCCCCGACCCTGAACCGCCCATGCCGCCCCAAGAACTGGTTCTCTGCAGCGAACGTAGCGCACTGCCTGCCGAATGGTTGCCCCTGGAAGGTTCGGTGGCACTTTCAGAAAACGCGTTGTTCGACATGCTGGCGCACATCGAACCTCGGTGGATTCGACGTGACCAAGCGGAGGGTGATCCGCGTTTCAAACAGTGGATTCCCTACGTGCTGGTCCAGAGGCCCGACAATCTGATCGCCACTTACCGCCGCCAGGGCGCGGAGTCCCGTTTGCATGGTTTCTTGAGCGTGGGCGTGGGCGGACACGTGAACCCCGAGGATGCAACCCCGTTGTCTTCGGGCGTGGCGCTCTGGGAGTCGGCGCTGCGAGGTGGTCTCCGACGCGAACTCGCCGAGGAATTCCCCTCCGCCGCAGTGGGAATCACACAGTTTATCGGATTGATCAATGAAGACACTTCAGAAGTAGGCCGTGTGCATCTGGGCGCCGTGTTTCTGCACCGATGTGAAGAATGGGACAACGCTGGGGGCGGCGAACTCACGTGCCTGGAGTGGGTCTCGCCTATCGGCCTGGACCAGGGTGTGGCGATGGAACGTTTTGAGACGTGGTCGAGGTTCGCCTTAGGATTGTTGTTGGCAAGGTGATCCGGCAGCATACGCCTCCAACATTCCGTCTATCGCAGCGATCACGCCTCCTTTTCGCCCCTCGAAAACATCGCCGCCGAAGCGTTAATCATTTGTTGAAAATCTTCCAGCCACGTGACTACTTCGGGCACTTCGGCGGGGGACGGTCGCTCAATCGCGGATTCGATCTCGGCAACAGAACTCACGGCCAAACCTTATCGGCAAGACAGACTGCGCCACGTTTTCCTGTGGACTGTGACATCCGGGAGTTCCCGGAACCAGTCGGTTAAGGGAATCTCCAGAACCATGACGAATAAATTGTCTGTCCCCAGGAACTTACTGTCAGGAAAAGACCGCCTCTGGAGCGTCGTTTCGATGCGGGTCGCCTTGGTAAAGGCAAACTCCGATTACCGGTTGCACGACGGAAACCCGGGATAGGATTACGATTACGATTACGAGAAGATCTGGAAACATCTGAGAGGCGCATCTTTCATATTAATATCCTACTTTTAATACATTGAAGGATAAATTAGAAAAGATCAGATTAAAACCCATGAGCACGACAATGCAGACCGATTCCGTTTGGTTCACCACCAAAGGTCAGGTCGTCATCCCCGCCTGGCTGCGCAAACAATTTCACATCGAGGACGGCACGAAGGCCGTGGTTCAGGCCACGCCCGATGGCATCCTCCTCAAGCCGGTGACCGCCGTAATGATCAAGCACGGGCGCGGCATCATCAAGCGCAAGCCTGGGGAACCGCCGATGTCCGAATGGTGGGCCAAACACAAGCAGAAGGAGAAGGAACTGGAGGATCGCCATGGCCGCTAAGGTGCTCGACAGCTTCGCCCTCCTCGCCTACTTCCGGGACGAGTCCGGCGCGGAGACGGTGGAAAAACTCCTCATGACGGCCAGCCGGAAGGACAGCTCGCTCCACATGACCGAGGTCAACTATGCTGAAGTGAAATACATGCTCATCAAGAAGAACGGACTGGACGCCTGGAGCGATGCGGAAAAGGTTCTGCAAGGACTGCCTATCGAGTTCCATCCGGCCAACCGCGTCCTGGCCGATCTCGCGGCGGACTTCAAATCCCGCCTCAGCTTCAGCCTCGCCGACGCCTTCGCTGCCGCACTGGCGAAGGAGAAGAAGGCTGAACTCATCACCGGCGACCCGGAGTTCAAGGCGTTGGAGAAGGAACTCAAGATTCTCTGGTTAAAACAGGGCAGATCTTCAAATGGGTAGCGCGGGGCAACGTCGCCTTCGATGACGAAGCTTGCGTTGGGCACATCTCGACATTCAACAATTAGCAGATTTGCTTGAACCGCTTTTGTTGGATTTGGCTCTTCGGCAGTCGCTCCTCAAACTGCCGGACGCCAATCGATACCGCCCTGTAGTGCGGCATCTCCGCCTCACCCGCCAACCCCTGCTCAATCCGCAGCGGCCCCAGGGACAGTCAATTTATTAAACAAAGAACTTGTGTCGGGGTGGAGGGTTTGATTAAAGGGAGAAGTGAGGCAAGGGAGGTTGAAGTTTCCGGCGGATCGGCCCGTAGGGCAGCAGTAACGAGACCTCGTATGGAGAAATCTGTATCGTCAGCCAGTCGCAGTGCTGCGGCTCACAAAGCCGCGCTCCTTCCGCAAGAACCATCCCATCCTGCATGGCACATTTGAGACACAGCCAAACTCTCGCGAGGTCGTCTTTAATTCAGATTGAGCAATGGACGATTCTCCGTGATAGTGGGCCCATCCGAACACCAGAACTGAATGACAATCCCCGGAATTCTTAGCAGTGGCGTGACGGCCCTGACCCTCCTGGGTCTGGCGCTATCACTGGCCATGCCATGCCGGGCGGAGCCGGCGGACGACCGGGATTTCGCCGCACTGCAGGTCGATGCCAGGAAGTCCTTCAAAGACGTAGTCACCCCATTCGTCGAGACCTACTGCACGCGCTGCCACGGGCAAAATAGACAGAAAGGCGGAATCAACTTCGGACCAGCGCTCAAGAACCCCGGCGAAACTGCGTCCAGCAAACGGTGGAAGCAGGCGCTTGCCACCGTGAAATCCCACGACATGCCGCCGGATGAAGAGGAAAAGCAGCCAACGGATGAGGAACGTCAGAAGTTTCTGGACGGGATCGGCAAGATCAAGTTTCTCAGCTCGAAAGATCCGGGTCCGTTTGTGATCCGTCGTTTGACCAAGGTGGAGTATGGCAACACGCTGCATGATCTCTTTGGTGTGGATCGGGCGGTTGCCGATGAGCTGCCGGACGAAGTATTCGGAGAGGGGTATTTGAACACGTTGTCATCGCTCCAGTCGGAGCAGTATCTCACGATCGCCAATGAGGTGCTGGACCGGGTCCTGCCCTCCAACGCTGCCTGGCCCGCCAAGGTTCAAAAGCGGATCTTCGGCAAAACGCCAAGTCCAGGCGCTGACGAGAGGGCGGCGGCGAGAAAGGTCGCCCGTTCCCTCGCCCGGGACGCCTATCGCAGGCCCCCTTCTGAGGAGGAACTGGATGTGCTTCTGCGGGTGTTCGATCTGGCGCGCGAAAACAAACTCGCCTACCCGGCTGCCCTGCGCTGGATGCTCAAAGCGGTCCTCGTCTCCCCTCAGTTCCTCTTTATCACGCCGGCCATGCCTGCCCTCCATCTCGTCCGCCGTAGCTTCAGCGAAGGCGGAAGCCTTGGCGTAGGAGGAGAGGCTGAATCCGGGCGATCGATTGTTCTCCTGGATGATCATCAACTGGCGTCTCGGTTGTCGTATTTGTTGTGGGCAACCATGCCCGACGCTGAACTGTCTGCGCTGGCAGATCGCGGGAAACTCCACGAGCCGGCAGTGTTGAAGGCGCAAGTGAAGCGTCTGCTTGAGGATTCGCGTTCCCGGGCGTTGTTCGATGGTTTCGGCGCGCAGTGGCTCGGGCTGGGAAGCCTGGAAAGCAAAACCTTCGACACCGCCAAATTCCCTCAGATGACCGGTGCGATGCGCTCCGCGATGGTTGACGAGGCCCGTCTGTTCTTTGAAAGCATCGTCCGTGAAAACCGGAGCGTCATCCGTTTGGTGGATTGTGATTACACGTTCCTCAACGGGACCCTTGCCGCGCTTTACGGCCTGGATAAAAAAGTCACCGGACCCCGGTGGCGCAAGGTGAAGCTGACAGATGGCAATCGAGGGGGCATTCTGGGAATGCCCGGTATTCTGGCGGTGACCTCGTTTCCCAACCGCACGAGCCCCGTCAAGCGAGGGGTGTGGGTGCTCGAACAGGTGCTGGGAGAACACGTGCCACCTCCACCGCCGAACGTTGCGGCCCTGGACAAACAGGACAAGCAGACGGTCGAGAATCTGACGCTGCGACAACGCACGGAACTGCATCGCAAGGAGGCGGCTTGCGCCAATTGCCACAAGATCCTTGATCCCATCGGTTTTGGCCTGGAGAATTTTGATGCCATCGGGCGGTGGCGCGACCAGGATGAGTCCGGTGGGGCGGTTGATGCCGCAGGCGAACTTCCGGGTGGAAAACATTTTGCTTCTCCCAAAGAACTGAAAACCATCATCGCCGCTCGAACGGGTGACGTTGCCCGAAACCTGACGGAGAAACTGCTGGCCTATGCCTTGTGCCGCCAGCTTGAAGGCTACGACGAAATCGTGGTGGATCATTTGATGGAAACCATCGCCAGGGACGGCAATCGTATGCGGACTCTCATCACCGAAATCGTGACGAGCTATCCTTTCACTCATCGCCGGATTAAGGAGTCAGCCTCCGCCTTTCCTTGACAAAGGCCACAATTGGGACACCTTGCGTCCCATGAGCGCGATTGCCAAAAGCCGAATTGACCCCGAGCTGAAACGTCAAGCGGAGGCCGTTTTGGAAGAGATCGGAATGAAACCACGGGCCGCATTGGAACTTTTTTACAAACAGATTATTAAGCGCCGGGCAATTCCGTTCCCTGTCCAAGCCGACAGCCCGGAAGATGAAGTTTTGAGTCCTGCCGCCCGCCGCAATAAGCTGGCTGATGACTTTTAAGTCATGAGAACTGTGCCGCAGTCCGGCGAAGTTTGGTTTATCGATTTGGGCATGGTTGGTAAACCGCGTTATGCGCTCGTATTGGCCGCTCAAACGGATGCCCGACTCGCACTGGCCAGCGTGGTATTGATCACCAAACAATTTGAGGACACACCTTACGAGGTCACATTGCCCCGTGTGCCGTGGTTGCGGGAGCAGAGCTACATCAACGTCCAAAGCCTCCAACCGGTGAAGTTCACCGAATTCTTCCGCAAAGCACCTGGAAAGTTTGATGCTCATGTAATCAGGGAAGTAGAAGCTGCGCTCAAACGCTGGTTGAAGCTTTAAGGATTTAGCATCGACACATCCAGGAACCAAGCGCATTATAATCCCATGAGAAGTAGCTTCCTCATCGACCGGCGCACCTGTCTCAAAGGGATCGGAGCCTCACTCGCCCTGCCCCTTTTGGAATCCATGGGCTGGGCGGAGCCCGGCCAGGGAAAGCCCCACAAACCGCCGGTTCGCCTCGGATTCATGTACATGCCCCACGGGGTCATCATGGATCAGTTCTGGCCCGAGTGTCCGGAGAGTTTCCTGTCGTCGCCGCCACCGGCTCTGGAATCGCTGCGGCCCGTCCTCGATCAGTGTTTGTTGATGAAGGGGATCTCGGGAGTTCCGATCGCTCCGTTCAATGGCGCCCCGCATGCGCTCGAATTGTCCACCTGGCTTACGGCCATGCTGCCGGATGCGAACACGCGAAACCGGATCAACATTGGGATTTCGGCGGACCAAATCGCCGCCAACCACGTAGGTGGGTTCACGTCGCTGCCGTCCCTGGAACTGGCCACGATGCCGCAGACGCACAAGGAAAACCAGGAGGGACTCAACGAGGGGTATTATTCACACTGCAGCTTTCGTTCACCAACCCAGGCCGTCCCCGCCGAGATCAATCCGCGCAGCGTCCTGAAACGGCTCTTTGGAAAGCCCGATGCGCCCGGACACATCGTCCATGCGGACCCACTGGATCGGCAGATGCTGGACCTGGTTATCGGCGGCGCGCGAGAGCTGCGCCGGAAGTTGCCCCAGGACGACCAACACAAACTGGATGAATACCTGGACAGCGTGCGTGCCGTCGAACGCCGCATTGCCGCCGTCGAATTCCGTCAAAAGGAGGCAGCGCTGGAGAAGGCTGGAGTGAGCGTGAGCAAACGCAACGCTTCGGATTCCCCACCGATCGAGGTCAAGATTCCGGAGGGTGACAAACGCAGCGAGTACATGCAGGTGATGTGTGACCTCAACGTGCTGGCCTTCCAAACCGACACGACCCGCGTCAGCACCTACATTGGATCGACACCGAACGGTGTTTCCTATCCGGAACTCGGGTTCAGGAACGAGCATCACTCCCAAACCCATCACAATAACGAAGCCGAGAAGCTTGGGAAGGTGGCTGCGATCACCGCCTTCAATATCGCCCAGTTCGCTTACATGGTGAAAAAGATGCACAGCCTGCGCGAAGGAGACGGCACCCTGCTCGACAACTGCATCATGATGTGGGGCTCCGGCCTTGAGGACGGGAACAAGCACGCCCGCGAAAACCTTCCCTTCATCATCGCGGGCAAGGGCGGCGGCTCCATCAAGACGGGACGCTTCCTGGCCGATACCAAAGGCAATCAAGGCGACCTGCTCACCACGATCCTCGCATGTGCCGGCATTCCGCTGGACCGTCCCGTTGGCATCGCAACCAAGCAGCTAAAGGAGATGACCATCAGTCTTTAGGCCCGGTGTGCCTCGCGGGTGAGGACGCCTCCCGCCTGAGGATTGCGGCGGCATTGTCGGCTATCACAACTTGCTCGAAATCATGGCTGACCCGAAGCATTCCGAACACAAGAGCATGAAAGAGTGGATCGGGGGCAAATGGGACCCGTCAAAGTTCGATCTGTATGGTTCAAACGCTTGAAAGCTTGAGCATGGCCCCCGAATGCAAGCAGAACACCGGCGACGCTGAAAGGGGCGTTTAATCGGGCACATGGAGCTGTCAGACCGGTGGAGATTTCTCTCGATTGTCTGGGATGAAAATCTTCGTCCACATATTGGTTCGGCGGTTTACAGCCCTCATCAAAGCTGTTATTCGTTGCCCATGATTCAGCCGGAACAATTGGTCGAAGGCGAGTGGGCCGAGTGGTATCGGCTCACGCCCATCCAACGCTGGCTGGAGAGCGAGAAGCTGTGGCAAACCTACCTCGCGCTCGGAGGCTCACTTGATCCCGAACCCGATACTCAAAGTCCTTTCTTCGATGCGCGCGCACCGCGTCCGCTCCTTGCTTATGGGCGGACAGGCGTGCGTGTTCTACGGCGCGGCCGAGTTTAGCCGCGATACGGATCTGGCCATCTCGGCCGATGCCGTCAATCTCGGCCGGCTCCGTGGGGCGCTTGACGAATTGCAGGCCGAAGTCATCGCCGTCCCTCCTTTTGAATTGAAATACTTGCGACGGGGCCACGCCATTCAGGAGCGGCGAGAAAATCATGGGCGATGTGGATCTCCCCGTCTTGAAGCTGCGGACAATCCTTGGAGAGCTATCGATTCCACGCGAAAAGATCACTCACATAAAAGTTTCCTTGCGCGGGGAATTCAAGGCTTCCCGCACCCTCTGTATCTCTGCGTCTCTGTGGTGCATAAATCATTTCATTTGAACCACAGAGACACAGAGGCAGAATCGAACGTCAATAAACCCGATTCCATTCCCTTTTCCCCTCTGTACCTCTGTGCCTCTGTGGTTCAAGTGAATCTTTCTTTCTACCACAGAGGCACAGAGGCACAGAGAAAGGACCGAACTTCCTGACAAGTGCTCCTTACCCGGAAAGCACCATTCCCCCGAACAACAGGGGAGGCGTCGGGGCTGACCCAGTCTCCATTGCCTTTCGGCGGTTGGCTCTCTCGGGACATAACGGTCCCGGTCAATCCCTGAACACCTCACCCAAAAGCGCGGCGTATTCTGCATGCCACTCCGAAGGAATTCCTCACCCAAAGACGCGGATGGAAATGTCATGGAACTGGACTTGGTTCGACCCCCTTTTCCCCTCTGTGCCTCTGTGCCTCTGTGGTTCAAGTGAATCTTTCTTTCTACCACAGAGGCACAGAGGCACAGAGAAAGGACCGAACTTCCTGACAAGTGCTCCTTACCCGGAACGCACCATTCCCCCGAACAACAGGGGAGGCGTCGGGGCTGACCCAGTCTCCATTGCC
>CAMBEJ010000110.1 GCA_945865375.1 Akkermansia muciniphila | reverse complement strand
CTCCGCATCATTCCGAACGATTGACGGATTTGTCACGAGACCATTCCAGAAGTTCTGCGTTAATTTGCAACGAGTTACGCTCGAAAACCACACTTGTGGTCTCAGGAAAGGTTCAGCGCAGTTTCCGAGGGATCAGGAACTCTGAACTTAAGCTCAGGGAGTCCCTTGATAATCTGGTCGACCCACGCCGACACTCCCCCGAGCACGTAAGGGTAAGTGCCTTCGAGCATGAGGCAGACGTCCGCGACTGCGGGTTCGTTCGATTGGGCTTCTTTTGAACCGGGGTTCATGCGGCGGACGCCGGCGCGTTTTTGGCGGATGCAGAGGGCGGCGAATCGGCATTCGCGCCGAGCAGCAGGGTGAGGCGTCGCAAAGCCACAGCGGACGCCTTCCGACGGGTTCTGGCGCGAGGGTTGTCACCGACCCAGAGTTTGATCTGATCGTCGAGAATTGTCATGCGGCCTTGGCTTGGGCGCAAGGCTCTGAGGCTCTCGACCAGGGCTGGCCAGTCGCGGTCCTGGTAAAAAAGGTCGGATTCCCAAGGTCCCATGAGCTCGCGCCGGTAGTTTTTAGAACGAAGAAATGTCAGCCGATCGTGAGCGGGCGCGGTGTTGCCCAGTTTGACGTAGCACCGGAGCAGGCTCACGGAGATGTTGAGATCTTCGGGGGTGAGCTTCAGGGCTTCCTCGAGGAGGTCCGCGGAGCGACCGAGGTAGAGCCGCATGGATTCATCGCTGCTCAGACCCAGGTAAACCAATTCGTGGTAGAGCTCTGAGAGCCGGATCAACGTCGTGCAGGAGCGTGGTCCTGAGTGAAGTTCAGCCTCGATCTCTTTGATACCAACCTCGAGGGCGGCTATGATTTTGTTAAACTGGGCTTGAGCCAGGAGGCGGACTTGTTCATCGCTGTCTTGAATGGCTTTCTGGAGGACGGGAATGGCGCGTCGCACATCCACGCAGCGGAGGGCGAGGACGGCGTTGCGCCGGGTCTTGGGATCGCGTCCGTGCAGGATTTCGGGGATGGATTTCGGGTTGTTGACGACCTCTTCGAACGACTCGTGCATGGTGAGCGCCTCGCGGTTTGCGATGATGTAATGCTGTTCAGGGTCCTCCTGGACTTTTTGATCGAGCACCCGCCGGAAGGTGGCAATGGCGGCCTGACCGAGCAGGGGGACCGGGACACAAAATCCCGTGAGGAGCGCCACGAAGGTCGGGCGGGATTTGCCGTAACTGGCTGGAAGCCATCGCCAGAAAGCGAAGCCGGCAAAGGCGAGCGCTGCGGCGTGGAGCAGAACGGCCGCTGCGGAGGCGTGCGTTCGCGCGAAACCCGTGCCCAGCAGCTCCTGGAGAGCGAATGCATCGAGGATCAACGAAACGACGAAGCTACTTATTGCCAGCGCCTTCTTCGACATAATCGACCAGCCTTTGCCAAAATGCAGCGCAAGTTTCACCTTCGGCGAACGTGAAAATGGAGGAATCGATGGCCGTGCCCATCATCGGGTCTTTGCGGCAAACCGCGAGGATGCGGTCATGACAGATGTCGGCACCGCGATCGCCGGAGAGGGGCAGCAGCACTCCAAGATTCGGGACCGATGGGCTGATATCCACGGGGAAGTCCCCATTGCGAACGCCCCTGAGCACTAGTTTCTCGAACTGTTCCTGCAGGGATTTGGATTTGTCCGGCAGTCGAAAAACGACCACGGAAGAGGGAAGTCCGTGCAGATCGAACGAGGCGTGAGTGAGCTCAAGAGTTTTGCGGAAGAAATCCGTGAGAAACACTCTTTGATTTTCCATGCCGTCGATCGTGCGGAACGTGGTGTTGTTCCGGGCGCTCCGTTCAACGACTCGGGAAGACCACCGGCAGATAAGGTTGATAAGATGCAACGCTCTTTGATTGAGAGCGATGAAGGGCATGCCGGTGATCAGGAGCAAGCCGATGGGGTGTTCTTCAGAGTCGAGGAACGGGATGGCGGAGAGGTAGGGCGTTCTCTCACTTTTTGAGCTCTTCCAAAACTCGGGCACGGTGACGCATTCCTCGTGCTTCCAGACCAGCGCGCAAATTTCGTTTTCCGCGACCTCCATTTGATCCGGAAGATGGTCCTGCATGCCGATGCCCGCCCGTTTCATGAGCTTGCCATCCACTGCCTGGATGTAGATGGCGGCGTCGGTAACACGCGCCTGCCGGTTAAGCAGGAACAAGATGTTTTGGTAGAGGTCGTCGCCCTCGCTGTCGAACAACCTCCGTACCTCCGTGTCGAGGGTTGAGAGCTCGGAGTCGCGCGTGGCCAGCAACCGCTCGAGCTCGGACTTGGCCTCGCGTAGGAGGAAGGTGTCGTCGTCGAGTTTTTTGAGGCGAGCCTGGTAATGATTGTTTTGAACTCGCGCCTGAATTTCGCGCTTTTTGAATGTGCTCTGGATTTCACCGCAGAGGCCGCCGATCACGATCATGGAGCCGAAGAAATACCCGTGAATTTCGAGGGTGCTGGCAAAGGACAGCCCCTGCTTCTCCATAGTCATCACGAAGAGGCCGGCTGAGGTGATCAAGCCGCTGACAATGCCGAACGAAAACCCGTAGCGGGAGCCGATGAGGACGGGAACCAGGAAGTAAGGTGAGGGATTGGTTTGGAGCCAGCCGATGTCTTTGGGGGCCGCGATACCGTTGACCAACATCACGAGCCCGCCGACGACGGGAAGATCAATCCAAACATTGCCGGGGCTGACGCCGGCCGGAAGTTCGGGGCTGCTAAATCGCGAGAGCCAAGACATGCGTGGAAACCGCAAGCTCACGGGTGGTTCTGAGCTCCTTTTTCCTTGCCGGTCGTTGGGATTTTGCCCACGGTCGGAGGGAGGGTCTTCGATCTGCTGTCCTGTTTATGGACACGGCGATGGCGGCTGGGGAGCGGCATTTTTTCCACCAATCGTTCGACAACGGCTTGGGCTGTGCTGGTGAGCGAGGCGAAGAACACATGGACCTTGGAGCTCGAGCCTTGCCACAGGGTTTCGTCGCTTTGCGCGTCGATGAGGCGCATAGAAACGCCGACCACGGGATCGCCGTCGAGGTCGGTTTTGTAGCGGTATTCGTGTAAGGTGCCGACGAGCAGGTGGGTAGCAGCGATCTGTTTAGCGGTCTCGGCGAAAAGGCCGTCAGGTCCGGAGGCCTTCTCGCCGCGGCTTTTCACAAGCACCGGCTCTTTTTGGACAAAGGGCAGACCTTGTTTGAGCAACACGGAAGCCGTGATCTCTGTCAGGGCGCGTCCGGCGTGTTCGTCGTCGGTTGCGTTGGAGAACGCGGGCATGAAGATCTTGACTTGCGCGCTGTCAACTTGAGTGACGCCGCCGTGCTGCACACCCGATTTGCAGGCGGCCAGTCCCAGTGAGGCAGCAATGGCCCCAACGATCAGGAAGTATTGCATGGTTTTCATTAATTTTTAAAAATACCATTTCAAACCACCGCTCAGAATCCATTGGTCCGAGGCGAAATCCCTGGTTTTGGCGCTGGTAGCGTATCCGATGCCGGATTTTAGCTCAACACTCTTTCTAGGGAAGAACGAAAACCCGGCTGAGGCGTACCATTCGATGGACTTTTGTTCGAACACATAGTCAAGCCCGCCATTGGTGTGGAGGTACAGCGCCCCCGAGAGTGGGTAGCGGAGGTCGTAATAAACGCCGTGGCGATGATTTTGCCTCAGAAACAAGCTCGAGAGGATGGCCTGTTTTTGATCGAGGGGCAGATCCTTATCGACCACGGCGTCGAGGAGATGAGGGCTGGCCATGGTGGTGTCGGCGACGTTCCACTGGGCGTGATAGCCGAATCGCAGTTCGGGTTTTTGGTGGAATAGGATGTATTCGAAGTTGCCGTTCACTCCCCAGCCTTCGGCGATCTGTTGGTCCTGAATGACGGTCTTGCGGAGCAGGACCTCGCCGTAAGCCAGCCAGGAATGTCGAATCAGGTAGTTCGCTTTGAGGCTGACGCGATGCTGACGAGAGTTGAGGGCCTCCGCGAGCAAGCCGTCCGTGGCTCACTCATTCCAGACGCTTTCGAGGGTCAGGAACCGTTGCTGGGCGAAGGTGCGGGTGACACTGGCTCCGACGATAGGACCGGAGTCGCCGCCGCCGAGCCAATAGGTGGAGGCCCAGCGGCGGCTTTGCCAGAGTTCGAGCCGGAGTCCCGCCTCGTAACGGAGATGATTGTCGGCGCGGAATTGTCCGCTGGGCTCGAGGGTGACGCTGTCGGCACGGGCAAAAAATCCGACTCTCGTGGTGTCAGTGACGTGTTGGCTGTAATCGGCGGAGTAGCGGTCGATGGTTCCCGTTTGAACCATCACTGATTCGAAGTCGGCGGCAAGTTGAGGAAGGTGCTCACGGTAGATGCTTTCGAGCACTTTTCTGGCTTCCAGGCGGAGGGGTTGGATGAGGTTATGATGGCGAAGGAGCTCCTGGTAGGCGAGCATGGCGCGGTACCAGTCCCCACCGCCGGTGGCTGAGCTGGCAAGATCGGTTTGGTAGGGGTATCGCCGCTTTGTGAACTGGGCTGATTTGAGATCGCGAAGGGTCCCGTTTGCTTGTCCGTAGTGGCCGGCTTGGTAATGGGCGGCGGCGAGAAAAAACATCGGTTGTGGCGGTATAGAGGTAGATTCTTGTTCGTGTGACCGACGGAAGGTGCCCGGCTTTATACGCGGCGGCGCGCAGCAGGATGTTGGTGCGCACATCGATGGGGCCGGTGTATTCCGTTGCCCGTCCTGGCTGCGGATCATTGCCATTGGTCGTGAACAGAATTGTGGAACCGATTGTGGGGCTTGAAAGGTGCAGCCGGAAGGGATCTCTGAACACACCCCGTTCCTCGCTGAAATGCACGGGCTCCACGGCTCCCTGGACATCGCTCAGGCCGTTGGCGGCACGTGGGGTGGGGACGGAAAAATACCGCCATTCACCGGAAGCCACGCGGCCGTAGCTGAGCTGATTACGCTGAGCCGGATAGTTGGGTGCCGCCGAAACTTCTAGCCGAGGGGAATCAGGGCTGAAGAGGCCCAAATAGCCTGCTGTTCGCGTCAGTCGAAAGTTCGTGTGCAAGGGTTTCTTGGGATCGCTGGGGCGGCGGTCGATACCGGAGGCAAACACTATCAAGTATTGTTCCGCCTCCAGCAATCGGCTCGGAAAGGTCCACTTTCCCGGATCCTTAGGGTCGTCGCTGAGGGACCAGTTAAAGAGTGAAACGCTCCCTGGGCTGACATTCCGGATTTCAATCCAGTCCTGTAGCAAGCCCTCTTCATCGGGCAGGCCGTTGGTCGCGTAGTTTCCCCCCAGAAACTCGTTCAAAACCAAGTTGGAGCGTGAAAGGGTCGGGGCGACATCCACAGTCCAGGAGCCCCCCGCGAACAGGTTGGATGGGTTGGCGGTGTCCGTGATGGCCTGGCTTGGCGCCCAGGAGAGGGTGGCCTTGCCGGTGGCCGTTGCGGGAATGGAAAACAGGTATGGACCGGCACCGATGCCCAGGACGTTGGTTGCCGCCAACCCATTGACGAGGAGGTCGGAGCTTTTGACATTTTGAACGGTTTCGTCGAACCACACGGACACTTCTCGCATTCGAACCACCGTGGTGCCGATGGCGGGATGGATTTGGCTGACCACGGGCTCCTGGGCGTCAACCAATTGGTAGATGAGCGTGTCCTTGCCCGCCTCAGGCGAAAACAGGATCGGGGGGGCTTGTGAGGTTGACTATCCCGGGAGACCGGGACCACGACACAATGACTTTCCCGTGCGCAGGCTGGGGGAAATAGAAGCGATACTTTGACTCAGTCAATTGATCGACCCCATCGGGAATGTGGCTGTTGATGGGGATATCCGAGGGCTCGACTCCCCTCACAGCCTCGCTGAATTCGATGGTCAGTTCGTCAAAAAAGTCTACCGGGCCTGGTGCCGGATCGATCGCGATGACGCGGGGCGGCGCGCTATTGGCGTCAAAAGCCCCCAGGTTCAAATCAATGATGAAGTCTGAACTGGCCACCGATGCGTTGAGCGCTTGGATGGCGACCACGTTGTCGCCTTGCTTGAGAAAGGCGCGCGCCTCCGAGATGATTCGGGATCGGGACTGAGTGGGGTCGGGGGACAAATCGGCTGTGCCATTGAAGACAGGTTCCCCCGCCGCCACGTTGTAGCGGAGCACTTCGATGCCATTCACCCACATGACGAACCCGTCGTCGCTCAGGAAATCCACCGTGAAACCCGTGTCCTCATGGAGAGCGGGCAAGTTGAAGTGGGCACGCATGCAGAGGCTGGAATAGTTCCCTTGCATATCGGTGATCGTGGTGCCCTGGGTTGCGCCTTTGCCATACGACAACGGGGTGGTTGCGGTGTTCCATGTGCTGTCGTCGAACGTTCCCTGCCGCCACAGCGCCACGGGTGTGGACGGCTCCGATTTTCCCTTGAACCATTTCCAAGTGGCTCCCGAAGTGAGCAGCTTGTCGGCGGCCTGGCAAGAGCTCTGGACCGACAAGATCAAGATGGCGATCAGGGTCAGGTAAGTTCGGTTCTTGATAAGGTGCATAAGCCACGTCGCGCCACGTTGTTCATCGTCATAACGATCCACCAATAGAGCACAAGTCGCTTCATTCTGGCAAAGAATGTTCTTTTTGAAGATGGTTGAGGGGCTGGGCGCTGTTTTCGTGAATGGACCCTGTTGGAAGTGCGATTTATGATCCCGATTCTTGCATTGCCAGAGCGGTTCCGATAGGTTTCGCGCTCTGAATTGGCCGCGGGACAGGACGGCAGATCGAGCGTTTCAACCTATGTCAGAATCATTTATTCAGGGTGTGTTTGCGGGCCGGATCGGCGGCAGCGAGTATGGGAAATCCACGGCGATCTACAAGTTTGAGAAGATCAAACGCGCGAAACGCGCGGCCCTGGTGGCTAATCCAGGGGCTGAGATCATTGACATGGGAGTCGGTGAGCCGGATGAGATGGCCTTTCCTGACGTGGTGGCGACACTGCATGAGGAGGCCCTGCAACCCGCCAACCGCGGCTATGCTGACAACGGCGACGCGGTTCTGAAGCATGCTGCCGCGCGGTACCTTGACCGGGTCTGCGGTGTGGTTGGCATCGATCCGGACACCGAGGTGATGCACTCCATCGGCAGCAAGGCGGCGCTGTCGATTCTTCCGGCGGCGCTCGTCGATCCGGGGGATTACGTTTTGATGACGACGCCGGGGTATCCGGTTTTTGGGACGCATTCGAAGTATTATGGGGGCCTGGTCCACACCCTGCCCTTGACGGCAGCCAATGGTTTCTTGCCTGATCTAGATTCGATCCCTCCGGAGACCCTTGCCAGGTCCAAAGCGCTTGTGATCAACTATCCCAACAACCCAACCGGCGCCAGCGCGACGCCCGCGTTTTTCGCGCGGGTCGTGGATTTCGCGTTAAAGAACCGGATTGTGATCATCCACGACGCGGCCTACGCGGCGTTGGTGTTTGAGGGGAAACCACTCAGTTTTCTGAAAACACCCGGAGCCAAGGAAGTGGGAGTGGAGCTTCATTCAACGAGCAAAACTTTCAACATGACTGGGTGGCGCTGCGGATTTGTGGCTGGGAACGCCCTCCTCGTGAAGGCCTATGGAGATGTCAAGGACAACACGGACTCAGGCCAGTTCCTCGCCATCCAACATGCTTCGGCCTATTGTTTCGATCATCCCGAGATCACCGAGAAAATCGCCACGAAATATTCTCGGCGCATGGATTTGCTGACGGATGTGCTGCGCCGGGCTGGGTTTGACGCAAAGAAGCCGAAGGGCTCGTTCTTTTTATACGTGCCCGCGCCCAGAGCGGCCAGCAAACAAGGAGGTGTGCGAACCGAATTTCTAAACGCCGAAGCGGTGTCGCAATGGTTGATCACGGAGAAGTTGATCAGCACGGTTCCCTGGGATGACGCGGGAGCTTACCTGCGGTTCAGCGTCACCTTCATGGCGCGGGATGAGCTGGACGAAACCCGGGTGCTGGCAGAGGTGGCGAGACGATTGAGGGATGTGACATTTGAATTTTGAGAGCCGGTCTGGAAGCGTGTTCGGCGTCTGCAATCTGCAATCTGCAATCTGATATGACAAAGCAACAGGTCTGGTTTGGAGTGGCGATCTTATTATGAAGAAAAAACCGATGAACGAGGCGCAATTGTTGGACTTGCTGAAGCTTGTGTTGCCCAAAGCGACGGAAGATCCGCGGTTGGCGATGAAGATTTTCACGGCGGTGGAGAAAGAGCTCAAACTGGTGATTCGCGTGGAGAATTTCCAAAAATTCTGCGCGAAAGTGGAGCTGCCCGATCTCGAGCTCACGACGGTCAAGGATGTGAAGCGCCAGTTGAACGAAGCTTTTGGGGATGCCGATGTGACTGTGAAGCCGGACAAAAAGGGGGAGGCGTTGCTGGTGGAAGTGGAGATGCCAGGTGGAAAATTTTCGAGCGAAATCAAGGTTCGACCGCTCGGCGCGGACGGTGACGACGAACAGGACATCACGCTGAAGTTTGTGCCGTTTCCGGTTGTTTTGCCGGGCGACACCGAGCTGGTTTGGATCCTGGCGAAGCGGGAGAATCTAGCGCAGGAGGAAGCGGGGATGATCTTGTCGAAAGTCGAGGATGAATTCTGGGCGTCCAAGGCAGGTCAGAAGTGCCTCAGGGATCGTGTTGAGAGAGGTTTCCCGGAGTTCATGGCACGAGTGCCCGCAGGGATGTTGTCCGAGGGGGGATTGAAGAGGCATTACAAGACGCCGGAGCCGATCCGTGTTCATCGCCCGCTCGCAGCCGGCGGCGAGCTGAAGAAGAGAACCGGCAAGACTTCCTGACTGAACGAACGAGGCTGGGGACCAGGACGTCAACAAACGGAGAGCACGGTGTAGTCGCTTCGGGAACCACCGATTTCGAGCTTGAGCCGGTCCCCTTGTCGCTTGCCCACAAGCTGAGAACCCAGTGGAGATTGAGGGGTGAGGACGAGGATGTCGCGTTTTTCGTGATGCACGTCCAGCCCTCCGCCACGGGGCGCTATCAAGTAATGACTCCGGTCCTGTTGATTCTCCAATTCCACGATGGCACCCAGATCGACCGCGTCATCAGGACCGAAGCGGCGCAGGCTTAGTTTGTGGAATTCCTCGATCGTTTTTTCGATCTCGGCGGCCTGCTTTGACTGGCCGCGGGCCAGATAGGAGGCTTCGAGTCCACGTGTATCATACTTGTTCTCTGCTTTGCTTTGTTCATGGGTCGCCTCGGCGTGCGCCGCCTTGGCGGCCCTCACGTAGAGCTCAAGCTCGGACGCCAAGCGTTTGATGACTTTGAGAATGAGTTTTTCTTTATTCACTAAGAGCTGCGGACTGTAGAGGGAACGAAGGCGCTGTCGCAACAGGATTTTGACCTGGAGGGGTTCATTGGGTGCAACTCACGTTATCCGAGGTCGCCTCCCCTGACGCGGGTATCCCGCCGCTTAACCAGGCTGAAGTGACACCACGGATGACACGGATAACACGGATGAGGAAAGGGAGCCAGGGTTGACTCAAGAAAACGGAGCGCCGGCTTCCAGCCGGCTTTGCTTCACGGATCCGCCGGTCGCGCTCCCAAGCCGATTGGAAATCGGCGCTCCGTCCCGTCCGGCTGGGCGGCAGCTGTTTTCTTGAATCAGCCCTGAAAGGGAGCTGAGATGGGTACTTTATCCGTGCTATCCGTGTTATCCGTGGTTACTCTTCCCATTCTGCGGTAGGTATTGTCCTCCGAACGACACCTCCCGGAAACCGTGAGTTGCACCCGTGAGATGTGGCCCGATTGGCTGCATTTTTTTAGTGCTGGTTCGCCAAACTTTGGTTTGAATTCGAACTATGGCATCAAGAGCACAGCACCGGGGCAAAGATTCGGGTTCACCCTTTGATCTCAAGGTTTATTTGGAGGAACGAACGGCTGATGTGAATGAGGCATTGGATCGGTTTCTTCCCTCGGCGACTCACAAACCAGCGACCCTTCACAGGGCGATGCGGTATTCGCTTTTCGCCGGAGGAAAGAGGATGCGTCCCGCACTCTGCATGGCTGCCGCCGAGGCGTGCGGGGGAGGGGGCGAGGCGTGCCTGCCGGCAGCTTGTGCCGTCGAGTGTGTGCACACGTATTCCTTGATTCACGATGATTTGCCAGCCATGGACAACGATGACTTTCGGCGTGGTAAACTCACCAATCACAAGGTGTTCGGAGAAGGGATCGCGGTGTTGGCTGGGGACGCGTTGTTGACCCAGGCCTTCGAGATCCTAACCACGTGTCCTGTTTCCAAGCGGTATGGCGCTCAAACCCTTGTTCTGGAGCTTGCGCGAGCGTCGGGTTCATTGCAATTGATAGCTGGGCAGGTGGCGGACCTGGAGGCGGAGGGCAAAGCGCTTTCCACAAAGGAGCTGCGTTATATCCACGAGCGAAAGACGTCGGCTTTGTTGTGCTGTTCAGTCCGGTTGGGTGGAATGAGCGCTAATTGCACGCCTGTGCAACTTGAGGCCTTGAGTCGGTTCGGGTTTAACGTGGGATTGGCATTCCAGGTGATCGATGACATCTTGGACGTCACTCAAACGAGCGAGTTGCTCGGTAAAACAGCGGGAAAAGATGTCGCCGCCCAAAAAGCGACGTATCCGGCGATTGTCGGGCTCGAGAAATCCCGGAAGATCGCCCGACAGTTGACCGAGAAGGCTTATGCGGCTCTGGCTGTGTTTGACGGACGCGCGACCGCCCTCGAAGCCCTCGCGCGTTACCTCCTCGAAAGAGATCGTTGACTTATTTCGAACGTTTTTTGTTTGAAGTGCGTCCATAATTTTGAAGACATTTAATCCATATCGTTATAATGTTCGCCAAACCATCTAAAATAAATTCCATTATTATGAGAAAAACGTTTGCCTTATTGATCCTGCTCGGGATTGGAGTCTCCTCTGTCGGCTATGCCGGCGGGAAGCAATGCGCCATGAAAACGAGCGCGAAGGTCAAAGAGAAATCCACTTGCACCGCAACCCAGACCGCTTGCTGTGCCGCGAAAGGCATCAAGGCTGCTTCGCTTTCTCCGTCGAACCACGGTGCGACCTTGCTGGCGAAACGTTAATCCGCCATCGACCTTCGGGACCCTGCCCGTGAGCCGATAGGCGGGGTCTTTGGTATTTTGCGCCCGCTGACAGAGTGTCGGCGGGTTTTTGTTTTTGCGAGTGAACCATTCGCGGTTATGGTTGTGGCGTTTGTGAGTTTATGAACCAGACTTTTGACAAAGTGGAATCGATCCTTGAGGACATTGTGCGTGGCAGGATGGTCATCATGGTCGACGATGCGGACCGTGAAAACGAAGGGGATCTGATCATGGCTGCGGAGCATGTCACGCCGGCAGCGGTCAACTTTATGGCGCGATTTGGCCGGGGGTTGATTTGCGTGCCAACCACGACCGAGAGGCTCAAACAGCTCGGTGTCGAACAGATGGTGGTTCAGAACCGAGACAGTTTTAAGACAGATTTTCAAGTCAGCGTCGATGCGGCGAAGGGGGTGACGACTGGAATTAGCGCAGCAGACCGGGCGCGGACGATCCAAGTGATGGCGGACCCGACGGCTGTCGCCGAGGATTTGACACAACCGGGCCATGTATTTCCGTTGCGCGCCAAGCCCGGTGGAGTGTTGCAGCGAGCAGGGCACACTGAAGCTGCCGTGGACCTGGTCCGTCTCGCCGGGTGCCGTCCCATAGGGGTGATATGCGAGATCATGAACGACGACGGTTCGATGGCTCGACTGCACCAGCTCAAGCGGTTTGCCAAGAAGAACCGGCTCAAGATCTGTTCCATCGAGTCCCTGATCCGATACAGACGCGCCAGAGAGAAGCTTGTGGAGCATCTGGAAGTGGTGAAGCTGCCAACCGATTACGGGGAATTCGATTTGCACCTTTACCGATCTCAATTGGATGGACAGAGTCATCTGGCGTTGGTGAAGGGCGAAGTGCGGGGCAAGAAGGGGGTTCTGGTCCGGGTGCATAGCGAGTGTCTGACGGGAGATGTTTTTGGATCACGGCGGTGCGATTGCGGCCCTCAGTTGCACCAGGCGATGAGACAGGTTGCGGAAGCAGGCCAAGGGGTGATTGTTTATATGCGACAAGAGGGCCGGGGAATCGGATTGAGCGCAAAAATCCAAGCGTATGCTCTCCAGGAGCGTGGGTATGACACGGTTGAAGCCAATTTGAAACTCGGGTTTGGCATGGACTTGAGGGAGTATGGCTTGGGTGCCCAGATCCTCTGTGATCTAGGACTAAAAACCATTCGGCTCCTCACCAACAACCCTAAAAAAGTCGTCGGATTGCAGGGTTACGGCCTTGAGATCAAGGAACAGGTCCCCATTCGAATCACCCCGAATCCCCACAATGAAAAGTATCTAAAAACCAAGAGGGAGAAGCTAGGGCACACGATCTGATTCCGGAGGCTCAAGAGAGGGGCGCCGGTGTGTGAGCCTCGGGGGGCGAGAAAGCGTTGCCATTTTATGTTAGTCAAGAACCTCATCCAAAAGCGCCAGGCAAAAGGGTTTCGTTTTGCGGTTGTCGCTTCTCAATATAACGCCCGGTTTGTGGACAGCATGACCGCGGCCGCATTGGATCATCTCCGAAGGGCGGGCGCGGCTGTTGTGGACCTTTTTCGAGTTCCAGGAGCGTTCGAAATTCCGGTGGTGGTCGGAGAACTGGTTCGAAGGAAACCCAAGGCTTACGATGCGGTGATTTGTCTCGGTCTTATTGTGCGGGGTGAAACCACCCATGCGGATCATATCGGTCAGGCGGTCACAGAGTCTCTTGCCTCGGCTCAAATGCAGTATGGGATTCCCTTGATCCACGAGGTGTTGGTGGTGGCCAACGAAGCCCAGGCGACAGCCCGGTGTTTGGATCCCGAGAAGAACCGAGGCGTCGAGGCGGCGCAGACCGCAGTCTCGATGGCCCAGCTCATGGCCTCCATGAAATCGTGTTTTCGGGTCAGTCGGAGGAGTCGTCCGGATTGATCGGATCAGGGCTTTTTGTGAGTGAATTTCTCCAATTTCATCTCGTAAACCTCGGCCCTGGAGGGTCGTTTGACCTAGTCAACGGCATGAACACGCTCGGTCGCGCGGAGGACAATCGCTGCGTGGTTCCTGACGACTCTGTCTCGTCGGCTCATTGCTTCATTGATGTTTCGGAAGCGAGGGTTCTAGTGCGTGATCTGGGCTCCACCAATGGCACTTATCTGGAGGGAATGCGGGTGGTAGAGACCCTTGTCGTCCCGGGGCAGGTCATGAGGTTCGGGCTTGTGGAGTATCGCGTGGAGTCCAGGACTGTCAGGATCTCGATTCCGGAAATCCCTTTCACTGGCGAAGAACTTTTTCCCATTTTTGACGACGGATCGGCAGCCTGTTACCGACATCAAAGCATCCTGGCCACCGCGCAATGCCAGCAATGCTCCAGGACCTATTGCGGAGACTGTGTCAGATCCCTGAAATTGAAAGTTGGGAATGCTGTGTATTTGTGCCCTGATTGCTCGGGTCGCTGCACGTTCATCGAACCCTCGCCGAAGACGAAGGGCAAGGGCGCGAGCTTGGTGGCGAAGATCTCTGATTTCCTTGGAATCCGCAAGTGACGGACGACCGGTTGTGGGGTGAGGACGCTTGGCTTCGGTTCCCCTGCATTTGCCTGACTGCGGGGGCATTGATCCGTGATGGGGTGAGGGCACGGTCAATCGCGCTGATGAAGCCCCAAATTCTTCACGATTCGCACCGTGGACCCTGCCTTGTTGAGCGTGTAGAAGTGGATTCCAGGAGCTCCCTCCCGGAGGAGTTGCTGGCATTGGTGGGTGGCGTATTCAACTCCGTAATCAGAGGCGGCCGCATCGTCTTCCTTGAGCGCGTCGAGACGTTGGAGCATCGGGGCCGGGATCCTCGCCCCACAGAGCGCCGTGAACTTCTTGATCTGCGAAGCGCTCAAAAAGGGGATCACCCCTGGGATGATCGGCACGTTCACGCCTAGGTCGACGAGAAAGTCCCGAAACTCAAAAAAATCCTGATTGTCGAAGAAAAGCTGAGTGATGACGAAGTCCGCGCCCTGATCGATCTTGGCTTTGAGATGGCGCCAGTCCGCGTGTTTTCCCTGTTTGCAGGCGATGTGGCCCTCCGGGAAACCCGCCGTGCCAATGGAGAACCCCCCTCGTTCACGAATGAACCGGACGAGCTCCGAGGAGAATTCAAAACCGCCTTCGGTTTTTTGGAATTCACCCATACCTCCAGGTGGATCCCCGCGAAGCGCGAGGATATTGTTAATTCCCAGCGAGGCTGCTTGGGCCAGAACTCCAGAGATCTCATCCTGCGTGGCGTTGACACAGGTGAGGTGGGACATTGTCGGCAATCCGAAATCCCGTTGGATTCGGTTGACGATACCAATGGTTTTGTCTCGAGTGCTACCCCCTGCCCCGTAGGTGACGGAACAATAGTCCGGACGGGTCTCGAGCAGGGCGGGCAAGGTCTTTTCAAAAAACGCCCTTTCGCCTTCGTCCGTTTTTGGGGGGAAGAATTCGAATGAAATGGCGGGCAGATCGGACGCCCGTCTTTCACGATGGATATCCCTGATGAATCGCATGGGTCAGAATGACGACAGTTTTTTCAAATCCGATTTTGTTTTGGCCTGGAGCTCATCGATTTCGTCCTGGACTTGGAGCTTGGCCTTCCGGGTCATGCGGTCGATGAACAGGATTCCCTGGAGATGGTCGTACTCGTGTTGGATTGCGCGAGCGAGTAACCCGCCGCAGCGGAACTCCAGCACACGGCCTTTTTCATCCGTCGTTTTGACGTCGATGGAATCGGGACGGCTGATGGGCGCGTAGATTTCCGGGAAGCTCAGGCATCCTTCCGCCCCTTCAACCGGGTCGGCCACAGGTGCGATTTCAGGGTTCACCAGCACGAGGGGCATGAACGCCTCGATTTCCACGGGCTTTCCGTTCAGTGTGAGTGTGGAGGGTCTGTCGGTGACGCCACGGACATCGACCACGGCGAGCTGGAGCGCGCGTCCCACTTGTTGAGACGCCAGACCGACGCCCCGTGCTTCTTTCATGGTATCGAGGAGGTGCTGGATGAACGCCAGGATTTCAGGATTCAGACTCTCGACTCGCAGCCCCTTCCGGCGCAGCGCGGGATGGCCATAGCGAAGAACGGTGAGTGTCTTGCTCATAGGTTCGGTGAAGTGGCCTCCCCTAGGTCACGCGGACGCCGGCCAGTTTCGGATCAGATCAGCCAGTTGGAGCACACTTGGACTTTGTGCTGTTCGAACGTAGTAGCCGCTCGTGCTGACACCGCACAACAAGGATTCGGCGGTGGATAATCCCAGTAATTGCCCGATGCAGAACCCCGAGTTGAAGTGGTCTCCCGCCCCCGTCGTGATCACGGGCTTTTCGATGAGAGGCCCTTCCACCACTTCCAACTTACCGCTGCGGATCGCGAGGGCATACGCCACCGGATGCACGACCAGGGTTTCGACCGACAACTTCGAAGCCATCTCGAGGGCCATTCCGGAGACCCCTTCCGGCGTGAGCGGCCTCACGGGAACCCCGATGGCTTTGGCGATTTCGCAAGCCTCCTTTTCGTTGACGCCAAGAATGACATCGAAATAGTTGCCGAACCGTTCGATGAGTTGGAGGGCGTGACGGATGTCCGCGGGCGTTCGTTTTTCAGGGTCCGCGAGATCGAAGAATAGTTTGTGCTTTCCACCTGAGAGAGAGGGGCACATTTCCGCAAGGAGGAACTCCCAGATCTGGCTCATGTGGGGGATCATGGTCCAGTTCACGAACGCGACGAGGTGGGAGCCCGCGAAGTGGGTGGCAAATTTCTCTCGACCAAACCGCTCTTCAATGTTTGCCCAGGTCATGTCGCTGAGCGGGACCATCTTTCCAAGCATCAACTTGCCGTCCTCAAACTCGAGCGCGTCGGTATGCGCCGCTTCCGCCACCGAAAACACATCCGCGTTTTGGGCGAACTTCTTAAACACAGGATGCAGATCCGGATAGCCCAGGGTGCCGAGGTAGGTGACTCGGAGCCCGAGGCTCGCCAAGGCGTTGGCCATGATGGGGCCGTTGCCGCCCAGTTTGATGACCTTGGTGACCAGTTCGATGTTGGTGCTCTTCCCTGCGGCGGCGGCGACGCGTTCGGCCAGTCTTTTGATCGTGGGAAGCCTTTGGAAATTCTCGGAGTCGGCTCGCTTGTCTACGACGTGGAGGATTTCATCGACGAAACCGTCCAGGCCCACGAAGGCTTGAATCTGACTTATCTGGGGGGCGGCAGTCTCGAGTTTCGATGCGCAGGAATCTCGAAGTTGAGGCGTGTTCATCGTGGCACACTCAAATCAAGCGGCGGCAGGCGCCGATGTTGAGGATCGAGAGGCCGCCAAATCCTCCTTTCGCTGACGCAGGCTGCGGAAGAATTCGTAGCCCTCGCGGCATCGGCGCACAAACACGTTCTTGTCTTCGAGCATGGTTTTAATAATCCGAAGGATCGGTTTCGGCCGCAAATAATACGCCCGGTAGAAACGATCCACCGCCTCGAATATTTCCTCCTTGCCCAGGCCTGGATATTCCAGCGCGCTTTGCTGGAATCCATCCTGGTGAACGATGTCGGATTTATCCTTTTTCGAGAACCAACTATTCTGGCGAGCCATCTCATAGAGCTCGGTGCCGGGATAGGGGGCGGCGAGACTCACTTGGATGCTGAACACGTCGAGTTCTTGGGCGAAGCGGAGGGTGTTTTCGATGGTCTCGCGCGTTTCGATCGGCAGGCCCAGGATGAATGTCCCGTGGATCACGACACCCGCCTGGTGACACGCTTTGGTGAACTTCCGCATCTCCTCAAGCGTGACGCCTTTCTTGATGCGTTGCAGGATGTCTGCGTTGCCTGACTCATAGCCCACAAGGAACAGCCGGAGGCCGTTATCTTTGAAGGATTTAATGGTGTCGTAATCGATGTTCGCCCGGCTGTTGCAGGACCACGTGAGCCCGAGCGGACCGAGTTTCTTGGCAATCTCTCTCGCCCGAGGAAGGTTGGCGGTGAACGTGTCGTCATCGAAGAAAAACTCCCGGACCTGGGGGAATATTTTCTTCATGTAGGCCATTTCGTCGGAGACATTCTGAGCCGAACGGACGCGGTATTTATGGCCGCCTATGGTCTGGGGCCAGAGGCAGAAGGTGCATTGCGCGGGGCACCCGCGCCCCGTGTAAAGACTCACATAAGGGTGCAGCAGGTAGCCGATGAAATACTTCTCGATCTGGAGATCCCTTTTGTAAACATCCGCAACCCAGGGCAGGCTGTCCATGTTTGTGATCATTTCGCGCTCGGGATTGTGCAGGATCTTGCCCTCGGCATTCCTGTAGGACAGACCGTGGATGGTATCAAGGGGGCGGTCCTCGCAAACCTCTTTGCAGGTGAAATCGAATTCCTTGCGGCCGACCCAATCGATGGCTGGCGATGCCTTGAGGGTTTCGGTTGGCAAAACCGCGGTATGCGCTCCGACAAACCCGATTTTTGTTTCAGGCCGAGCTTTCTTGATGGCCTCGGCGACTTTGCAGTCGTTCTTCAGGGAGGGAGTCGATGTGTTGATGATGACGTGGTCAAAGTTTTTGGCTTCACGGAGGCAGGCATCGATTCCGATGCTGTGGGGCGCGCAGTCCATGAGCTTGGAGTTTGGGACCAGGGCCGCTGGTTGGGCGAGCCATGTCGGATACCAATAGCTGGTGACCTCGCGCCGGGCTTGATAGCGAGCGCCGGCACCGCCATCGAAGCCATCGAAACTCGGAGGGGAGAGAAAGAGTGATTGACTCATGAAAGAGTGGGCAATTCGAAGTTATTTTCGTTGATTGAGCTTTGCCAGCAGGTCGTCGCGCTGGGAGGTTTGCGCAGGGTCCGATTCACACCCTCCGTCGGCGGTCGCTTCCTCGTGGGCATGAGAGTGGGCTCCGTTTCGTTGAAACGCGGATTTTGCGCCAGCGAGCTCCTTGTTGACGGCCGCTTTAGCCTCCGCGAGGTGTCCTTTGCCGGACGAAACCCCGTTTAACGCATTGATCTTGTATCCTTCGGCCCACGGGCGTGGTTTTGAAAAAAAGTTATACTTGAAATTCAACCAAGTATCACGAGGGCTCGTGCTCAGCGCGCCGCTCGGGTCGTATCCGCAATGAACCATGCAATTCTCGCAGCGCGGATCACGGGCCACGCCATTTACCACGCCGTATTTTTCCCAGTTCACTTTGGAGAGCATCTCCTGATAACTCGGGTAATGGCCGTCCGTCATCAAATAACAGGGGGCTTTCCACCCTCGCACATTGTAGGTGGGGATGGCCCAGGCCGTGCAGGTCAGCTCCCGTTTCCCAGCGAGGAACTCCTGATAAACCGGCGTGCCGAAGATAGTGAACATTTCGCCCCACCGCTGGATATCCTTGAATTTCTTGCGCGTGAACTCCCGTGTCATGAAAAACTCTTTGGGATCGCGGCCCAGTCGCTTGACCATGTCCTTTTTGGCCGCATCATAATCATAGCCCGGCGAAATCGTGTGGCCGTCCACTTCGAGCCAGCTCAGGAACTTGAACATGTCCTCGATTTCCTGGACTTGAGTCTCCTTGTAAACCGTGGTGTTCGTGGCCACTTGATACCCCAGGATCTTTGCCATCTTAATTGCGGCAACACATTCCTTGAACACGCCCTCTCGTTCGACGATCAGATCGTGGGTGTATTCCAAGCCGTCGACATGCACATTCCAATACATCCATTTGGACGGGGCGATGACAGGTTTGGATCGGGCTTCCGAAGAGGCAGTTCGAATTTGTTCCGCTTCCTTTTCGGAGACGAGCTCTTCCTGGACCAGCTTTAGGAGCTTGGTCTCCATCCCCGCAGTGAAGTGGGCCGCCATGTAATCGCGCATCTTTTTGCGCATGAAAACCCCATTTGTGCATACGTAGATGATGCGGCCTTGCTGGCGCAACCCCACGATGAGCTCCTCGATCTTGGGGTAGATAAGGGGTTCTCCGCCGCAAATGCTCACCATGGGGGCTTCGCAGTCCACGGCCGCCGCGAGGCATGTTTCCAGGGGAATCATGTCTTTGAGGCTGGTTGAATATTCCCGGATGCGACCGCAGCCGGTGCATGTCAAGTTGCAAGTGTGGAGGGGTTCAAGCTGCAGCACCATGGCAAATTTTGGGGTGCGGCGCAGCTTGTGTTTAATGATGTGGTTCGCGATCTTGAGGGTGAGCGCGAGAGGAAATCGCATAAAAGTTGCTGTGAAAGGGCTGGGCGGGAACAGTGTTCGGTGTTCGGTGTTCGGAGATTTGCCTGACAACGGATGAGCGGAGGATCACCCATTTACGGGCGCAATGGCATGGGTTCGAGGGGTTTTACCAGAATGGACCCGGGGCATAAAATCTTTGCGCCCCGGCCCCTGCCCTACCCTTGAGCCAAGGCTTCTTGAAGAAAAGATTCGTCCGCAGGTACCGTTGTCGCTACCATTCATAACACCAATATAGTTCGGCCATGCGTGGTTTCGCAACACCTAAGACAGTCGGGAGCAAGAGGACGCCTGCGCGGCCCTCGGCGCCGGCCCCGCGTCGGAGGCGGGGCGTCTTGGCATGGCGGATCTCTTGTTCCTCCACCGTCGGGGCAAAATTCAGCTGCGGGATCCTCCTTTCTTGGATTGGGGTGTTCCAAACGCTTTGGGTGGTGACGTCGCACTCTGCACAACCGGATAAAGCGGCGGGTATCGTGTCCCTTCGGGCTCGGGCTGAAGCCCGTTCCCGGAATGCATGGTCGGCGTGCAGAGACGCCGGAAAAATTGCCGGGCTGCCAGTGGCGGACGCCGCAGAAAACGCTTGGAAGCTCGGTCGGGCTTGCTTCGATTTGGCGGAGTTTTCATCGACTGACCATGATCGTGCGGAGCTGGCGAATGAAGGGATCGCCGCCTGCAGGGGTCTTCTTTTGACGCAGCCGAACAACCCGGCCGCTCACTATTATCTCGCGATGAATCTAGGGCAATTGGCGCGCACCAAGACGTTGGGCGCTCTGAGGTTGGTTGACGAAATGGAGAAGCACTTTCAGAGGGTGATCGCATGGGCTCCCAAGCTCGATCGAGGGGGTCCGGACCGATCCCTGGGATTGCTCTACCTCGAAGCGCCCGGATGGCCCGCCAGCGTGGGAAATCGTGGAAAGGCCCGAAAACATCTCGCGCAGGCGGTTGAGAGGGACCCAGAGTTTCCAGAAAACCACCTGTGTTGGATGGAGGCGCTCATGAAATGGAAGGACCGCCCGGCGCTGGAAAAAGCGGCTGCGGCTTACACCCGCCTGCTTCCGGCAGCTCGCAAGGACTTTGACGGCGATGACTGGGAGTGGGCCTGGACGGATTGGGACCGCCGATTGGAGGCCCTCTTTGGCGGTCTGCAGAGACGAATCTCGAAGCCAATAAAATGATCGATTACCCAGCATGACTCCAAGAACTTTCCTGCGGACAGCTTTTGTTTATGTTTTAGTCCTGCTGAGTTGCTGGGCCTGGGGTGGATGCGCTTCATCGAACCCCCAGACGCCTGAAGACCAGCCAGTGTTTGGATACCAGCCGTCGGGCTCGAAGCGACACAAATCCAAACAGGCGACTCAAAAACAGGGACCGGTTTCGGTTCCTTCCGGTCCCACTAAAAGCAAATCGTCCGGTTCGACGACCAACCCGTCTCCGATCCAGGCCGCTCGAGGCCATGTGGTGTCGGTGAACGCTCCTTTGAACTTTATCGTCATCGATTACTCCCTTTATAAGCTGCCCGAACCAGGTCGGCGAGTGAGCCTGTATAGGCAGGCGCAAAAGGTAGGAGAAGCCCGGTTGACCGGACCGGCGATGGATTCAGTCACCGCTGCGGACATCCTCAAGGGCGATGCGCGAGTCGGTGACGAGGTTCGAGAGGACTGAGATGCCTAACTTGGAACTTCGGGAGGGTGCAACTCACGTTATCCGAGGTCGCCTCCCCTGACGCGGGTATCCCGCCGCTTAACCACGCTGAAGTGACACCACGGATGACACGGATAACACGGATGAGGAAAGGGAGCTGAGATGGGTACTTTATCCGTGCTATCCGTGTCATCCGTGGGTGCGCCAGTGAAGTTGGTTACCTCGTGGGTGAAAGTCCCACCGGTCGAATTAGACGGTTCACGACCGAAACGCGGTGTCCGGGATGAGGCTGCGAAGCCGAACCACAAGCGGGAT
>CAMBEJ010000109.1 GCA_945865375.1 Akkermansia muciniphila | reverse complement strand
TCAGTTTGAGACCCACTCGAATACGAACCGTACCAATCCCAGCACCACTCCCATACGTTCCCAGCCATGTCATAAAGCCCATACCCGTTCGCCGCAAACGATCCCACAGGACTGGTGTAGGGGTAGCCACCAACCGCGTAGGTGGGATGGAATTCACGCGTCGCGCTGACGTCGTAGGCGTTTCCGGAAGTGCTGTAATCCTAAATCCGGCAGTTGATTTAGCCACAAAAGAACGCAAAGAACGCAGAGAGAATGAGTTCTGAAAGGAATCTCTCGGCTTCATCATTCACTCGCTGGGTGAGCAACTCTTCGTTGACCTTGACCCCTGAAGCCCTTCTCTTTGCGATCTTTGTGCTCTTTTGTCGCCATTTCAATCGCAGTTTTTAGGATAATATGTCATCCGTCACCCAACTCCGGGCTTCTTGTCTCCGGGGACCTGACTCCACCAGGAACAGTGGGGTGGGGGATTCAAGCAACTTGAAGTTGATGAGCCCATTTCGGAGCGCTGTCCAGTCTTATGAAAGGCTGATTTCCAGAGCTTGAGTTGTCACCCACGGCAATTCTCTGGGAGGAAGTATGGAGTACGCCCATGCTGATTCCAATAAATTTTCTCAGCCAGTCATGACACTCGGCAATCACAACGAGAGCGCCGTTCCGACCGGTCTCAGACTCAGAGCTCCTGATATGGCGAACTGGATTCAGAGCGGCCATGTCAGGAGTTCTGAACCTGTCGAATTGTGGAGGAAGAATTGGGGTCGAGGCCCAGCCACTGTCGCTGCTTGATGTCCTCTGCGGTCGGGTCCACAACCACGGTGCCTACGTAACCGTCCTCCAGCTCTAGGGGAACGAACCGCCACCACCGTTCGGGCGTCCGAGGGTCCTGCACCAGGGGACGGTCTGAACAATCGGCCAGCATGGGGACGGTAAAAGTGTCGAGCCCAAGGGAAAGCCCAGCACCCAGGGCCTTCACAAACGCCTCCTTCCGTGTCCAGCACCTGAAAAAAAGAACCTCCTGGTCTTCGGATCTCACCCCCTCGAACACTTCGCGTTCCTGAACTGAGAAAAATCGTCTCACCAAATTCATCGGTTCCGAAAACGACCGCACGCGCTCGATGTCCACGCCGACCTCCGCACTCGAAAAAGCGATCGCAGCACGATTCCCAGAATGCGAGACGTTGATGAAAATGTTCGAAGCGTGTGCTATCGAAGGTTTCCCGTGAGCGGAATATTCGAATCGAATGTCTTCCGGAGCACGATTCAATTTCCGCCCCGCTAAGATCCTCAGGACACCTCGTGTCACCGCGTACCTCTGACGCAGCTCCATGGAAACGAACTTCCAGGCTCTCGCCCTCTCATTTTCCTCGAGTAGGCTCGAATACCGTTCCCAATCGGGCCCTTGAGCCTCCAAGTCCACATCCCATATTTCAGTCACATCATTCTGACCAGTGAAAATACTTCGCTTTACAATGGCGGCAGAGATCGAGCCACCACAGACGCATAAAAGACAATCCCCTATGATTCAGCATCTGAGGGAACCCTCTCGGAAGATGAACCGTTTTGGATCCGCGTCTGGGCGCGTGAATCCCTGGTCCTATTGCATTTTTGAGGTTCAACGGCGATTCCGTCGCTTCACGTGAAGTTGCGCCAGTGAATGCGCCAAGGCTGCCGTCACCGAGGCGGCCTCTTCATCGCTCAGTTTCTCCTGCAACCGAACTTCTGCCCTTTTCCTGGCTTCCTCTGCTTTGGCTTCGTCGATGTCGTCAGACTTGATGGCCATGTCAGTCATAATGGCTACGCGGTCAGCAGAGATTTCCACGAAACCCTCCCCGACGGCCAAGTGATAATCCGCTCCACCTCGGCGAGCGGTCACTTCGCCGGACAACACCTGGGTCATCAATGGAACGTGCATGGGATAGATGCCCATCTCACCCTCGACACAGGGGAGAGTCACCATATCCACATCCTCAGAGTAAATTTTTGCCTCGGGAGTGACAATTTCAAGTCTCAGGGTAGCCATGTATTTTTGAGAAAATATGCCTGATCCTCAGCCAAGCAACTAGGCTTCGGAATCCGGTCGAAAATCATTCCTTTATCTCATCAATTCCGCCCTTGAGATAGAAATTATTCTCGGGCACATCATCATGCTTTCCTTCGAGGATCTCCTTGAACCCGCGGACCGTGTCGGCCACGGGCACCTGCTTACCTGGACGGCCTGTAAAGACCTCAGCAACCGAGAAAGGTTGGCTGAGAAACTTTTGAATTTTCCGGGCGCGATAAACGGTCAATTTATCCTCAGGAGAAAGTTCGTCCATGCCCAAAATGGCGACGATGTCCTGGAGATCTTTGTAACGTTGCAGCACTTTCTGCACGCCACGCGCGACCTGGTAATGTTCCTCGCCAACGATGTCGGGTGAAAGAGCCCTGGACGTGGAAGCGAGCGGGTCCACGGCGGGATAAATTCCCAGCTCCGCGATGGATCGTTCCAAGACGATCGTGGCATCCAAGTGAGCGAACGTGGTGGCCGGAGCGGGGTCAGTCAGATCGTCAGCGGGCACATAAACGGCCTGGAAGGAAGTGATCGAACCCTTCTTAGTCGATGTGATTCGCTCTTGCAAATTACCCATCTCAGCGGCGAGCGTAGGCTGATATCCCACGGCGCTAGGAGTGCGGCCCAACAAAGCGGAAACTTCAGAGCCCGCCTGGGAAAATCGGAACACATTGTCAACGAACAACAGCACGTCCTGGTTGTGTTCGTCGCGGAAATATTCCGTCACGGCCAACGCTGACAGAGCCACACGCAGACGGGCTCCTGGAGGCTCGTTCATCTGGCCGAAAACAAGACCTATTTTCGAGCCCGGCTTGATAATTGGAAGCCCGTTAGCACCCTTCTTTGGGTGTCCTTTTTCATCGAGTTCAACCTTGATCACACCGGCCTCGATCATTTCGTAATAGAGATCGTTGCCTTCTCGTGTGCGTTCGCCCACGCCGGCGAACATGGAGATGCCGCCGTGCAACTTGGCGATGTTGTTGATCAACTCCATGATCACCACCGTCTTGCCGACCCCAGCGCCACCGAATGCGCCAACCTTGCCGCCCTTCAGGAAAGGACAGATTAAGTCGACCACCTTGATGCCTGTGGTGAGAATCTGGGGCGACGTCGACTGGTCCACGAGTGGCGGTGCCAAGCGATGGATTGGATTGTACTTGTCGGCATTCACCGGGCCTTGTTCATCGACCGGATCTCCGGTGACATTAAAGACACGGCCCATCACTCCCAGCCCTACGGGCATGCAGATTGGTTTGCCTGTGTCCACAAGCTCCATGCCGCGTTTGAGCCCTTCCGTCGAGCTCATGGCGACGGCGCGAACCCAACCGTCACCCAGGTGCTGTTGAACCTCCAGGGTAAGTCGGGTCTTTCCGAAGCCGGGCGCGTCAAACTCGAGGGTCAACGCGTTGTAGATGGCCGGCAGCAGTTCGGGGAACTCCGCATCCACTACTGGACCGATGATTTGGACGATTTTTCCTTTGTTCATGGCGTCAATTAACCCATCGCCATTTGAGCGGTGGTGATTTCCAAAAGTTCTTTGGTGATATTGGCCTGGCGGAGCTTGTTGTATTCGAGTGTCAGGTCTTTGATGATTTGCTTGGCGTTGTCCGTGGCGTTTTTCATCGCCACCATCCGTGCGCTGTGTTCGGACGCCTTGGCTTCCAACAAGAACTGATACACCAAGAAATTGAGATAGTGTGGGAGCATGTTTCCCAGCACCGCGCCCGCGTCAGGCTCGAAGAGATACTCGACATCGGACTTCCGAAGCATCGTGCCGCCACCCTCTCCCGACACCCCGGCCTCGACGGCTTGGATCTCCCTGATGGGGAGCAACCGTCGGACCTCGGGCTTCTGGATGAGAGTGTTGATGAAGTTGGTATAGATAACCTCCACGTTATCCACCTCGCCATCCAGGAAGAGCTTTTGGACAAACCTAGAGATCGCCCTTGCCTCACTAAAAAGGGGCGAGTCTTTGTAGGTGAACTCAGCGGCCAAGTTCCTTTTGACACGTGAAACAAACTGGGCGCCCTTTCGGCCCGCGCACACATACACCGTGGTGTCCTTGTCGAACCTTCCCGCTTCCCGGAGGAGATTCGAGTTCAGCGCGCCGCACAACCCCTTGTCGGTTGTGATCAAAACCACGGCCCTCTTTTTCAAAGGACGCACCTCCATCAGTGGATGAGAAAAATCTCCAGCGCCGGCAGAAACCGCCGCCAGAACGTCGTTCATCAACGCGGCGTAGGGACGCCCCGCAAGCGCGGAAAGCTGCGCTTTGCGCATCTTGGATGAGGCGACCATCTGCATCGCCTTCGTAATCTGCGCCGTGTTCTTGATCGACTTGATCCGTCGGCGAATGTCACGCGTACTGGGCATTGTATCTGTTTTCCGGGTGAGAGTCTCGGTCTCTTAAGGTTCGCGCCTCATTCCAAATAGATCGCACATGGGATTGAATTCGTTTCTCAGCGGTATGTCTGCTTAAATTCGGTCACCGATTGCTTAAGTTCCGCCGCCAGGGCGTCATTCACCGCTTTCTCAGCGCGGATCTTCTCTACTAACGCCGGCTTCCGAGTGGTCAGGTACTCGCCAAATTTGGTCTGCCAATCCTTTACTTTTTCTACCGCCACATCATCGAGAAAGTTGTTCTGCATGGCCCAGAGCACCGCCACCTGCATCTCCACAGAGATGGGGTTGTATTGGATTTGCTTGAACAACTCCACAATGCGCTTTCCGCGCTCCAGGGTCGCCTGCGTCTTGGTATCAAGATCTGATCCAAACTGGGCGAAAGCAGCCAGTTCACGATACTGCGCCAAGTCCAGCTTGATACGACCGGCAACCTGCTTCATCGCTTTGATCTGTGCTGCGGACCCGACACGCGAGACCGACAAACCGACGGAGATAGCAGGACGAATGCCTTGGTAAAACAGATCTGTTTCCAAGTAAATCTGGCCGTCTGTGATGGAAATGACGTTCGTCGGTATGTAGGCAGACACGTCGCCCGCCTGCGTTTCAATAATGGGCAGAGCGGTCAAGGAACCGTTGCCATTCTTTTCACTCACACGGGCGCTTCGCTCCAGCAGGCGGCTGTGCAAATAAAACACGTCTCCGGGATACGCCTCGCGACCTGATGGACGCTTCAGGATCAATGAAACCTGGCGGTAAGCAACCGCCTGCTTTGAAAGGTCATCGAAAATGATCAGCGCGTCCATGCCGTTATCCATGAACCACTCGCCCATCGCCGCCCCAGCAAAAGGTGCCAGATACTGATTCGCGGCTGAATCCGAAGCCGCCGCCGCCACCACGATCGTGTCTTCCATCGCCCCCGTTTTTTCCAACTCGGCGATCACCCGCGCCACATTGGACTGCTTCTGTCCGACGGCGACGTAGATGTTATAGACGGGCCTGAAATCCTTCTCACCGCCCGCTCGCCCGACCTTGTTCATGCGGGCTTGGTTGATCATCGTATCGACCCCAATCGTCGTCTTGCCGGTGGACCGATCACCGATGATCAATTCTCGCTGGCCACGACCAATGGGGATCATGGCATCGACTGCCATGATTCCGGTCTGCAAAGGCTGCGTGACCGACTTGCGCTTCACGATGCCGGGCGCGATCTTTTCGATGGGATAAAAGGTGTCGCTCTTGATGGGTCCCTTGCCATCGAGCGGACGACCCAAAGTGTCCACGACGCGCCCCAACAAGCCTTTGCCCACCGGGACCGAAAGCAGTTTGCCTGTGGTGCGAACCTCTGTGCCCTCTTTGATGGAAAGGTAATCGCCGAGCACCACCACACCCACCTCCGTCTCCTCGAGGTTCAACGCGAGACCCATGATCCCGTTTCCAAAGTCCAGCATCTCGTTTGCCATGGCGTCGGTCAAACCCTCAACCTTGGCAACACCGTCGCTGATCTCGCGGACGACGCCGACGTTCTGGCGGTTCACCGACGCCTTCACGCCCGCTATTTGCGCTTCGATTTCTTCAAGTAAAGTGCTCATAAAACCATCATTACCGATACAGCAACATCTCGTTCAACGGAACCCATGGGTTCCTTCTCCGCCAGCCCATGATGCGGCCCCACTCCGTCCCTTCAAAAATCATCCGCCAAGCTGTTGAGCCGGGCCAAAACGGAACCATCGAAAACGTCGCTCCCAACCTGAACGCGGAGTCCGCCAATGAGATCGGGATTCACCACAAATGACAAGTAAAGACCTGCCCCATACCTCCCCACCAACACAGCGCGAACTCCTTCCTGTCCCACCGAACCCAAAGGAATGGAACTTTGTACGACAGCCGTGCGACGGTCCACGTCCAGCTTGATCAGGCGTTTAAAATGCTCCAGGATTCCCACAAAACCGCGAGGTTTGCGATCCAACACGCTTTGGACGACCTGGCGGACTTTCTGCTCATCGGTCACGGACCGAACCTGGCAGCTCCGGAAAAGGCGCTTCGCATCGCGGCGAGATTGTTTCGAAAGTTTCATTCAACCGTGCTTAGGATGGCTGATCGTTGATGGGCTGACTTTCAGGAGACCGTCAGGCAGCCAACTGCCGGTTTGTTTCATCGATCAACCGTTGGTGGTCGTCGGCCGTGAGGATCTTGCCCGTTACTTTGGCGCTGGTGGCCACCACCAACCGTCCCACCTCCCGTCGCAGTTCGGAGAGCATCCGTGCGTGATCCGCTGCGGCGGCCTGGCGGGCCTTTGAGATGATCTGTTCCGCCGCCGCAATCGCCTTCTGAGTTTCAACCTCCTGCACCCGCGCCGCCGCCGCGCGGGCTTCCTCGATTAATTTGAGCGCCTGGACATTTGCCTCGTTCATGATTTCAAGCCGAGCGGCCTCCGTTCGGGCCAACTCCGCTTTGATTTTATCGGCATTACCCAGGCTCTCCTGGATGCGCAGGCGGCGTTCTTCCAGGAGCGTCAAAATGGGCTTGTACGCAAACTTGTTGAGAAGGAATGCGACGATAGCAAAGCTGATAACCTGGGAGATGAAGAGCTGGAAGTTCCAACCAAACGTCTGTTTTATCCCATCCACCACACCCGGTTCAGCGCCAGGAGCGGCAGCCGCGAGAATCAACCAAGTTTTCATACGAGCGATTTAAAAGTTGAGCCCCGATCGCGCCATGCGCTTTCGGGGCAAGCGACTACTGTCCCTTTGCCAGATAGATGGCGAAGAAGACAATGCCTTCCGCCAAGGCCGAACTGATGATGGCTTGGGTGAGGATCTTGCCGGCCGCGCCGGGATTCCGCCCGACGGCTTCAGCCGCCTTCATGCCGATTAACCCGACGCCGAGAGCTGAGCCGAGAGCCGCGAGCCCGATATGGATGCTTCCTGTCATGCGTTACCTTTCTGTTTTGTCGCCCGCCCCGGCAGTCTTGCCACCGTCTGACGAGCGAAATCTTAAACCCTAATGCGAGCCGGCTTTCACTGCAGGGCCTTCATTGTGTCCCGTGTTGCGCCCTCCAGACTCATGCTCTTCGCCATGCTGGCACATGAGTGCTGTAAAAATCGATGTGAGGAGCATGAAAACAAGCGCCTGCACGAGACCCACGATCAATTCCATGAAGTAAAATGGCAGCGCAATAAGCCAGCCAAAAGCGGAGCCGCCAAGCAGGGCCATGGCTTCCAGGAGATTCTCCCCCGCAAAAATGTTTCCAAACAAGCGGAACGAAAGCGATACCGGCCGAAACGCGATGGAAAAAATCTCCAAGACGCCGACCGCGATAAACACCAGACTCAGCAGCAGCTTGGCCACACCCGTCGCGTCACCAGGGTAGCCAAAAATATGCTTCAAGAATCCGCCCACCCCGTTGGCCTGGATCGACCAAAGAAACCAAAAGGCAACAAACGTCAGCGCCATGGCCGAGGTCATGTTCAGGTCTGCGTTCCCTCCGCGCAAGATCGGCGTTGCAATGTGGTGCAGACGCCCTGTGGCATCGGGCACCCCCCATCCGATGCTGCCCACGCCCGGGATCAACCCAAACCAATTAGTGAACAAAATGAAAATAAAAATGGTGGCGGAGAACCAGAAAGTCTTTTTAACAAGCTCCGGTCCGATGATGTCCTTTAGGAAACCGTATAAGCTTTCCACCAACCATTCCCAAAAATTCTGAAGCCCGGTGGGCACGGCCTGCATATTCCGCGTCGCCATTCGGGCCAGCAATATCAATCCTAAGGCGACGGTCCACGTGATCACCATTGAATTGTTGATTTTGAAGAAACCAAAATCCTTGAGAATGGAAGCCGCAGGCAAGATCCCGCTGTGATCCTCAGCGTGCGCCACGGTCGTCGCTCCAGTTGCAGGGACCACAGCAAGAGAGTGATCCGCAGCGGTCACGACAGTCCACACGCTCCCAGGCGCGAAGCCGAGAAGACCTATCACCAGCATTAGAATTCTGAGGGACTGCATCGATTTTTTTGGCCGGAGGTCCGCACAAAGACCCCACGCAAAAGCAAAGCCCGAACCGGGAACATCTCACAAAACGGCAGGGAAGGTGCCGCATCGTGAAATATTTCACAAGCGTTTTTTTTGACTTTTGATTTTTATCCCGGCGGCCAAACCAGAGGGCGTCCACCCAAAATGTGGCAGTGCAGATGCGGAACGGACTCTCCACCGTCCCTGCCGTTGTTGATGACCACACGGTACCCGTTCTCCTCAAGTCCGCAGAGGCGGGCCACTTCCGCTGCTTTCAACAGCAGATGACCCAACAAATCGCGGTCCTCCTCCCCCGCCAACCCTATTCGCGGGATCGGTTTCCGAGGCACTATCAAGACATGAACAGGAGCTTGCGGGCCAATGTCACGGAAGGCAACCACTCTCTCATCTTCATAGACGATGGAGGCCGGAATCTCCTTGGAGGCTATCCTTTCGAACAGGGTTTGGCTCATGGCAGGAAGCTCATTGAATAATCAAATCACAACGCGACGCAGGGACATCCACACACAAACAATGCCTTAGGTAGTCCACAATCTGGTCCCTTAAAGCCTGACATCGCGCATTCCATCGCCTCGCGCCTGAAAGCTTTTTGACACACGGTCGCAATCCGACGAACCGGAGCCGCGAAGGCTGCTTGCCGCAGTATCGCCGGATCTCCTCCCGCAAACGCGTGAAAAACAGGAGCTCCATGCCTCCCTCGACGCTGCCCACCAAGCCGCACAGATCCAGCTCCACCATGCCCCCCGAGATCTCAGTGATCTGGCCACTTTCCATCACCTCAAAGCCCAGCCTCCTCAGCAGGTTTACCAACTCGGATGTGAACTCCCCTATCGACACCTTCTCCCTCCCTAGATCATTCTTAAAATAATGAAGCAGCGCGGCCGCCGCGTTCTGGATCAACTCCGGCGTCACAGCCTTAGCCCCCGCTCCTATCAGTTCGATGGTGAGCTCCTCGGCGCTGCACGGAATGCACTCTCCCGCCTCCGTCTCAAAAACCAGGCAATCGGATCGTAGCTGTATCATTTTTGATCTCCAGTTTTTTGACCGCCTGCACGAAATCACCAGCTTCCTCAAAACGCCTGTAGACGCTCGCGAATCGCACATATGCGACGGGATCAATGTCCCTCAACGCCAGCATCACCATTTCGCCGATCGTCACACAGGGAACCTCTCGCTCGTGGTCCTTGAGGATCTGATCCAAGATTCGTTGCATGCTTTCCTCCACCAATTGGGGACTGATCGGCCGTTTCTGACATGATTTGAGCATGCCGGACAATAGTTTATCCCTTGAAAACTCCTCGCGCCGACCGTCTCGCTTCACCACCAGCAACCCGCCTCGCTCCACCTCTTCATACGTAGTAAACCGGTGATCGCACTTCAAACACTGCCGCCGTCGCCGGATCGCGGCCCCGTCCCGGGAAGAACGAGAATCGATCACTCGATCTTCGAGGCATCCACATTTGGGACAACGCATAAGTGATGGTCAAGCACACAGCAGATTGTATGTCAATAAGACCTAACACACGATATGTTGTGGCGTCAAGGAAAGGTAATTGCTTCGGTTGAAGGCTGTTGATAGCCTTTCCGGACGTCGCTTCATGAGCTCCTTTTCTGAACATGTCCTAGCCTCGATCGCCGTCCTGTTCATTGGTCTTTCAAAGGCTGGGTTCGGAGGAGGCCTTGGCATGCTGACTACGCCCCTCTGTGTTCTGGCCTTCGGTGCTGGCGGGCATTCCCCTACCTTCGCCATCGGAACGTTGTTGCCGCTCTTGTGCGCCGGAGATGCGTTCTCCATGGTTCATTTCTGGAAAAAATGGGAGTTCAAGAATCTCATCATCCTGTTGCCCGGCGTTCTTGTGGGGGTCATCGTGGGAATCCAATGCCTCGGCCGTTTCAGCGCCCGCCAACTGAACATCACAATCGGGTCGCTCGCCGTCGCTTTTGTGTTGTTCCAATTCGTGAGGGAACGGCTGCTTCGGGGCACCAAGGCCTCGCTGCCCACGCGGCTTTCTGGATTCGCTTTCGGCATCGGGGCAGGGATCACGTCGACCTTCGCGCATGGCGCGGGGCCCGTCATCAGTATGTTCCTCCTCCCTCAAAGGATGGCCAAAGAGATTTACGTGGGCACGACGATCCTCGTTTTTTCGTGCATAAATTGGGTCAAAATGCCGTTCTTTGTCTGGAAGGGGATCATCACTCTGGAAACGTTGAAACTGGGAGCCCTCTACCTGATCCTCGTTCCCGTCGGCGTGCGCATTGGAGTCGTCCTAAACCGAACCATTTCTGAGAAGGCCTTCGTCATGTGGGTTTACATCATGACATTCCTGGCTGGAATTCAGCTCATCACAGGCTTCAATCCCTTCCGCTGAGCAAAGTCACTCATAGGTCAACCAAACGGTGCCATCCCTCACTTGAACTGCGGTGATGCGAAGAACGCTTGAGCTCTTGAGCCGGTAAAACTCGAGGGTTTGGTTGGAAGGAATCGCTAACGAACGAGAAGGCACATCGACAAAGATGTTCGGAGCGTCCACAAACGGCCCAGAAGGCATCGAGGAAGTCTGCAACTCGGGCGGCGGGGCCGTGCTGGTCGCCCCAATAACGCCTCGAATCCAATCCAACCGGGGTGAAACTCGGATGCAGAAAAATCTGGATGGCTGATCGAAGGGAGTGTCCGGGATCAGCTCCCAAGAGGGGTTCCCTCCTTTGTAAAGCCCACCCTCATCAAACACAGCCGCCGCCACTCCAGGGCCATTGGGTCCCAGGCTGTATTGCCCTTCGGCAGTATTATTCAGACCCGCAAGCCTCCAGAGAAACCCTTCCTGGATGAATAAACCACCGCCGGAATCGCCCGGCGAAAGGTGTGCCTCGTTGGGTCCCCCCGAAGCGTCAAATCTCATCATCAACATCTCCACCCCCCCATTTGGGTTCTTGAGGACTCCATTCACCCGGTTCTCACCCCATCGCTGCACACCGTCCTGCCTTCCCCACACCCACCCTTTGCGGATCAACGACGCGCCTGCCGAAATCAAAAGTTCGTTCCCACGCTGGGTTCCGCGACCTACCACAACGACACGTTTTCCGAGCTCATCGGTCTGCGAGTAAAAGGGCGCATGGAGTGGCAAGGAGCCTACAACCAGCACAATCCGGAGCTCCGTGGCGGGGTCGTCAAAGAATTTCGCCGCAAGATATTCCCGCCCATGAAACACGAAGGGATCAAGGATGCTGCCCCCCACATGCCTGACTGTGATGAAATAGTTGGGCGCGATCGCCACGCCCGAAGTGTTCCCCCATTTGCCAACCCACTGCCACCCGCTGTTCGTCAAGTCTCCGGTCGGTTCCGTGGTGTTCACCTCAGGATCACCAGAGCCAAAAAGGATAACCGCCAACGCCCTCGGGGTTCCTATCGAAAACAGCCAAACAGACAAAAACAACCCGATGCACGTTTTCATGACACAATTCAAAAATAGCGCATGCGCAACCCCTGATCGGCAACAAATTGACTTCCATTCTCCGACAAAACCCCCTACCAGGAAGACAACGGGCAAAGCTTGCGATGCGGCAACTCTTTTGTAGCGACTTCTTCCCCTCAGTCAATTCGCAAAAGCAAGTCCGCCGAGATGCCCCCAGAACTGCTGTTCTCGATTATGGAGTCACCAAAACTCAGGTCGCAGCGGAGCAGGCTCACGCCGCCGCTTTTCGCCGTGCTCTTCGTGATCGCGGGGGGCGTCGTCGCTCTAACCCAAGACGCGGTGATCTCAATCGACTCGGCTCCGTGGATTACGGTGAGAGGGGCCCCAGGGATGGCGCAACAAATCGAGTGGTGCGATCCGCTTCAGGCGGTGTCCATTTGGCGAACTCTGACGAACGTCACTCAAGGGGCCGACCCGGTGGTCGTGCTGGATTTAACGGTCCCGCGTGGGGGTAACCGGTTTTATCGCGCCTTGACGACTGGCGCTCGATCGCACTCGGAATCGGCTGATCGTCCTGATGAGGTTTTAGGGAACCAGGCTGGAAGGTTGGGGTCCGGATCCGCAGTCCGGCCCCCCTCCGAAGAGCACCCGGGGGATGGTGGCATCGGCTTCGGAGTGGTGTCAGCCAAGGCCCCGGTAGCGGTTGCGATGACGGGGGCACCTCAGACCCCAGGTTTGGCAATCGCTCTTGTCCCAATCCTCACGCTGAGCGGAGTACCGGGCACTCGCGTGCGAATCGATTGGGCCGACGCGCTGGGTGATGCGAACCAATGGCGAACTCTGACCAACGTGACGGTGGATGCACTCCCTCGTAGGATCGTCGTCGATCAGGATGTCGCATTGGGGGCCAAACGGCTTTATAGAGCGGTGACCGTCCCCATGGAACCTGCAGGCCGCCCTCCGGGGTTCGTGTGGATTCAAGCCGGGACCTTCATTATGGGAACCCCTGACTCCGAGGTGGATCGCGGATGGGAAGGGCCGCAGACCGAGGTGACCCTCAGCACGGGTTTTTGGATCGGGCAGTATGAGGTCACTCAAAAGGAATATGGGGTGGTCAAGGGCGTGCATAAAAGCACCTGGACGGGTGACAATTTGCCGGTGGAATTGGTCACGTGGCATGAAGCGCTCGACTATTGCTCCAAACTGACTGAGCAGGAGCAGAAGGCGGAACGGTTGCCGAAGGGCTACGTGTACAGGCTCCCAACGGAAGCGGAGTGGGAGTACGCCTGTCGCGCTGGAACGTCCACCCGGTTCAGCTACGGTGACGACCTGGATTACGCGCAGCTTGAAAATTACGCCTGGTTTGAGGGCAATGCTGAGACTCAGACACACCCTGTTGGGACTAAATCACCCAACCCTTGGGGGTTGTATGACATGCACGGCAACGTCTGGGAATGGTGTCAGGACTGGTATGGTGCGTTTCTGGGCGGCAAGACAATAGATCCCCTGAATCTGCAGACGTCCTTCGTGGGCTTTTACCGTACGGTGCGTGGCGGTTGCCTGGCGAACGCTGGGCGTGGTTGCCGGTCGGCGAATCGGAACGGCTTCGGTCCTGATCTTCCCTACTACGGCCTCGGATTTCGAGTCGTCTTGGGCCGGGCCCTCTGAAAGCCCGAAAGCTTCCGAAACCGTTCCGGTTCAGGTTCAGGGCTCAGTAAAACCGGTTGAAATCGTGATCTGGGCGCGCAACCCCAATTCCTCCATTTTTCCTAATCGTAATCTTCCTCGTAATCCTCGGGTGTTGCCCTTGAAACAGAGGGGTGGATTACGATTACGATTACGATTACGATTACGATTACGATTACGATTACGATTACGATTGGGAGCGGAGAATCGGAGTGGCTCGAGCCTCAGGCTAAACACGGTCGTTTTACTGAGTTCAGACGTTCAGGGCTGGCCTGTGGGTAGGACGGACCTGAATCCGCTGCCACCGCCTCTGAAGTCCGGCGTCCCGTTGCCTCGGTAGGCCGTTCGACTGTAGATCGCCTCGCGGTACCAACCGCCGCCACGGACCACGCGGTAGATCCCTGAGGCGGCCCCACGAGGGTCAGTTTGTGGCGCGCTCGGATACCAATCCGGCCAATCCCAGCACCATTCCCAGACGTTCCCCGCCATGTCATAAAGCCCATATCCGTTCGCGGCAAAGGAGCCCACCGGGCTCATGTAGTCGCCAGCTCCGTATGTCGGATGAAGCCCGCGTGTGGGGCTGACGTCGTAGTAGTAAAAGGAGCTGCTATAATAGTTCGCTCTGCTGTGTGTGATGGTGTCTGAGTCCGACCACGGGAAGCGCTGCCCGCTTGCTCCGCCTCGCGCCGCTTTCTCCCACTCCGCCTCCGTCGGCAGCCTGTAACCAGCATTCCACCGCACATAAGGCGCCAGCTCCGCAGTCTTGTAAACCTGGGTCAACGCCGCATCGCTAAAATAGGCCGCCACCCGACCTTCTTTCTCCGATCGAGCGTTACACCACTTCACCACATCATACCAATTCACGGAGTGGACCGGGTAATTCGCGGCCTTCCCGTCACCCGGATTGCCGAAGGCATACCCGTTTCCTTCGCTCCAACTCTTCACATCGTCCCACAGCATCTTCGTCACCTCATACTGGTCCATGTAAAACGCGCTGACATAGACCGTATGCACCGGGGTTTCGATCACGGACTCCGGCGAGTCGTTGAAGGAATCGCCCATCTGGAAGGGCCCGGGCGGGACCACCACCATGCCAGCAGGCGCATTCGTTTGGGGTGGGACATGGGTCACCCGATAAAAACGCTGGGAGGCAGCCACAGCCAGGTCCACCATGATGATTGGCTCAGAACCCAGGGCTACGTTGGTCAACACTTGCCACACCGCACCCGCCTCCAAAGTCGGACTCCACTCCACCCACTGCGTCGTGCCCTTTTCACCTCGAACCGTGATCTTGGGCACCAACTCGATTGACAGACGTGCCGTCGCGCCAGCCAGCGAGCCGAGCGCGAGGAGCAAGACAACCAGAAGGAGGATTCGACGCATACAAAATCGGGAATTAAACTTGGAACAAGATTGGCTTTCCAGAGCTTCTCGGACAAGAAAAATTAAGGCCAACTCTGATTACCGATTGCACGAGGGGAACCCCAACGTGGCAGCGGCGTCCCGCCGCTGTTGGGGCCAGAGCCGAGACGGCTCTGCCACTTTACCAACAACTTCGGGACGCACCGCTCGCCAAGGGGTGCAACTCACCGTTTCCGGGAGGTGTCGTTCGGAGGACAATACCTACCGCAAAATGGGAAGAGTTCCTAACCACGGATGACACGGATAGCACGGATCAAGTACCCCTCTCAGCTCCCTTTCCTCATCCGTGTTATCCGTGTTATCCGTGGGTGCACTTCAGCGTGGTTAAGCGGCGGGATACCCGCGTCAGGGGAGGCGACCTCGGATAACGTGAGTTGCACCCCTCGCCAAGGGCTTTTACCGAACCCGGTTGCCAAACCCAGCCCGGCCAGGATAGTCTAGGGCCATGAAATGCCTCCGCTTCTGCATCCTGATTCTCCTGGCCGTTCTGGGGTGCGCGACGCACGCCCAAAGCCCTGACGACCAGTTTGTCAAAATTTACAATCTTCTCCTGCAAGCGGACCAGCTCAATAGTTCAGGGCAGGGCGAATCAGCCTATGACAAGTATCTCGAAGTGCAGAAGGGACTGCGGCGCATCGAGCTCGGCAACCCCGGTTGGCAGCCGAAGGTCATCAGTTTCAGGCTCGGTTATGTGGCCGAAAAAATCGCCCCCCTCGCGAAGCAGTACAAGGACCGGCCTGCGGTCACTTCGCCCCCCCTTCTCTCGGAGACCACCGTCAAGGCGGCATCCAGCAGCGAGGTCATCCAACTCGAAGGCCGGGTCCGCGATCTCGCCGAGGAGGTTGACCGGCTCCGGGCAGAAAAAACAATCCTGGAGGCGAAACTTCGTGAGGCCCTGTCACCCCAACCGCCGCCCGCGTCCCAGACCCAACTTATCAATGCCGAGGAACGGATTCGAACGCTCAACAAGGAGTTGGATGTCTTGAAAGTCAGTCTCGGCCAGGAAAAAGGAAAGCAGACAGCCGAGACATCATCGCAGGAGGCGGGCCAGAAAGCCCTCGCCGAAGCCAGCCGTAAACTCAATGTTCAGGCAGAGTCCCTGGCCGCGCTTTCCCGTGAAAAAGAACAATTGATTCAACAACTTCGACGCGGTGGAAAATCGGCGAACGTGGGGTCTCGCGCTCTAGAAAACGAGAATGAAAAACTCAAACGAAATCTGGCTGATCTGAGATCCTCGAGCATCGCCAAGACGGCTTCTACAGAGGCTCTGTCCAGCCTGAATAAGGAGCTCGGCTCCGTCGAATCGCAGCTCAAGGAACAGATCAACCAAAATGCGGTGTTGATCGCAGAAAAGCGCATGCTTCAAAGCCGCGTAGATCGGTTGGGCGCGGACCTTGAACAACTCAAGAAAGCAGCGAGCAAGAGGGGCAAGGTATTTCCCGAAGCAAGGGTCAACCGGGATGGAAACGCCGAGGCTGCAGCGCTGCGCCGGGATATGTCCAGCATGGAACAGCAGATAGCCAACCTTGGTTTGGAGCTTGCGGAGGCGCGCAAGGCCCGGACATCGGAGACCGCCGAGCTGCGCCGTGATCGCGTGCAAAAGCTGGAAGCGGAACGTGCTGAACTCAAGGCAAAGCTGGATCGAGCTAACAAGGAGGCCTCGGACCAACCCAAGCAGTCCTCGCGCCGCGAGGTTGAGAAGCTCCGCAGCCAACTCGCAGCCGCACAGGCTCGGGTGGATGCTTATGAGCTGAAGAAGACCCCATTCGCACCCGAGGAGCTTGCTCTCTTTCAAAAGCCGCAGCCATCCCCCGCTAAAACAGGTCGGACGGGTGTCGGCGGCAAGAAGTCCATCAAGGAACTGCCCATCGCCGCAAGACAGCTTGTGGCGGACGCCCAAACAGCGTTCTCATCGCGCCGGTACGCGGAGGCGGAATCGAAGTACCAAGAGGTGTTGCGATTCGATCTCGGAAACGTTTACACGCTTGCCAATCTGGCCCTCGTTCAGATGGAGCAAGGACAACTCGATTCGGCCGAGGGCAACCTAAAAAAAGCGCTGGATATCGAACCTCAGGACGCTTACAGCTTGAGCTTGTTCGGCATTCTTAGGTTTCGCCAGACCCAGTTGGATGACGCATTGGACCTCTTAAGCAGGTCCGTGCAAATCGACGCCAAGAACGCCGAAACGCAGAATTACTTAGGCGTGGTCCTCAGCCAAAAGGGAATGAGGGGCCCGGCCGAAGCGGCAATGCGCAAGGCCATTCAGATCAATCCTGGATACGCTGAAGCTCACCATAACCTAGCGGTCATTTATGTTTCGCAAACCCCGCCCTTCGTGGAGCTGGCCAGATGGCATTACGAAAAAGCTACCACGGCGGGGCATCCAAGAAACCCTTCCCTGGAAAAATACTTTGACAAAAAGGCCCTCGGAGTCGATTGAGTGCTCCCGACGAAGGCGCGCGCCGGTCGGCCTTCAACGATTGTCAGAACTCCTTGAATGTTCATTGATCGAGAACGGTGAGTTTGTCCGCCGCCGTTTCCTGGTTGAACCGGAACGCCAAGCTGGACATGTTACCCTTTAACTAATAACTGACATTTTGGCGATAAATAGGGACAGAGAAGGTCATAAATAACCCAACTTTTAAGCCTTCAACTGAACCGAAACGTGCTTGGGACTTATCTGTAGTGCGTCATTGAGAAAAGCCTCCACGGTCTGAATAATAGCACCCATAATCTTTTGGATCACTTGAGGACCCAAATCTTGAACCAGATCCTCCAGTGCCCCTTCAATAAGAGCGCGAAACAACTGCCAAAGCAAGGAGGCATAGGTCAGGGTCTGTATGAGTTGGGACGGGCACGAGAGCATCGAGAGTTTCCGGGTAAGCACTGGTGGCCGCGTGGTATCGTTCCAAGCCGCAGGGCAGGGAGGCTTGCAAAAGCTTCGGACCTCATTTTGCTCAACTATTGACTTTTTAGCACGAAAATTCAGTTGTATTCACCGACTTTTCATGTTTCATTGCAAATCATGGAAAGGCAACAGCTTATCCAACGCATTGTCGACCAGTTTCAGGTGGCCAAAGTCGTCGTCTTGCTCGGTCCGCGCCAGTCTGGAAAGACTACTTTAGCCCGCCACTTTGCACGGATGGGAATCCTCACGTTCAACGAATCCTTGAATTACTTCGACCTCGAAGACCCGGCTCATCTGGAACGTCTTGTGACACCGAAACTCGCGCTCGAAAAGTTGGTTGGGTTGGTGGTCATCGACGAAATCCAGCATCGTCCGGAATTGTTTCCCATCCTGCGCGTGCTTACCGACCGAGAGAATAATCCGGCCAGATTCCTGATTCTTGGCAGTGCCTCGCGCGACCTTATCCGCCAGGGCGCGGAGACGCTTGCCGGTCGGATTGGCTTCGTCGAAATCACGCCCTTTTCGTTGGTGGAAACCGGTCCTGACACCGCCGACAGCCTTTGGCTTCGTGGCGGATTCCCGCTCTCCTACCTGGCTGCTTCCGACGAAGAGAGCTGGGCGTTGGCGTGAATCCTACATCAAAACTTTTCTCGAGCGCGACATCCCTGCCCTCGGCATACAAGTTTCCCCAGCCACGTTGCGACGGTTCTGGATGATGCTGGCCCACTACCATGGCCAGCAATTCAACGCCTCTGAAATCGGCAAGAGTCTCGGTGCGTCGGACACAACCGTCAGCCGGTATTTGGAAATTCTGGCTGGCACATTTATGATCCGGCGCTTGACCCCGTGGTTTGAGAACATCAAGAAGCGCGAGATCAAGTCACCCAAAATCTTTTTCCGCGATTCGGGCATCCTTCACCGGCTGCTGGGAATTCCGGTCATGGAACAGATGGTCACCCATCCCAAACTAGGAGCCTCCTGGGAAGGCTTCGCGTTGGAGCAGGTAATCCATGCAAGCGGCGTGTCCGAAGAAGAAACTTACTACTGGGGCGTGCATAACCAAGCGGAACTCGACCTGCTGCTTTTTCGCGGTCAAAAGCGGTTGGGCTTCGAGGTCAAATACACCGACGCACCCAAAGCCACTTCCTCGCAAGGCTCCGCCCTGGAACACCTACGGCTGGATTCGCTCACCATCGTTTGTCCCGGCGATGCCAGCTATCCGCTCGACGAAAAAATCCAGGTCCAAGGGCTGGCCCATCTGCTTAAGAACCTGGAGACTTAGAACCCTGACCACATGGTCGATGAACCTGCGGTTCTCACCGTTTCGGCACGCCCTGCCAGACCCAGTCGCCTTTGTCGTCGCTCCATGGCGCTTTCGACTGACCCTCTTCTACCGGCTCCATCTTCCCACCATCGTCCTTGCTGTTCCAGCCGATGGAGTAATACAGGTACCGGCCATCGTCTGTGCGGCGGTAGCGAAGCGGTTGACCGTCGAAAAGATCGCTGGCAATTTGGTTGCGAATTTGGGCACGAGAAGATAGTTGAGTTCATGCCGTGCGCGGATCTTCCGGCGGCGCAAACCGGCGACGACGATTTCCGCCAGTTCCGCTTCTTTTGACGGCAGGCAATCGGCCCACTCGTCCGGCAACTCCAAAGTGACTTTCATTCCAGGATATTACTTAATCCAGGGTCCGGGTTCAAGTCGAACAACGTCCTACCAAAGGTTTGACTCATTCGGCGGATCGGACCACACTTTTCCAATGGGGAAAGTCCTTGTCAAAATCAGGTTGACCAATCTGTTCGATTTAGGGGCGCAACACCGCAAGCTCTCCAAGGCGAAGCCGCGCGTGGTGCAAGTTGAGGCGCTCGTGGATATCGGGGCCACGAGGCTCTATCTGAAGCCCAGTGTCATCCGGGCGCTGGGGCTCGAAAAGGTGGATACCGTTATTTCCCAAACCACAAACGGCCTGAAACGGCGCACGGTTTATGAATCGGTGCGCCTGGAAGTCGATGGCCGCCGCGGCGATTTCAACGTGGTGGACATCGGTGAAAACGTGCCCAATCTGCTCGGCCAGATCCCCCTGGAATACCTCGGTTTCGTTGTGGACGCCAAGAACCAAAAACTTATCCCCAATCCCGAGCACGGTGACAAGCAGATGAGCGAGGAATACTGAAACTGTCCCAGACATTTGCGTGACGCTTCACACAAATGATTCACCCGCGAAGTGACTGCAATAGACGGTCAAGTCCTGATTGTTGAATTGTCGAGATGTGACCCTGGTTCACGCACTGTCCCCAATCACCAGCCAACTCCGCAACCGAGACGCATGGCAGCGGTTAGACCCGATTGTTAGGCGACTTATCGTTCACAAGCAGAGCTCCTGAAGGTAACTGGCGAGGCGACGCAGCAATCGGCTGTGCCGCTCGGGCGAGACGGAACCGATGTCGCCCAAGAACTCAGCGGCGGGCAGCAGCGCCAGGAAACCGAGGCGGATGAGCGAGGTATCCGCCAAGCCGCTCGACGCGAAATCGGAGTCGGTCGAAGCGATAATCTCGTCGAAATCGGGAACACGATGGCGCAGTTGGCGACTGATACCGCAGATGAGAAGATCCCCAAACGGGCGCATCACGCGCAGAACGATCGCTGGTCTGTTCTTGGTCTTGCCATCGACCTGCCGGAAGGTGGTAAGCACCACATCGCCCTCTTTCATTGGGCAATGTGAGTGCGGACGAGGCTCGCCGGATAATCTGGCTCGTCGTCCGAATAAGCGCGGGCCAAGCCAGCTTTGGAGAGCGCATACCACTCCCGCCGCTCGGCGTCTGGCAAGCTTTCGGGAAGAATCGTGACGAGAAGCCGGGCGTCGGCGGGCAGTGCGAACGGCTCGTCGAGTTGGATGTTCTCGCCATTGAAGTGCGCGGTAAGAGTGACGGTCTTCATGCGTGCAGTGTATCCGGCTGCCTTGATGCGAGCAAGCGTTCAAAGCCGCCAAACGAATCAGCTCACCGACCGCCGCCGTCAGCCGGTGCTTCGCTCCGCGAATCTGGGACCAAAATGTGCGTGACGCTTCGAACCGCCGCGGCGGGCGGCGGTTAGGCGCGTGGCGCGACTGGGTGCAACTCACCGTTTCTGGGAAGGTGTCGTTCGGAGGACAATACCTACCGCAGAATGGGAAGAGTTAACCACGGATAACACGGATAGCACGGATAAAGTACCCATCTCAGCTCCCTGTCCTCATCCGTGTTATCCGTGTCATCCGTGGGTGCGCCAGTGAAGTTGGTTACCTCGTGGGTGAAAGTCCCACCGGTCGAATTAGACGGTTCACGACCGAAACGCGGTGTCCGGGATGAGGCTGCGAAGCCGAACCACAAGCGGGATGCCGAAAGGAACTGT
>CAMBEJ010000108.1 GCA_945865375.1 Akkermansia muciniphila | reverse complement strand
TTAGATTCTTAAATCCTAAATCTCGATGAATTATCTCTCAGATTTTGAACCACAGAGGCACAGAGGCACAGAGAAGAACAAACAATGAAACCAAACTTTTCCCCCTCTCTTTTCCCCCTCTGTGTCTCTGTGTCTCTGTGGTTCAAATTTCAAATCTGTTTGGCTAGGATTAGGAAAAACGGAGGAATTGGGGTTGCGCTCCCAGATCACGATTTCAACCAGTTTTACTGAGGTCTGACGGATGGGGAAAGGGAGGTGAGGTGGCGGCAAAACTCCAGACCCACCGAGACAAAGAGAAAGTCTTAACTTGCAAGGGCTGGGGCTGTTCTTAGTCTACGCTCACTATTTACGGAACCTGACAAGATGGCAAGAAGCGACAAAGGCAGCGATCAGGCGGATCATGGGTTTAGCGACGTCATGGGGATTGTGTTTCTCTGCGCATCGGTGCTGATGCTCGTGGCTTTATTTTCATATGACCGCAACGATCTTCATTTCAACAAAGACCCAGCGAATCAGTTCAGCAACAACTGGATTGGGCCGATTGGCGCGAATCTGGCATTTGGGCTGTTGTTTGCCTTGGGAGGAGGCGCTTTTTTGTTGCCGGCGCTGTGTCTTGGCCTGGGTTTGTCGTGTTGGGTGAGTGCGCTGGCCTATTTGAAAAAGCGGTGGCCATGGCTCCTGGTGTTTTTGTTTACCTGCGCCTGTGTGCTCGATCTGAACACGGCGCGGTTTTCGCAGGTCGCAGCGATCTTGGATTCGGGCAGCGCGGGCGGGTTTGCGGGCTACGCTCTGAACAAGTTTGTGTTTCAGTATTTTGGCAAAGTGGGTTCATCCATTCTGTTTGCCACGGCGTATGCAGTGAGCGTGTTGTTTTTGACGAATTTCCACGTCAGGGACTGGGTCCGACGGTTTCGGATGCCGAAGTTTGGCGATCAACCTTTTTCACGAGGCACCGGGGAAAACGTGGGGGTGGCGGCTCAGCACGAGGAGGTTTTGGAGAGGAAAGTGAGGGGTTTGGCAAAGGAAGCGAAACGATTGGAGGAGGAGGTCGTGAAGTCCGGTTTGGGGGCTGACTTGAAGCCCGTGCCTGAGCCGACGGTCCGCGACTTGAGCGTGCCGCAAGCGCGCGCGGATGGGGGCCTGAAGCCGCAAGCGAAGCCGATAGCTCAACCTCCAGGCCAACCGAAGATTTTTATCGCGGGCTCTGGCGAGCTTCCGCCGCCAGGAATTGAAATCGTCGCAGCGGCCCCGGCTCAGGCATCCATGCGGGTTGGGGTGACCAAGGGTGCGCCGGGTCTGGAAGGCGAGGAGGGGATTCCGGCGGCTGGCGGCGACTTGAAGCCGAAGTCAAATCCGTTGCCGTCCGCATTTCCGAGATCGCGCGGGTCGTTGCCCAAGAAGTTCAAACCGATCACTGTGGCTTCGACCCCTCTGATCGGGGATTATAAGTTTCCGGGGTTGCATATGCTCAACATGCCAGACATGAGCGTCAAGCCCACGGAGTCGAAGGAGGAGTTGATGTCGAACGCACGGCTGATGCAAAGCACCTTGGCGCAATTCGATATTGAGGTGGCGCTAGGGGACATCACGAAAGGTCCGACGATCACGCGGTATGAGTTGCATCCAGCGCCGGGCGTGCGTTTGGAGAAAATAGCGGCGCTAGGCAACAACATTGCGGCGGCCTTGAAAGCGGAGCGGATCAATATTCTGGCCCCTGTGCCCGGGAAAAGTTCTGTTGGGGTGGAGGTTCCTAACCTGATCAAGACGAAGGTGATCATGCGGGATTTGCTGGAATCGGAGGAATGGGCTCACACAAAGGCGCGGATTCCACTGGCATTGGGCAAGGATGTGTATGGCCAGCCGATCATTGCTGATCTTGCGGAGATGCCTCACCTCTTGATTGCGGGCAGCACGGGATCGGGAAAGTCGGTGTGCATCAATTCCATCATTGCCTCGCTGCTGGTTCGGTTTTCGCCGGATCAACTTCGCTTTGTGATGATTGACCCCAAGGTGGTCGAGTTGCAGCAGTATAACGGGTTGCCTCACCTGGTGGTTCCTGTGGTGAACGATCCTAAGAAAGTGATCCTGGCGCTTCGATGGGTTGTGAACGAGATGGAGAAGCGGTATCAAATTTTCGCAAAAGTCGCCGTCCGAAACATCAAGTCGTTTAATGAACGACCGAAGGACAAGCCCCTGGTGAAGGAGGAGCCCGAGCTCCCATTGATGGCCAAAAAAGAGAGGGTTGAAGCGGGGAGTGAGGGGTTTGCGGTGGAATTGGACGAGGAGATTGTGGTGCCCAGGGAAGAAGACATCGTGATACCGGAGAAGCTCAGTTATATCGTCGTGATCATCGATGAGCTGGCTGACCTGATGCTGGTGGCTCCCGCGGATGTGGAGATGGCGATTGCGCGTATCACGCAGATGGCGCGGGCGGCGGGGATTCACTGCATCGTGGCGACGCAGCGGCCGAGCGTGGACGTGATCACCGGAGTGATCAAGGCCAACATCCCGGCGCGGATCGCGTTTCAAGTAGCTGCTAAAGTGGATTCGCGGACCATCTTGGATGCCATGGGTGCGGACAAGCTATTGGGCAAGGGGGACATGCTCTATCTCCCTCCTGGTTCGGCACGTTTGATTCGCGCGCAAGGCGTGCTGATTACGGATCAAGAAATCCAGCAGATTGTGGATTTCATCAAAGAGCAGGGCAAACCGAGCTATGAGGTGGAGATTCACCAGCAGCTTCAGAAGCCCGGGGCGAGTATGGATTCGGAGGGGCAAGGGTCGGATGAAGACGAGGGTCTTATTGAGCAATGTATCGAAGTGATCCGGAGCGAGCAGAAGGCAAGTGTTTCGTTGTTGCAACGACGGTTGAGGCTCGGGTACACGCGGGCCGCGCGGATCATGGATGAGCTGGAGGACCGGGGCATCGTGGGGCCCAGCAAAGGAGCCGAGCCAAGGGACATTTTGATCGATTTGGACGGAGGCGGTGCCGATGGGCGCTGATCTCTGCTCAGGAGTCGGCGGCAGGTTCAGACCTCAGTAAAATCTGTTGAAATCGTGATCTGGACGCGCCACCCCAATCCCTCCATTTTTGGTAATCGTCATGCTAATCCTAGCCAAACAGATTTGAAATTTGAACCACAGAGATACAGAGACACAGAGATACAGAAGGGGAAAAGAGAGGGGAAAAGTTTGGTTTCATTGTTTGTTCTTCTCTGTGGCTCTGTGGTTCAAAATCTGAGAGATAATTCATCGAGATTTAGGATTTAAGAATCTAATCCTCGGGTGTTGCCCTTGGAATAGAGGGGTAGATTACGATTAGGATTACGATTAGGATTAGGATTAGGAGCAGGGAATTGAGCGCGTTACTTCTTGAGGGGAGGGACTGGGAGGATTTCTGCGTGTTTCGTGTTCGATGGCTGATAGACCCCTGGTTGGAGGCCGGCCAGTGGATCCCTGGATCGATAGTCCATCCATGCACGGGTGCCAAATATCAGACCGAGCAGGAGGGTTCCTCCCGCGATCAGGGGACCCACGATGCCCCATTTGACCTGGGACAGGTAATACATGATGAAATCCAGAGGGCCGGTGTGGCGTGAGGAGGATTGGGAATGGTCTTTCAGCAGACCCCCAGGTGCGAGTTCGATCTCGAGATTTTGAATGATTTGCTCCGAGTCTAGTTTCAGGAAGCGGGCGTAGGTTCTGACGAACCCTCGGATGAAAATCGGAGCGGAGAAGACGTGAAAGTCCCCTTGCTCCAGAGCTCGGATATGGTCACTTTTGATCTTGGTGATCTCGGCGGCCTCCTGGATGGAGAGTTTGCGAGCTTCGCGGGTGGCTTTTAACAGTTCAGGGACGGATGGCATAACGGGCGTCTGTGGAGAGGGTCCATGAACTTGGCGACGGGTTCAATAAATCATTTCCTTTCAAAGTTGATGGGTGGCACTTACGATGGGTGGCTGGAAACCATGGTTATAAAGACCGATAAACCGATTCGTGTGGGCCTCATGTCCTTGGGCTGCGCCAAGAACCTTGTGGACGCCGAGATTATGCTCGGATCGTTGCTGAAGGAGGGTGTGGAGATCACCCACGATGCATCGACTGCCGACGTGGTGATTGTGAACACCTGTTCATTTATTGACGCGGCCCAGGAGGAGAGCGTGGACGCGATCCTCGAGGCGGCCGCGCTCCGGGACTCGAGAAATCCAGGGCAGGGCTTGATTGTTTCGGGGTGTCTGCCGCAGCGGTTTCGTGACGAGCTCCCAAAGCTTTTGCCTGAGGTTGACGCATTCATGGGGATCGACCAGGTGGCACAGGTGGCGCAGATTGTGAGGGACGTGATAGCACGGCGCGCGTTGAGGAGGCCGAGTTTGAAGGCGGGTCGAACGCGCGCAAAGGCGGTGGCTGGGTTGAGACGACTGAATGCGGCGCGGGGTGCCGAACCCGCAGAGCAGGCTGAGAAAGACACGGTTCGAGGGACCCAATCAGGGCCGTCTCAGGATGAAATTCCAGAGAGCTTGAGTCCTGCCGGACCGCTTGTTGATGTCAATCTGCGTCCCCATTATATCCCGGACTACGCAACCCCCCGCTTTCGCTTAACACCTGCTCATTTTGCCTATGTGAAAATCGCTGAGGGCTGCAATCATCCGTGCTCATTTTGCATCATCCCGCGCATGAGGGGTTCGCATCGGTCGCGGTTACAGACTGACGTGATCTCGGAAGCGGAGGCGTTATTGTTGGATGGGGTCAAGGAGTTGAACTTGATATCACAAGATTCGACGTATTACGGATTGGATCTGCGGGAAGGCCAAAGCCGGGCCATTTCGTCCCCTGAAAAATTCAACGCGGCGGCGAGAGCCCTGCCTTCGGGATCGACGACCCTGAGCACCTTGGTGAAGGGGTTGAACGCGTTGCCTGGGGAGTTTTGGATCCGCCTTTTGTACACCCATCCGGCTCATTGGACCGATGAGTTGATCGAGACGCTGGGGGCGTGTCAAAAGGTGGCGCGGTATGTGGACATACCGTTACAGCACATTCACGAATCCATGCTGGAGCGAATGCGGCGTGAGACGACGCAGGAGTATATTGTGGGTTTGATCCGGCGGATACGAAAAGGGATACCAGGCATTGCTTTGCGGACGACTTTCATCGTTGGGTTTCCCGGCGAGACGGAGGCTTACTTTGAGACCTTGCTGCAGTTCGTCCGAGAGACGCGCTTTGAGCGGCTCGGCGTTTTCACCTATTCCCACGAAGGAGGAACCCGTGCCTCGAAGATGGGGAGGCAGATCTCTGACTCCCTGAAAAAGGAGCGTCGGGACAGAGTGATGGCAGCTCAGTTGGAAGTGTCCCGTCAGGCGGGTGCCGGGGCCGTGGGGCGTACGTTGCGAGTGCTGGTTGAGGGGGAGGCATCCGCCAAGGAATTGCAGCAAGCGAACATCAGCTCTTGGGAGCACGGCCTGCTTCGAAATGGCGAGCAGGATGAGGCGATGGCCCGGTTGAAAGGGCGGTTTTCGGTGGGCCGGGGCGAGGCGGACGCACCGGACATAGACGGGCGGGTGTATGTCCGTGGAAAACTCCCAAAGGGTGCGTTTGCGCGGGTTAAAGTGATCGGAAGCACCGATTATGATTTGATTGCGGAGCTCGCATAAAGCTTATGAATTTGCCGAACCGTCTCACCCTCGGGCGATTCGTTCTCACCGCATTTTTTTTGGTGGCGGTCTTTATCTCGTTTCCGGGCCACGACACGGTCGCGTTGTTGTTCTTTGGAGCCGCGAGTTTGACCGACTATTTTGATGGAAAAATTGCGAGAAGAGATGGGTTGATCACGAATTTTGGGATTTTGATGGATCCCCTCGCGGACAAAATCTTGATTTGTTCCGCTTTTATCGCGTTTGTAGGCCGGGGATTGATGCCTGCTTGGATGGTCGTGATCGTCGTGGCGCGCGAGTTGGCAATCACGGGTTTAAGAATGCTGGCATCCTCGAAGAATCTTGTATTGGCGGCGGAGGGCTACGGGAAGCACAAGACGATTTCTCAAATCACCGCCATCCTTGCGGTTTTGATATCGGTGAGCCACGAGAGCTGGGGGCCTTTGGGGATCGGGATTTTTGGGATCCCGCTCTTCGGTGTTCCGTGGGTAGAGCGATTTTCTGAGTTAGCCAAGTGGGTGGCTGTCATGCTGACGATGTTTTCCGGGTTCTTGTATTTGTGGAGGAACCGCGCTTTGTATTTGGAGGATCTGTGAAGCGCGCGTTGGTTTTCATCGCGCAAGGTTTCGGTATCGGGCGAGTTCCCTACGCGCCGGGAACCTTTGGGACGGTCGTTGGGTTTGTGTTTTTAGGGGTTTTGCTGGTTCCAGGATCTCCGCTGTTTTTCTTATGCGGGCTGCTGGCTGGGGTGGGGGTTTCGGTGGTGGCCTGCGGGGAAGCGGAGAAGGCGCTTGGCGAGAAGGATCCGGGATCGGTTGTGGTGGATGAAATTGTGGCTGTTCCGGTCTGTTGCCTGGGCTGGCTCTTGTTGGAATGGCGAAGGTCCGATGCGTTTCCCGGGGTCTGGGAAGTGTTTTCCGTGCGGAGGCTTTGGGTGTTGGTGGCTGTGTTCGTCTTGTTCCGGCTGTTCGATATTTGGAAGCCGTGGCCTGTGCGCGGGAGCCAGCGATTGCCAAGGGGTTGGGGGGTGACGGTGGATGATCTGCTTGCCGCGTGGTATGTGAACCTCGTGGTTGTCTGGTTCGTTTGAGTGTGGCGTTAACCACGAGGAGTCCAGAGGGCCCTGGTTTGGGGATCGAGCTCGACGACGATAAGCTGGCGGACAAGATCGGCCACGATTGGCGGAATCGTGAGACATACGATGAGCAGGACGGCTCCGTGGTGGACTGGTGATCGACAAGAAGAATCTGGAATCTTCTGCGTTTCCTTGGTTGCCTTCTGTAGGGTTTTTCCGTGCACAAATTGTTTGGAAAGGCAGATCCCTTGAGCCGCACTTCAATCGGCGCAGCTATCGAGGTCCATCGGCTTATGGGGCCGGGTCTCATTGAAAGCATTTACGAAAAATGTATGATGCACGAGTTGAGCATTCGGAACGTTGCCACTACCAACGAGCGATTGGTTAAGGTCCAATACAAAGGCATAGTTTTCGAGGAACCGCTGCGATTTGATGTTCTTGTTGAGGAATGCCTTTTATTGGAACTGAAATCGGTTAAAGAGGTGCTGCCGATCCACAAGGCGCAACTCCTCAGCGACATGAAGTTACTCGACATTCCCTTGGGACTCATCATTAATTTCCATGAGTTGAAGGTCGCGGATGGCGTTTTTCGGATGATACTTCCTGGCGCTAACCAATGACAAGCGGTTTAAACAGAAGAAAACAAAGCAAACGAGGAGTCGTCAGTTGTATCAGTTGCCAAAAAACGGCTTCCTTTCCTTGTTGAAGAGTTTTTCTGCACCCAACTGAGGCCGTGGCTTTTTTCTTGTCCCGCATGTCCGGCGAGCATAGCTTTCAAGCTGTGTTCAACAAACAATTCTCTCCCAGTGGATTCCATACGCAGGAATTGCGTCTCAGTGATCGCCAGGATGCCCTTTTGGTCGGCTATCCGCAGGAACCAAGGGGCGCGGCGCCGCCGAACAGCGTGTTCCATAAGAGGCACTCGAGATCCTTTCGTTTGAGATCGTTCCTCCTCATCCTGCTCATCGTCCTGGCCGTTGGCGGTGCTGGCGTGGCTCAGCCGGTACCGGCCACGCCGCCAGCGGAGAACAAGCCGGATTTCCCGCCCCAAGCGGAGGTGATGAAGGACTTCGAGCAGGTGGTGTCTTCAATCGATAAGGCGCCGAGCCTTTTGCAAATATGGGTCCGGCGTAAGGACAACCAGATGCTGGCGGTGTTTCCAGAAAAGTATGACTTGAAGAAGTTTTTTATCGCCCTGACCGTGGCGAGCGGCGAGCGCTACGCGGGTTTGCAGGCTGGCGATATGTATGTGTACTGGCGGAGGGTTGACAAAAGGCTGGTTTTGATGACGCCTCAGCTCGAAGTTCGATCAACGGGTGAAGCCGAGTCGCGGGCGAGCGTGCAACGGCTTTTCACGGATCGGGTGATTGTCGATGTCCCGATCCTCACACTCATACCGGGACAGGGGCCGGTCATCGACATGGACGCGCTGCTGGTTGGCGAGGCCTCGAAATTTTTTGGATCCATGGCGGCCGGTGCGAAGACGGCGCTCGCGACGATCAAGACCGCGAAGGCGTTTTCGGGGAATGTTGAAATCGCCTTCGAACTGCCGATGTCAAGCGGCGTGATGAAGGCGTTGCACTACTCGATCAGCGAGATTGTGCCAAACCCGGCATACAAGACTCGTCTGGCGGACGAGCGAGTGGGTTATTTCACGACCAGCTTCGCGGATCTTGGCAAATACCAAGCGGAGGAGAACAAGGTGCGATACATTAACCGCTGGCATCTGGAGAAGGCGGACCCGAACATCAAGGTCAGCCCGCCGAAGCGGCCGATCGTGTTCTACATCGAATCAACGACACCCATCCGTTACCGGCGGTGGGTTCGCGAGGGCATCTTGATGTGGAACAAGGCTTTTGAGAAGGTCGGGCTGGCCAATGCTATCGAGATCTACTACCAGGACGCCGCGACGGGAGCGCATATGGAAAAGGATCCCGAAGATGTCCGCTACAACTTCGTCCGATGGCTCAACAACAATATTGGCACGGCCATTGGGCCCAGTCGTGTTGACCCGCTCACAGGCCAAATTCTCGACGCCGACATCGTCTTGACCGACGGCTGGATTCGGCATTATTGGAGGCAGTTTAATGAGACGCTTCCTAGCCTTGCCATGGAAGGTATGAGCCCCGCCGCATTGGCGTGGTTGCAAACCCGACCCCAGTGGGACCCCAGGGTCCGGATGGCCGAACCCTCCAACCGCGACGCGGTGGTCGCGCTCCTTTTGGCGCGTGGAGCCCAAACCTACGGGGGACACGCCATGGCGAGCGTCGATCTGATGCTCGTCGGAAATAACGACTTCGATGGTCTTGTGGGTCGGACAAGCCAATTCAGCGGTTTCTGCCGTGCGGCCGAATGCAAGGCGCTGGATTTGGCTGCGATGCGATTCTCTTTCGACCTCGTGAGTGAAACCCTCGCCGCGGAAGGCGAAGGAGCCCCAAAAGACGGCGAGAAAAAAGAAAAAGAAAAAGAAAAAGATAAGGATAAGGATAAGGATAAGGACAAAGCGAAGGAGGAGGCAAAGAAGGAGGATCCGAAGGATCTGTTGGATGGGGTGCCAGAGTGGTTTATCGGTCCGCTCATTGCTGAACTTGTGGCGCACGAAGTGGGGCACACGCTAGGTTTGCGGCACAATTTCAAAGCGTCGAGTATCTACTCGCTCGAGAAGATCAACGGCGCTGAGGTGAAGGGGAAGAAGCCATTTGCTGGCTCGGTGATGGATTACCTCCCGGTCAACCTCTACAACTGGAGTGACAAGGAGAAGCAGGGTGATTATGGGATGATCGACATTGGGCCCTATGACTTTTGGGCGATCGAGTACGGCTACTTGGCCGATGACAAGCCCGACGATCTTAAGAAATTGTTGAAACGTTCGTCGGAGTCCGAGCTCCAATACGCCACGGACGAAGACACAATGGGGCCTGACCCGCTGGCGCGCCGTTACGACTTTGGTTCCGATCCGCTGAGTTACGCTCGGAACCAAATGGAACTGGCCCAGTTTCACCGCGCACGGATCATCGACACATTTGTCAAGGAGGGGCAGAGCTGGTCGCGAGCGCGGTACGGGTACGAGATGACGCTCGCGATCCAGACGCGGGCGCTCAGCATCATGTCGGGCTGGCTGGGCGGGGCATTTGTGAATCGCGACAAGAAGGGTGAAAAGGGGAGCCGTGCGCCGGTGGAGGTTGTCCCGGTGAAGACGCAGCGAGAGTCGCTTGCTTTTCTTCTTGAAACGGCATTTCGTGACGGAGCTTACGGGCTCACGACGGAGTTGCTTCGTCGGATGACTGTTGACAAGTGGCTCGACGACTACCGAGCTGCCTTCGAGCCCGCGACATGGCCTGTGCATGACCGGATCATGGGCATTCAGGCGATGATTCTGACCCGGGTGCTCAATCCAGACACACTCGGCCGCGTGTACGACAATGAGTATCGCACACCGGCAAAGGAAGACATGGTCACTCTGCCCGAGGTTTTGCGGACCGTGGAGAAGGAAGTGTGGTCGGAGCTGGACAAGGCCGGTGCGAAGTTTACGGATCGGGAGCCGATGATCTCGAGTCTGAGGCGGAACCTGCAGCGCGAATATGTCGAGCGATTAGTCGACCTGAGCATGCCGGTCTCTTATGGGCAAGCGTCTCATAAGCCAATCGCGAATCTGGCGCTCATGCATCTCCGCGACTTGAGCGCGCGTCTGGGCAAGGTGCAGGATGCCCAAAAGGAGAGCCTCGACACGTATTCGAAAGCCCACATCAGTGAGGCCAAGCTGCGCATCGACAAGGCTGTGGACGCCGGCTACGTTTTGAACGCTGGCGGGTTGGGGGGAGGGATTCCTAATTTTTTCTTTTTTGGACAAGGCCAGACCAACGGCCCCGCGCGCTGAGCTGGCGGGCATGGCATTCACCCAGCGACCTGTCAGGCTGAGTCGTCATGGAGACGATGAGATCAGATCATCAGAGCTGATCCTCATCTCATGGTATGTCCTGGTCGTGGATGCAGAGGGCGGTTTGAATTAAAGTGTCGATCCCATCTGATCTCGTCGCCGTCCCAGAGTCGTCCCCTGCCGACCTCTGGGAGGATGATCCTTTCGTTATGTACAGATCCGCATTAGGATTGAACAATGAGATCGTTATTAACCACAATTCTGATCGGAATCATGGTCTGGTGCCCGGTTACGCTGGGCGCGACATCGACCCAGGTTGAGCTGTGGCTGTCTGCTGAGCAGGCTAGGCCGGGCAGTGTGATCACGGCGGCGCTCCAGCTCAAGATGGCGCCCAAGTGGCATACTTATTGGAAGTTTTCCGGAGATTCTGGGGAGCCCACCCGGATCGAGTGGCAACTCCCCCCCGGATGGGATGTGGGTCTCATGGAGTCGCCTGTTCCCGAAAAGCATTCGGTTTCCGACCTCACGACCTATATCCATCACGGAGAAATCTGGCTGCTGACCCCCCTGAAAATTCCGTCCGAGGCGGCGGCAGGTGAAGTCATCCTGAAAGGGAAAGTGAGCTGGCAGGAATGCGACGAGCTGTGTGTTCGTGGCAAAAAGGATTTGGAGGTGCGGTTGCGGATTAGCGATGAATCCAAGCCCTCGCCGAAGGCCTTGGCGATCGAGATGGCACGACTCAAGATACCGGTCCTGGAACCGCGGCTACCGCTTCGGGTCACGACGCTGCCTGGGACGAATGCCGACACGCGCGTGCTGACGATCCAGTGGACCAATTCAGCTCCGGTTGGGGGTTTCGACTTTTATCCCGATTCGAACCTGGAGATCGAGGTGGACGGTGCAACCGAAGCTGTCACGGACCCGCAGGGCGGGGGCGTTGTCGCAATTAGGAAGAAGCTGACTCTGATGGACGGGAAAATGCCTCCGAAGATTTCCGGTGTCGTGGTGTGGGGAGAACGTCAAGGGCGTGCGGTGGAGTTGGAGCTGGGTCAGTTGGCCGCCGCGCCGGCCAGCGGGGCGGCGGCGCAAGATCCGTCCGCTGCGGTGCGGGGCTCGGGGACGGGAGCGGGAGTGGACACGGGTGAGAGATCGCTGAGATGGATGCTTGTCTTCGCCTTTGTTGGAGGGTTGATCTTGAACTTCATGCCCTGTGTTTTGCCGGTGATCGCCCTGAAAGTGTTGAGCTTCGTGAGCCAGAGCAAGGAGTCGCCACAACGCGTGAGAGCGCTTGGTTTGCTTTATGGACTGGGTGTTTTTGCATCGTTCCTTGTTCTGAGCTTGCTTGCAATCGGAGTGCAGCGAGCTGGAGGGTTGGCGAGTTGGGGCATGGCCCTTCAGAATCAGGTGTTCCGTGCCGTTCTCACGGTGGTGGTGACCCTGGTGGCTTTGAACTTGTTTGGCGTCTTTGAAGTGACCTTGCATGGAGGTGTGATGGGTGCAGCTAGCCAACTGACGTCCAAGGCGGGATTTGGGGGCGCCTTTTTCAATGGCGTGTTGGCGACCATTCTGGCGACACCCTGCACGGCCCCGTTTCTTGGGGCAGCCTTGGCGTTTGCTTTCACGCAGCCTCCAGCGATAACCGCGCTCATGTTCCTGACGTCTGGGGCTGGTTTCGCTTCGCCGTTCGTGCTTCTTTGTTGGAACCCGGCATGGATTCGTTGGCTTCCTAAGCCGGGGGTTTGGATGGTTCGGTTCAAGGTTGCGATGGGGTTTCCAATGCTGGCCACCGCAGTCTGGCTTTTCTGGTTTACGGCACCGCGTTATGGAAAGAGCGGAGTTCTTTGGTTCGGTTTGTTCCTCGTGATTGTGGCGATGGCGGCGTGGGTTTTTGGTGAATTCGTCCAAAAGAGCGGCAAAGGAAGAGGGTTCGCAGGGGTGGTTGCGGGTCTGCTGCTCTGCGGGGGTTACTTCGGGTTGCTGGAGGGACAGTTGCAGTGGAGAAGGCCGCCTGAGAAGCAAGTTTTCAACTCTTTAAAAGAAGGCCCTGATGGAATTGACTGGCAGCCTTGGAGCCCGGAATCGGTCCAGGCGCTGCGTGAGAAGGGGTTGCCTTTGCTGGTGGATTTCAGCGCCGACAACTGCCTGAATTGTCAGGTGAACAAAAAGACCAGCCTTGAGATCGCGCAAACCAGGGCGAAACTTCGAGAAATTGGGGCCGTGTCATTATTGGGAGATTTCTCCGATGAAAATCCTCAAATCGCGGCTGAGCTTCAACGGTACAATCGCGCCGGCGTTCCTTTGGTGTTGGTGTACCCCAAGGACAAATCGAAACCCGCGATGGTTCTGCCGGTCTTGTTGACCCCAAAAATCGTGTTGGACGCACTCAAGAAAGCGTCGGACAATTAAGTTTATGCAAGGGCTTTGTAGCCTTGCGCCTTGCGCGACGCGAAACAACGTATGGAGAACTTAAACGGCCCCGCCGCCCAGGTGTCGAAGCCTCTGTGGCTAAATGTCTTGATTGGCAAGAACCCGCAGTTGACGTTGGTCCGACTGGTCGTTTTAGTGGTGACGAGCTTCGTTCTGTTCAAGGTCGTTCTGGCCCCGATCCGCGTGACGGGCATCAGCATGCAACCCACTTACCAAGACGGGCAAATCAACTTTGTTAACCGTTTTGCCTACCTGTCACGATCCCCAAGTCGCGGCGATGTGGTGGGCATCAAAGCGGCTGATCAGCTCCAGATTCTCTACCTCAAAAGAGTTATCGGGTTGCCTGGGGAGACCGTTGCCATCCGCAGCGGAACTGTGTTTGCTGATGGCAAGGCGGTGGGTGAACCCTACTTAAAAAATCCGAAACCATGGAGAATTGAACCCACGAGACTTCAAATGGATGAGTACGTGGTCATTGGAGACAATCGCACGATGGATCAGGAGAATCATACGTTTGGGAAAATACGGAGATCCGAGATCGTTGGGCGAATTTTGTGGTGAGAAAAACCAGTTATAGACTCCTGGTCGCGGTGGTGATCATCGGGGCGGTCCTGCTCGGGTTGAGGATTGTTTTCCCCTCCGACGAGGTGCGCATCGGCAAACTGCTGAGCCGATTGGAGCGCGCCTCGAATGTGGCGGCAGGCGAATCACAATTGTCGCGAGTCGCCCGAATCCAACTGTTTGAGGAACTTTTTGCGCCGCAGTGCGAGGTTGCGGTGGACACTTACGACTACGGGAAACTCCACTTTGCAGGCCGTGATGAACTGCTTCAGGCGGCTTCGGCAGCCGTCTTGCTCCAGCAGGCGGTTACAGTCAAGTTTCCTCAAACGGGCATCAGGGTGGCCCAATACAGGACCAACGCGGTTGTGGAGATTGCCTCAACGGTCCACACCAGCCAGCGTTCTGGGGGAACCTTGTTGCTGCTGAAGCTTCTACTGGACAAAGACAAAGGTTCCTGGCGGATCACCCGTGTGGAATCCATCCGATCTTTGCAGATGTAGAGTTACTCCAAGCCTGCGGTTTCGGGATAGCCGCATAGGATATTCATGCTTTGCACCGCCTGTCCGCTGGCTCCCTTGATGATGTTATCCAGCGCGCTCAAGACCAGAAGGCGGCCCGTCCTGATGTCCACGCGCCACGCGAGCTCCAGCACGTTGGTGCCCACCACGTTTTTGGTGTCCGGCAACGCGTTACCCTCCAGCATGCGAATAAACGGTTCGTTCCCGTAGGCGCACGAATAGGCTGCTTTAATTTCAGCATTGAATCCTGCCGCTTCCGCAGCATCGGAGATTGTTCTGCTCGGCGCTACGGAAATGGATGTAACGATCCCTCGGTTGACAGGCACCAGATGGGGGATGAACTGGATCACCACCACGCAGCCAGCCGCATCCGAAAGTTCCTGTTCAATTTCCGAGAGGTGCCTGTGTTTAGGCACGCCATAGGCACGCAGGCTTTCATTGCATTCCACAAACAGATAATCGATCTCTGCCTTGCGACCGGCTCCGCTCACCCCGCTCAAGGAATTGGCCACAATGCCTTGGCTCTCGATAAGGCCGCTGCGGAGGAGCGGGATCAGCGGGAGGAGGATGCTCGTCGGGTAACACCCCGGTGATGCGATCAAGGTGGAGGCTTTGATCGAGCTGCGACGCGTTTCCGGCATGCCGTAGACGGCCTGGGCGAGGAGTTCGGGTGCCGGGTGGTCATGTCCGTAGAACTCGTGATAAACTGCGGGGTTTCGGAGACGAAAATCGGCGCTCAGATCGATCACTCTGCATCCGGCAGCCAGCAGGGGCACGGCGAACCCGGCGGCCACACCGTGTGGAAGAGCCAGGAAGACGATCTCTGCCTCGCGAGCCAGTCGCTCGGTGTCGGGCTGAGAAAAGCGCAGGGTTTTGGCCAGCGGATGGGTCGCGAATTTCGGAAAAATCTGGGCGACCGTCTGGCCTGTATAATGCCTGGACGTGGCGGCGGTGAGCTTTGCGTGGGGATGTTTCAGCAGAAGCCGCACCAATTCCTCTCCAGAATAACCCGAGGCACCGACGATTGCCGTTCGAACGGTGGGCATCGGAGACACCGCGCTGGCGAGGGGCAAGGAGAAGGGCATGGACAACTAATGGGATGGATTGCTTCAACGGCTCCGGCAAAGCAAAAAGGGGGCATTCGCGGTTTTTGTCCGGCGAAACACCCCCCTTTGCATGAAAGGGACTGCGAGAGAAATCGGTTAACGTTTGCTGAACTGGAAACGTTTGCGAGCGCCGGGTTGGCCGTATTTTTTACGTTCACGCATACGGGGGTCGCGAGTGAGAAGGCCTTCCTTCTTGAGTGCGGGGCGCATGGCGAGGTCGCATTTCAAGAGCGCACGGGCGATTCCGTGGCGCACGGCACCTGCCTGACCGAACGGGCCGCCACCCTCCACATTGATTCGAATATCGAACTTCGAGACCGAATCTGTGACGGTTAAGGGTTGAGTGACCAGCAAACGCTGAGCTTCGATGGTGAAGTAATTCTCAAATGTTCTGCCGTTCACGACAATCTTTCCGGTCCCCGAAGCCATGCGGACGCGGGCGACGGCCGTTTTGCGGCGGCCTGTGGCAATGAATTCGATGGTATCAGCCATAAATGGATTCTTGTGCTAAGCGCTGTCAGACTTGATCCTACAAGGCCAGAGGGGATGGGTTCTGCGCCTGATGGGTGTGGGTTGGGCCATTAAAAACCTTCAGCTTGGTCAGCAACTGATCGCCCAAGCGGTTCTTTGGGAGCATGCCCTTGACGGCACGCAGGATCAATTTTTCAGCGTTCTTCGAGCGAGTTTGGGCGATGGAAGTGAATTTCTCGCCGCCTTTCCAGCCCGAATAACTCATGTAAAGTTTCTCAGTCTCTTTCTTGCCCGAGACCACGACCTTGTCCGCGTTGACCACCACCACGAAATCGCCAGCATCCAAGTGGGGCGTGTAAATGGGCTTATTCTTGCCGCGGAGAACGTCCGCGACGCGCACGGCAAGACGGCCAAGGATGGCACCCTCCGCATTCATCACGTGCCACTTGCGGTTTTGTAAATCGATTTTGGGCAGAAAAGTTTTCATCACCAGACTAGAATCTCTAAACCAACATTAAAGGCCGTGCAAGGTATCAAACACGTTTCAGGAGTCAATAAGCATTTGTTTTAGGAGCCCGAGCTGCATTGAGCTCGGTGGTTTCGACAGGGGTCGGTTCCTGGGCGGACGGCCCGGGCGTGATCGTTCCGGATTTTCTCCTTCCGAAGAGTTCTTGTTCAAGTTCGGCGACGCGTCGCAGGAGCGCCGGGAGTTGTTGGGCGGCGAGCAGTTGGCGTTTCATCTGGCGATCAGGGGTTGCCGGCGAGCCGAACCATTTTTCGCCCTCGGGGATGTGATTCATCACGCCGGACTGCGCCGAGATGATGACACGATTTCCCAGCTTCAAGTGCCCTGCGACGCCTGCTTGCCCTGCGATGGTGACGTAACTGCCCATTTTGGTGCTTCCAGCCACGCCCGATTGAGACACGAGAATGCAGTGCTCCCCAATCACCACGTTGTGCCCTAGTTGCACCAGGTTGTCGATCTTTGTTCCGCGTCCGATGACAGTCGGTCCGAGCGCTCCGCGGTCGATGGTCGTGTTGGCTCCGATTTCCACGTCGTCGTGAATGAGGACGTGCCCCACCTGGGGAACTTTTAGGTGCGCGCCCGCATCCAGGACGTAGCCGAACCCGTCGGACCCAATCACAGCGCCGGCGTGGATTCTGACCCGGTTTCCAATATGAGTTCCGGGATATAAAGTGACTCGGGGAAATAGATGCGTATTCGCGCCCAATGTGCAATGATCCCCGATGGAACAACCGGCTTCCACGACCACCTTCGGCCCCACTTTGACGTTTTCTCCGATGGAACAGAACGGGCCAATGTAAGCGCTTTCGTCAACCGTGGCGCTGGATGCCACGACTGCTGTGGAATGCGCGGAACCCCGAAACTCCGGCTCTGGAAAGAAGAGCGGAAGGATTTTGGCAAACGCTATTCTGGCATTGGAGACCTTAATCAGAGTTTTTGACCCTGCGGCGAATAGGGTGTCGACGAGGATGGCGGAGGCGGCACTTTGTTCCGCGAGGCGAAAGTAGGCTTCGTTTTCCGCGAAGGTGAGGTCTCCTTCTTTGGCGGCATAAGCCGGAGAAAACCCTCTCAGGTCAAGCTCCCCATGTCCGACGACTAGGCCTCCTACATGCTGGGCGATCTGGCTGGCCTTCATGGTCCCTTACGTTCGTTCTCGATGCGGTTGTGCTCTCCCAGAACGATCACGCTTGGATTCCAGTCCGCCGCCGCCGCCGGCTCCGCCCAGGTGTAGCTCATGATCGTCAGCCGATCCCCGGTCTTTCCCAAGTGCGCGACAGCGCCATTAAGAATGATTTCGCCTGATCCACGGCGCCCTCGGATGGCATAGGTTTCAAACCTGTTTCCGTTTGCGAGGTTGCCACAGAGGATCCGCTCGTAAGGGACCATGCCCACCCTGTCCATCAAGGCTTCATCGATGGTCAAACTGCCCTCATAATCGAGGCATGATTCGGTCACCTGAGCTCGATGGATCTTGGTCCTCAACACCTGTATCTGCATAGCAATTCGTTGACTTGACAATTGGAGGCCACTATAAAGGCCGGCTTAGCTAATTCAACATCTCTTTATCCTATGTCCAGGACATTGCGCGTCGGCATGATCGGTTATCGGTTCATGGGCAAAGCCCACTCGAATGCTTGGCGTCAGGCCCCTCACTTTTTCCCGCTAAAAGCCGGTGTCGAAATGCACACCCTTTGTGGACGTGACGCTGCGGGTGTCGAAGCGGCGCGTGTCCAGCTTGGTTGGAAAAACGCCTCCACCGATTGGAAGGCGGTTGTTAATTCGCCTGAGATCGACATCGTGGATATCAACACCCCCAACGATTCCCATGCCGAGATCGCGGTCGCAGCCGCCAACGCGGGCAAGCATGTACTCTGCGAAAAGCCCCTCGCCCTAACGGTCGCGCAGTGCCAGGAAATGGTCGACGCGGTCAAAAAGGCGAAGGTGGTTTCCATGGTTTGCCATAATTACCGACGAATCCCCGCCATCGCTCAGGCCAAGAAAATGATTGAAGAAGGGGCGTTGGGAAATATTTTCCACTATCACGCGCGCTACGCCCAGGATTGGATCGTCGATCCGGAGTTTCCACTCGTCTGGCGCTTGCAAAAGGGGGTCAGTGGCAGCGGCGCCAACGGCGATATCAACGCGCACATCGTCGATCTAGGCCGCTATTTGGTAGGTGAATTCAAGGAAGTTTGCGGCTTGATGAACACCTTCATCAAGGAGCGGCCGCTGGTTGATCAGGGTGGAAAAGGCGACGGCCTCGGTGCCAAAGCTGGGAAAAAGTTGGGTAAAGTGACCGTGGACGACGCCGCCCTCTTCATTGGGCGGTTCAAGAATGGGGCGCTGGCCAACCTGGAGGCTACGCGGTTCGCGTTGGGTAGGAAAAACCATATCGCTCTCGAGATCAACGGATCCAAGGGGTCGTTGCAGTTCGATTTTGAAGACATGAACCGCTTGAAGTTTTTCGACAACACACAGCCCGCCGACCGACAGGGTTTCAACGATATCTTGGTGACGCAACCAGGCGGAGTTCATCCCTTTGTCGGGCAGTGGTGGCCACCGGGGCATATTCTCGGCTACGAACATACTTTCGTGCATACCATCGCTGATTTTATCAACTCGGTGGTGGATGGGAAATCGATCCAGCCGACTTTCGAGGACGGGATGAAAAATCAGCGCGTTCTTGAGGCGGTGGAAGAGTCCGCGAAGACCGGGCAGTGGGTGAAGGTTTAGCCAAAAAGTTTTGAGAGATCATTCATCGGGATTTGAGAACCAAGAATCGAAGAGTTAATTTTAGGAGATTCACGTCAGCGACATCCAATGCAAAAACAAATCGGCATAGGCTTGATCGGTTGTGGTGGGATTGCGCTGGCGAATCACGTCCCGGGGATCGGCCTGTGCAAGGACGCGAGGATTACCGCGCTTTGCGACGCGGACCAGGCTGTGCTGGGTCGGGCGGTGCAACAAACCGGCGTGAGCGTGGCGACCACGCGGTACGAGGAATTGTTAGCCTTGGATTCCGTCGATGCAGTCATCGTCGCCACGCCGAACCTGTTTCACGCCCCCATCGCGTTGGCCGCGGTCAAATCCGGAAAGCACGTTCTTTGCGAGAAACCGATCGCGATGAGCCGCGATGAGGCGTCCGCGATGTGCGATGCGGCGAAGCATGCCGGAGTGCGGCATATGACGGCATTCACCTACCGCTTCGTGCCGGCCATGCGCTACATGGCGCACTTGATTTCGACTGGTGCCATCGGTGTCCCATTCCATTTTCGTGCCCAACGTTTTCAGGATTGGGGAACTCGCTCGGTCGGATGGCGTCAGGTCGCCAGCATGGCCGGGAGTGGCGAGCTGGGCGACATGCTGTCCCATCGCATCGATTTCGCGCATCTGCTCATGGGCGAGATGACGGAAGTCGTCGCTTCTCTACGGAGATTTATCGATGTGCGTGATGGGCAAGTCTCCGACTTGGACGATTGGGTGTCGATCCTAGGCTCTTTCAAGAACGGTGCGACAGGGGTGTTTGAAAGCTCCAAGCTCGTCACAGGCGGCGGCGAGGGCGGTCGCAGCCGGGATCTCTGCGAGGTGAACGGAAGCGAAGGAAGCTTGATTTACGAACTGGGCATGCCCTTTCATATTCGCATCGGCAAAAAGGGTGGCTCAGGCATGGATTCCGTGCCCGTTCCCCGGGAATTCCTGAGCGTGCCTGGATCCAATCGTGATCCCTACGCCACCGATCCTCTTGTGGGCTTTCGTTACGATCAGGACGTCGAATTCATCCAGGCAATCCTCGAACAACGCGACTGCAAACCCTCATTCGTGGACGGAGTCCGCGCCCAGGCCGTAATGGATGCGGCGATCGAGTCCGATCGGCTGAAACAATGGGTGAAGATCCCGTCCTGCTGAGTTTCGACCCAGTTTTTAACGTTGAAATCCGTGGAGTTGGCTGGGATGATTGAAATATGCATTTTCCACACTTTTCCAAGCCCCTCCGTCGCGGAGTCAAGCTCAGTCTCACACTCTTCAAAGTTCTCACGGTCGTGACCCTTTCTGGTATCGCTTGTCTTGTCTGCCATGGTGCGGACGCGTCTCCAGAGAAGGAGCCGGTGGTCGTGACGCCCGGGTCTGCCGGAGCGCCGCCTTCGGATGCGGTGGTGCTTTTCGATGGACGGGATCTTTCGAAGTGGCATGCCGATAAGGGAGGGGTTGCCAAGTGGGTGGTCGCCGATGGCGTGGCGACGGTCAATGGCACGGGCAGTCTGCTCACCCACGAAGAATTTGGGGATTGCCAGCTCCATGTGGAATGGGCGGCTCCTTCCGAAGTCAAAGGGGATGGACAGGGGCGTGGTAACAGCGGCGTCTACCTCCAGGGACGCTACGAGATCCAGGTTCTCGATTCTTACCAGAACAAAACTTATTTCAATGGTCAGGCCGGTTCGTTTTATGGTCATCACGCGCCGTTGGTCAATGCCAGCCGAAAGCCCGGCGAGTGGCAGACCTACGATATCGTTTTTCACGCTCCAAAGGCTGGGGCCGATGGAAAAGTCGTGCCCGGCTCTTTCACGGTTTTTCACAACGGCATCCTGGTTCAGGATCACGTCGCTGTGAAGGGGGATGCCACGACATCAGCCGCGCTGAGCGGCGTGGCGCAAAAGGGACCTCTCCAGTTGCAAGACCACGGCAACCCGGTTCGCTACCGAAACATTTGGATTCGACGATTGTGATTCTGGAGTCACCTCCGCCAGCCATGGCGTTTACTCCGCCAGCGCTTTGAAAAACGCGTCCATCGGTTCTCCGTAAAATTCGATGTTGATCTTGGTCCACAATTCGTCGGGCAGTTCGTTTAACTGTCGGCGCGCGGCCACCGGCATCAGCAGTACCGCCGCCTGCTTCTCGATGGCAATCTCCACCAGAGCTACCGCGTTCGGCAGCATATCCAGCGAGCCGCCCAAGTTCAGCGAGCCGACCACGATCAGTCCGCCGCGCGTGCTTCGCTCCAACAGGCCGCCAGCCAGGGCGATAAGGACCGGCAGTCCCATCCCGCCCCCGCTCTTGTCGTTATCCATCGCCCGCATCTGCACCGAGAACTCATGCGTGCGCGGGTCGCGGTCCCCCACCAATTTCTTTGCCAGCGAATACAGGTTTTGCTCGCCGACCTTTACGCTCTCCTTGAATCCGGGCGGCGCGGGCGTGTTCAGGATGCG
>CAMBEJ010000107.1 GCA_945865375.1 Akkermansia muciniphila | reverse complement strand
CGCCACCTTCGGCTTTATCCCCCCCCCCCACAGCTTAATCCCCCCCACAGTCGAGTATTCTATGTCAGGAGGTCTGGGCTCCTATCGACCGGCGCAGTGACGATGTCAGCGAACGGCGCTAAGATGCCACAAAGAGCGGGACCAGGATGCCCCAGTTTCTTGAAGGCACAGGATGAGCGCCGTTCATTTGGCTTCCTTGGGGCCTCGGCGAGAAACGGTTGGGGAGCAGGAGAACCCGGCGGCCACGACGAGCAAAACAAGACTGAAGACTCCGAGCGTGACGATGACCTGTTCGAAGGATTTGTTCCACACCGTCAGGGCGGCCGCGTAGGCGGCGGCTGTGACAGCCAGCCACGGAACCGCTCGATACCGGGCCTGCGCCAGGAGGTTGTTGACGAGCACCACTGCCAGGGTAAGGGGCAGCATGCACCACACGAAAAATGGAATCAACCGACCCACTTCGAGGATCAGCGTGTGGTGTTCGAGCAGCTTTGAAGCGAGATCCTTTGGCAGATTCACAGGCGGGGTGCCTTGAGCGAGGGCTTGCAAAAATCCCGGTGCCAGCTTGCACAAGAGCGTGGCCACTGCCGCGGCCAGCCCAGCCAGCACGCCCGTTGCCAGCAAAGCTTGGGTGAGAACGTTGGTTCTTTCCGCCCGAGCCTGGCTTTCCACCACCCTCGGGAACATGACCCACACAAGGGGCGCGGTGAACATGACGAGTCCTCGGCCAATCATTCCCGACCATCCGTAAACTCCGGTTTGCGAAGGTTCAAAAACAGCGCGCACCACGATCATGTCGGCTGACAGCATAAATTGTCCGACCCCAAGGCCGACCGTCAACGGCCAGAGTCTGCCCAGCCAACCTTTCGCATCGAAGGGTTCACCCGGTCCTTTCAAAACTCCCTGCGCGCGCCATGCAGCGATGCAGAGTGCGAGGGTTTGGCCTGCCAGAGCGCCGATCATTCCCGCCGCAGCCTTCCCGTGAAAAACCATCACGAGGAAGGCCACCGCCACAAGACGGGTCAGCCCGTTCAAAATTCCGATCCAACCCATTCCCAGGAAATCCTGACGGCCTTGGAGGACGCCCTGAAATACAGGCAGCCACAACTGTGCCAGGCCAAAGGCCACCGTGGCCCAGAGCGCCGCCGGATTTGAGATGCTCAACGTGCTGATCAACCAACTTTTAAAGACAATGGTCAACACCGCCATCACAACCCAAAGCAACGTCGCCGAGATGAGAATCGCCCGGGCGGTGGCCCTAAGCTGGCGTTGTTGGGACTCGCTGACGGCTGCCGCCGTTTGCTGTGCGAAGACCGTCTGCAGCCCGAGTGCGGGGATCATCATCAAGTTCAACATCTGCAACAAGGTCCCAAACAGCCCATACTCAGCCTTCCCCATCCCGGGTGCAAAGGCATGCACCGCGAACATCAGACACCCCCCGATCGTCGAGGCGATCATCATCCATCCGCTTTGGCGAAAAAAGGAGGGAGAATTGTTTGGAGCGGACATCGGGTTATAACTCTTCCACCGTCACAGGAATCGACGTTCGATCTCTCGCTGATTTCAGGCTCGTGAACAATCCTCGCCAAAACCCCAGACCATAGCCCAGGTGTGTGAGCACGATCAGCCCACTCGATTTCCACCAGGCCACCTGCGGCGGCGCAGGAACACGCCTCAGATCTGGCGCGTTCTTCTCGCGAGAGGGCACTCGTCGAGCCACAAGAACCACGAGAGCGTAAAGCCCAAGCCCTGGCACGGTCCATGACGGAAGCCACGGCAGCGCCACCAGATAAAGACAAAAAAGCGCGGGGGCGCAGTTGAGCAACGAACCAGGAGTAGGATGGAGCCGAACCTGCTCCGCCCGCCCACGACCGTAAGTGAACACCATGAGCATAAAAGATCGGAGGGTGGACCGCGGCCGCCGGGCCACCCAGAGCGCCGGATCGTAAATCAATCGATATCCCTGTCTCAAGAGGTGATCCATCAACGCGTTTTCCTCGTTTGGATACAGCGCCTCGTCAAATCCTCCGGCCTCCATCAACACGTCACGACGCATGAACAGGTTACACAAAATGAGCTCTTTTTCGGTGGAGTCTCGCACCCCGCCGGTTGCGCGATAGCGCGCTGCGCTGGGTCCGAATGCCAGCGAGTTCGCCATGACCGCGCCGAACGCCGCCTCCAGCGGGGGAGCATCCGGAGGACACAAGTTGGGGCCTCCGATCACCACAACCTTGGGATCCGCGCGGTGCTTCAAATAGCGTTGCGCGTTCCCCGGGCACGGCATCGAGTCGTCATCCAGGAAATAAATCCACTCGCCGCGCGCCTGCCGGATAGCGGTATTACGCTGAGCCGACGGTTGGCGTCCGCGCGCCACCAGTATCTGGAGCCGCTCGCGGGGGTAATCCAGCCGCCGCGCTGATTCGACGGCGGCGATGTCACGCTGACCCGGACGAGCCGCGATCACGACACTGAGCCAAGGTAGATCCATTGGGAACCTCTCTCAGCGCGGCTCAGAGGGTTCAAGACGTCCCGGGGGCCGCAATCCGGAGCCCGTGCGGTGGGTCAGGCTGTCCCCGAGATCGGCGCGGAACTGCTCCACGAGCAGGCTCAACTGTTGAACTCTCCCGGGGTGTCTGGATGCGATATTGAGCTTCTCACCGGGATCGCGCTCCAGATTGTACAGCTCGAGCCCCACGTCTATCTGGCTGTAACTTTTGGGTGTTCCGCCTTGGCCTCCCGGTTGGCCTTGCATCCCGCGCGCCCTGTGTGGCAGCAGCAACTTCCACGCACCGCTCCGAATCGCCTGGAGCTCTCCATGGTTGTAATAAAACGCGTACGCGGAATGCGGGTTGTGCGCGCCTTTCACGCCCGCGAGCAGCGGCCAAATATCCAGGCCGTCGATCGGCAAAGTTGGCAGAGTTCCCCCCACCTTCGATGCGATTGTCGGGAACAGGTCGAGGGTCATCGCGGCTTCTTTGGAAACACGCCCGGATGGGATCCGACCCGGCCAGCGCATCACGCAGGGCACTCGGACACCGCCCTCGAACACCGAGCCCTTGCCTTCCCGAAATGGGCCAGCCGACCCGGCATGATCTCCATAGCTGTGCCACGGGCCGTTGTCGGATGTGAAGATCACCCATGTGTTTCGAGCGAGCTGGAGTTGATCCAGGGTCCTGAGAACCTCCCCAACAGACCAGTCTATCTCCTCGATCACGTCCCCGTAAAGACCCTGCCTTGAGCGCCCTTTGAATTTCGCGCTGGCATGCAGCGGCGCGTGTGGCATCGAGTGCGCCAGATACAGAAAAAAAGGTTTCGCCCGGTTCTCGCGAATGAATTCCACAGCGCGTTCCGTATAGCGCTTGGTCAACTGGGTCTGATCCGGCATCAGCTCCACCACGTTGGTGCCCTCGATCAAAGGGAGAGGGGGGTAGGTTCCCTGTTTCGCCGTCGGATGGATTGGCCACATATCGTTCGAGTAAGGAAGGCCCATATACTCGTCGAAACCGTGGTTTTGGGGCAGAAATTGGGGGGCGTCCCCAAGATGCCATTTGCCGTAAATCGCCGTCGAATAGCCGCGGTTCCGAAGCATTTCCGCGAGAGTTGTTTCGCGTTCGTTCAGACCGGTTTTGGAATGTGGCGACAAGGCTCCATGGATGCCGATACGGTTCGCGTAGCACCCTGTCAAAAGCGACGCGCGTGAAGCGGAACAAACCGGCTGGGACACGTAGAAGCTCGTATAGCGTGTTCCTTGGCGTGCTAGTTTGTCCAGGTTGGGAGTGCGGATGCGCTTCGCGCCAAAACTTCCCAAATCACCCCAGCCAAGGTCATCCGCAAAAATGATCACGATGTTGGGCGGCGAGGACGAGGCACGTGAGGTTGCGGCGCAGCCCAGGGTGCCTGCGGACGCCGACAGACACCAAGCAAACAGGTTCAGAATGTTCCATCGGTTCAGACGCGCCATAAGATCGAGCTCGGATCGCGGCTCCATTTAACGTCCTCACCATCGCCTCGGCCAGACAAAAGCACGAGGCTCACAATGAGCCTGGCTTCTGGCGTGACAGCCCGGGAATGATCTCGCTCTGCTCAAGAAGACGCTTGTGGATGCACTTTGAGATTGCCTGCCCCAACGGGGGACCATTACTTTGAGCTGACATTCCCGAAACGCGCGCGTGCGACAGCGCCGGGCTTGACCAAACAAACGAACCTGGCGATGTTGCCAAGCAAAAAGCCTTAACACGGAAGGAAAAGCAGTCCATGAGCGAACCGAAGAAGAACAACTATCCGAAGCTCCACAACGCCATGTGGCCGGGCCTTGTCGGCAAGGGCGGGCCAGACGCCGAGCCGTGCATCGATCTTGACACCATGCTGACTTTGACAGCAAACGCCGAGGTCAATGGTGTCCGGTTCGACGGGGTGGACATCTTTCTTTTCGATCCCCACATCAGCATCGACATCAGCGACGCCGATCTGAACGCGGTTGCGGAAAAAATCTCCAAAAAGCAGCTCAAAGTGGGGTCGGTGGTGGCCCCTGTCTGGCCTCCTACAGGGGGCGGTTCCGCGATGGGGAACGAGGAGGAGCGAGCCCGATTTGTCGGCCAAGTCAGGAAGGCGTGCCGCATTGCGAAAGGGCTGAGGGATCTGGGAGTTCGTCCGCACGGGGTTGTACGGATCGATTCGGCGTGCAGCCCTCATGATTTCGCGACGGATCCCAAAGGAAACCTCAAGAAGATCGCGCAGACCTTCCGCGAAGCGGGCAAGGTTGCCAAAGACCACGGAGAACGTCTGGCAGCGGAGGGGGAGATCTGCTGGGGTGGCATGCAAAGCTGGAAGACGATGGTGCAGTTGCTCGAGGAAGTGGGGCAGCCGAAAGTGGTGGGTTTTCAAGCCGACATGGCGCACACCCTCCTTTATACGCTGGGTTACAACGCTCCCGAACACCGCTTGGTGCCAGCCAAATTCAACTGGGAACCGGACAAGTTCCATACCGCCATGAAAAAGCTGACCAAGGCGCTGCGTCCATGGACTGTTGATTTTCATGTGGCCCAGAACGATGCGACGGTGAAGGGCTCGGGGAGCCATGACAAGACCGGGAGGCATTGTCTCGCCACCGATCCCAATGGCAAGCTGAACATCGGACGGGACTCGGGCTATTGGCTGCGGGATGACGTCGGCAAGGTGACGAAAAAATTCAAGCACATCTGCTGGGACGGTTGCATGTTTCCAAACGACGTGATGATGAAACAACAGACTTGGAACGACATCCTCGCCTCGATGATCCAAGTCCGGGAGAATCATGGATGGCATGCGGCCGAGTAAAAGCCCCACGCCGCTTTGAGAGTTCACCCCTTCTGGTTAATGAAAACCTAGCCAAAAAGATTTGAAATTTGAACCACAGAGACACAGAGACACAGAGGGGGAAAACTGGGTGGAAAGAACTTAGGTTTCATTGACTGTTCTTCTCTGTGCCTCTGTGCCTCTGTGGTTTAAATTCTGAGAGATGATTCATCGGGATTTCGAGTTTAAATATCTAGCACACCCTCAACATTATGAAAAAATCACTGCGCATTGGTCTGATCGGATACGGCTTCATGGGCCGGGCACACTCGAACGCGTATGCCAAGGTTAATCACTTCTTCCCGCTTGAACATCAGGTTGTGCTCAAATCTGTTTGCGCCCGCGACGAAGCCAAGGTGAAAGCGTTCGCCGACAACTGGGGCTACGAGTCCTTCGAGACGGACTGGCGGAAGTTGATTGCGCGGGAAGACATCGATGTCATCGACATCGCCACACCCAACAACACGCACGCAGAGATGGCGCTGGCGGCGGCCAAAGCCGGGAAGATGATTTTGTGTGAGAAACCGCTTTCGATGAACGGACCGGAGGGCAGAAAAATGGTGGCTGCCGTGGAAAAAGCCGGCGTGGCGAACATGGTTTGGTACAATTACCGCCGCGTTCCAGCCGTCACCCTGGCGAAACAATTGATCGACGAGGGTCGGCTGGGGCGGATTTTCCATTATCGAGCGAAATTTTTGCAAGATTGGACGATCAACCCAGAGCTGCCCCAAGGCGGCGCGGGACTGTGGAGATTGGACGTGAAAGCAGCCGGTTCGGGCGTGACCGGGGATTTGCTGGCGCACTGCATCGACACGGCGGTCTGGCTGAACGGCGGGGTCTCCAGGGTCAGCGCGATGACGGAGACCTTCGTCAAGGAGCGCCAGCACAACCTCAGCGGGAAAGTCGAAAAAGTGGGGATTGACGACGCCTGCGCTTTTTTGGCCCGATTCCAGAACGGCTCTCTTGCGACCTTTGAATCGACGCGTTATGCCCGCGGTCACAAGGCCTTGTACACATTTGAGATCAACGGGGAAAACGCTTCCATCAGCTGGGATCTCCACGACTTGCATCGGTTGCAATACTTCGATCATCGCGATCAGGGAACCACGCGCGGGTGGCGTTCCATCCATGTGAGCGACGGGGATCATCCGTATATGAAGAACTGGTGGGTGCCGGGTCTCCAGATCGGTTACGAACACAGTTTCGTGCATCAAGTCGCCGACTTCATCCAAGGCATCGAAACCGGAAAGCCCGCGAGGCCAACATTCAGGGATGCCCTCGAAACGCAGATGATTTGCGATGCGGTTTTGAAATCCGGCAAGACGCATAAATGGGAGAAGATCGGAAAATTCAAATAACCGGACCGGAGACTTCGCGCTTGATCGGGGCGGAGCTTGCGTTTAAATCCATCTGAATCCGCCCTGGGTTTGTCCCGTCAGACACAGAGCGGCCAGCGATTCTCATTTTGATAGTGTGTGGGCTGTAAGTGAGAACCGCTGTGGAACGGCTGAAACACTCGAACTGGTTTATTGAACTGCTTTATGTTTTCGAAGAATCAACGGATTGGCTTTGGCGCCACGATTTGCGTGGCTTTTCTTTCGGTGTCCGCCACGGCGGAGATCGACGTCAGCAAACTCCCCCCGGCTTCCACCAAAACGGGTTTATCTTACGAGAAGGACATCAAGCCTTTGTTTGAGAAATCCTGTTATAAATGTCATGGCCCAGAGAAACAGAAAGGGAAACTCCGCCTGGACAGTTTGGAAGCCGTCATGAAGGGTGGGGAAAGCGGTAAGATCATCGAAGGCAAAGACAGCGCCAAGAGCACTGTGGTGGTTGCGGTTTCCGGCTTGGATGAGGACACAGCGATGCCTCCGAAGGACAAGGCACCGCCGCTCACGAAGGAGGAGCAGGGTTTGCTTCGCGCCTGGATCGAACAAGGCTCGAAGTAAGATGGAGTGAACACGCGAGATCCAGCGATGAAAGTCCCTTACAGGAACAAACCACGGCGCTCATAGCGCCGCTGAACACGGGGGGGGGCGGCGCAGCGGGATGTCCCGGCTTGTCTGGGCCGCTCATGGCCCAAAGGTTCAACGCTCAACGTTCAGGAACCTTGGAATCCATCGCCGTCGCCGCGCGGGGCAAACGCGGCTTCGTAGAGTGCAACGAAGTCCTGAGCTTCGATAGGGCGCGGATTAAAATTGGCAGTCCACTGGAGAGCTGCTTCTGTGGCCATGATCTGGATGGCATCGCGGTTGACACCACACTCCGCGAGAGAGCGCGGAATTCCCGCCAGGTTCAGGAGCGATTCCAATCGTGCGATGAGAGCTTCGTGAGCGGTATCGATTCCGGCGCTGACGCAGGCGATCTCGGGCGCTGAAGCCAGCTCGGCGTAGGACCTTTTGGCCTCAGGATTGGCACCGTTGAACCGGACCACGTGGGGCAACATGATGCCGACCGCGTTCCCATGCACCACATCAAAATGGGCTGTGAGTGGATTCGCGGCGGAGTGGGCCGCCCCTAGCATGCTGTTTTCGATGGCTGTGCCGGCGAGTGCGGCGCCCAGAAGCATGCGTCCTCGAGCCTCAATATCGTTGGGCCTTGAAATCACCTGTGGAAGCCCGGTGACACAGAGTTTAAAGGCTTCCAAGGAATACATGAGAGACAGGGCGTTTCGCTTGCTCGTCACGGCCGTCTCGACTGCGTGGGCGATTGCGTCGATGCCAGTGACCGCCGTGACCCGAGAGGGCTGGGAAACGGTCAAAACAGGATCGAGGATGGCAATGCGCGCGGCGGCGCGGGGGTCGAGGCACGCCATCTTGAGATGTGTGACAGCGTCGGCGATCAATGCCGCGGACTGGCACTCGCTCCCCGTTCCAGCGGTGGTCGGGACGGCGACGAGGGGCAACATGGGTTTGGACGCTCTGCCCACGCCCCAATAATCCTTCATTTCCCCTCCATTGGTGAGGAGAAAGTTGCATCCTTTTGCGGTGTCCATGCTGCTGCCGCCACCCAAGGCAACAAACCCATCGATTGCGGCCTGTTTTGCGGCCTCAAGGCATTCCGCCACCGTGTTCGTTGTTGGGTTGACGCAGACACGATCGAAGAGGAACACCTCCAAGCCGGCCGCTTGAAGAAACGACGTGACGCGCGCGGCATGGCCTGCAGCGGTGATTCCAGGATCCGTCACCAACAAGATTCTTCTCGCTTCAGTCTCGCGCGTCAAAGCGCCCACCCTTTCGACGGAACCAGGGCCGTAAACCAGCCTTGTGCGGGGTTGGTGATCGAAAGCTATCATGTTCCGCTATAGACAGCCCGGAAACGCAATGGATTCAACTTTTTTTATTGAGTTCCCTGGTGCTTTCCTCCCAGGTTCATGAGGCGTCGTTCGAATCTATGAAATGTCGGTTCTTAATTGGCCCGGCGGGGAGTGGGAAGACGCATCGCTGTCTGGAGGAAGTGGCGAATCACCTCAGGGAATCGCCTGAGGGCCTGCCGCTTCTTTATCTGGCGCCGAAGCAAGCCACGTATCAGGTTGAACGCCAGTTATTGCAACACGCTGGAGTCGGCGGTTACACCCGCCTCCAGATCCTTTCCTTCGAACGATTGGCACGTTTCATCATCGAGCAAACCGGAGGAGCCATCCCCCGTCTGGTGTCGGAGGAAGCCAGAATTATGGCTCTGCGCGCCTTGTTGCAGCAAGCGCAACCACACCTCACAGCGCTCGGCTCCAGCCTGCGACCCGCCAGCTTGGCCAGGCAGCTCAGCTTGTTAATCCGCGAGTTCCAGCGGGCACGAATCGGGCCGAAGCCGTTGCGTGAGGCAGGCGCGGGGTTCTCGCACGGGGTTTTCCTCGGCCGGAAACTCGCGGATGTGGCGCTGCTTTATGAGCGTTATGAGAAGTGGTTGCGCGACGAGGGATTGGAGGACGCGGACCGATTGCCAGACCTTGCATCCGAGGCTCTTCATGAAAGCGGATTGCAGAGCCTTTGCCCGCTTCGATTTGGGGGTGTCTGGATGGATGGTTTTGCCGAAATGACAGCCCAGGAACTTTTGCTGCTCGAATCCCTGTTACCCTTCTGCGCGCAGGTGACCATGGCATTTTGTTTGGGAGCCGATGCCAAGGAATTCCGGGACGATCTATCGATGTGGTCCGTCACGGCTCACACCTACCAACGTTGCCGCGAGATGGCGGAATCAAGCCGATTGCTGGCGGAGGTGGAACTCGTGGATTTGAGCCGTCGAGGAGTGGCCATGCGGTTTTGTTCCAACCCTGCGTTGGGCCACCTGGAAAGCGCCTGGGGCACTGGCGAAGCATTTGACGGAGAAGCGGATCAGTCTGTGGCACTGGTGGGATGCGTCGACGCCGAGTCCGAGGCAGTCGTGGTGGCGAGGGAGATCCTGCGGCATGTTCATCAGGGAGGGAGCTATCGCGAGACGTGCGTGATTGTCCGCGATTTGGAGTCGGCAAGGCCCACCCTAGAGCGGGTATTTCGTCGTTACGGCATTCCTTTTTTCTTGGATCAACGTCAATCCGTGTCACACCATCCTTTGGCGGAACTCACACGGAACGCGTTGCGCATTGCGGCATGGGGCTGGCGGCACGAGGAATGGTTCGCACTTTTGAAAACCGGTTTGGTCACAGACGATGAAAGCCTGGTGGACAGGTTGGAGAATCTGGCGTTGGCAAAAGGATGGGATGGGGAGAGATGGTTGAGCCCGATTATTCCATCAGAAGGAGCTCGCGACTCCGAGAAGTCGCTTGAAGAACTTCGAGTTCGGGCGGTGGCGCCTCTGCGTCCATTCCGGGATCGGCTTTGCCAGAAACCGGGGCTGAGCGGCGGGCAGCTGGCCGAGGCGATTCGAGGACTGTGGGCCGAATTTCCGGTGGAGAGCACGCTGGCAAGCTGGAGCGAGAACGCCGATCCAGAGCACCCGGAATTCACGATGTTGCATCGGACAATTTGGGAAACAATGGAGGAGTGGATCACCAGTTTGGAGCTCGTGTTCAGAGGGAAATGCCTCTCGCTATCGGAGTGGATCGAGGTGGTGGATGCGGGTCTTGAATCGCTGACCGCAGGTGTTGTTCCTCCCGCTTTGGACCAGGTTTCGGTCGGTGCGGTGGACCGGTCCCGGCTCGTGGAAATCCGCCTCACAGCCGTGTTTGGGTTCAACGACGACTCTTTTCCAAAGCCGCCTGCGGCTCCGGGGCTTTTTGGGGATGGGGACCGAGAGGCGCTTGCGGAGAGGAAAATCTTGATCGGACTCACCCGGAGGCAGAGCGCGGCGCGCGAGCACTTTTTTGCCTACATCGCGCTGACCCGGGCGACCCACCGAGTGGTCTGCACGTGGTCGCGGCTCGACGATGCGGGCAAGGCACGCAACCCCTCACTCTTTGCGCGGGAGCTGGCGCGACTGTTCCCCCATATCCGGGCATCGCTTGACCCGCAGAGCTCCACCCTCTTCGACGGAGTGAAGGATTTTGCGCAAGTGATCCACGCATCCGAATTGACCGAGCTCGAGCCGCTGAGGTTTTTGCATACCCAGGGTGAGAGTGAAACAGAGCCGAGCCTCCGGCTCCTCCCCGAAGCGGCGGAGCTGGTTCGGTGGCGTCGTGGTGTGCGGGAGGGGCTGCTCCGTGCGACGCTGGAGCCTTCCCTGCTTGCCAGGCGGCATCCTGAGGGCCTGGTGACATCCGTCAGCGCGCTTGAGGATTTTGCCGCCTGTCCATTTCGCTACTTTGCGGGAAGAACCTTGAGGATCAAGGAACGCGATGAGTTCAAAGCTGATCCGCGAACACGCGGGGAGCTGGCGCATGAGATTCTGAGAGCGTTTCACGAGACGCTGAAGTCGAGCGGGAAGGCGTGGCGTGACCAGTCGGCGGAGGAAGCTCACGATGTGGCGATGCGTTTAGGCGGGGAGCTGTCGAAGACCTTTAGAGAGGGCCTCTACGCAGCGGCTCCGGATCGGGCGTTTGACGCGGAGATCCTCGTGGGACGGGTGGCGCGGCTGGTTCGAGCGATGGTGGGCTGGCTGGATTGCCAATACCCGCTCAACCCAGGCCGAGTGGAGCTGGCCTTTGGAGAAGGACCTGAGGGGCTGCCCGCGTTGGAGCTTTCTCTGAACCAAGGTGGCACAGTGCGGTTGCGAGGGCGGATTGACCGGGTGGATTGGCTCCAAATGGAATCCGAGGCGGGAGATGGACCGGAGCTTCTGGTGGCGGTGTTCGACTACAAATCGCGCGCGCAAAGGATCACGCCAAAACATCTTCACAACGGCCTTCAGCTCCAACTTCTAACCTATCTCGCGTTGCTGGCTAAGACCGATCCTGAACTGCTGGGTGCCTCGGGCGCATGCCTCAGACCGGTGGGGGCGTTTTACATTCCGATCCAAGGCACATCACCGGACAAAAAAACCCGGCGTGAACTTTTCAGGCAATCGATCGAGGAGCGACGCAGGGCCTACATGCACCGCGGATTGTTTGATGAGGACTACGCAGGTTTTCTGGATTCGACGGGAAACACTCGGAGCAATGACCAATTTGCTTTCCATCACAACAGCAAGAACAAGCTGTCTCACGAGGAGTTCAGCCGGCAGCTTGAGCATGTCCTGCGGACGATCGAGACTTTTTCGAGCCGGATCCTGATGGGGGAGGCAGAGGTGGCTCCGTATCGAGATGGCTCATCCGAAACGGCCTGCGACGATTGTGAATACAACGGCGTGTGCCGTTTCGACAAGATGCTGCACCCTTACCGCGTTCTAGAGAAGCCCCCTCGGCCTGCCAAAGTGGTCAAGGCGACGAGGAGCCGCAGCAAGAACTCCAAAAGCAAGTCTGCAGAGCCATGAGCACGCTGACCTCGGAACAAAGAGACGCTGTGGAGGCCAGGGGCAACGTGTTGCTTGTGGCGGGTGCAGGCACTGGAAAAACGACGACGCTCGTCCATCGAGTTTTGGATCTTGTTGTCCACAATGGTTTCTCGATCGAACGGATCGTCATGGTCACATTCACAGAGGCGGCGGCGGCAGCAATGCGACAACGCATCGGTGAAAGCCTGGAAGAGGCGCTGGTGGCGGCACCTGAAAGCGCGAATGTTCGGGAACAGTTGTGCCTGCTCCCTGACGCCCGAATAGGCACAATCCATGGCTTTTGCCTCAGATTGATCCGGGAACACGCGGTGGAACTCGGTCTGGATCCGGCGCTCCGGGTCCTCGATGAAAATCAGACCCTGCCCATGACTGCGGAAGTGCTTGACGAGCTTGTGGTCGATCGGTTGGCAGCGCGCGAGGATTCGTTCAAGACGCTGGTCACGGGATTTGGCCGCGGTTCGGTCATGAACGTTCGCGAATGGATCCTGGCAATCCACCGACATGTTCGTTCGCTGGAGTCGCCGGTGAGATGGTTTGCTGACGCGCGGAAATCGGTTGAAGAGGACTTGCCTGAAGCGTGGTGGAGCATGCTGAGGACTTGGGCAGCGGATCGGGTTTCGTCATTGAGAGAAGTGGAACAGACTTTCCCGGGCGTGCGGTCGCTGGTGACCGCGCTCGATGGGCTCTCCTCTGCGTGCGGTCCGCCGGGCTTGGAGGGAGTGGTCCAAGCCCTCACAGATGCGGCGGAAGCCTCGAAGGGCTCCCAGATTCCCGGACGACTGACGCGTCTGCTGAAGGACACTGAGTTCCTGAAAGGACTCCTTCCCGCGCCAGAAGAGCCTGACCCAGTCCAGCAGGACTGGGACCACTTGAGATCGAGTCTGAGAATTCTGCTCGAACTCACCGAGGAATTCGGCGAGCGTTTCGAGAGAGCCAAACACAAGGCAGGAGGTCTGGATTTTGCGGATCAGGAGCAATTTGCGCTGAGGCTTTTAAGATCGGCTGATGGCGGCCCCACACCCTCCGCGAGGGCGATTCGCGAGGTCGTGGATTTCGTGTTTGTGGATGAATGCCAGGATCTCAACGAGGCCCAGGACACCCTCATCAGGATGATCAGCCGCGAAGGGCGCGAGGCGAACCGTTTCATGGTTGGCGATGTCAAGCAAAGCATCTACCGGTTCCGCCGAGCCAACCCGGCGATTTTCCAGCGTTACCTGAAGGAATGGGGCCAGGACCCCGCGCTGGGGCGAGTCCTGCCGCTGACAGAAAACTTCCGATCACACCAGGGTGTCATCGATTTTGTGAACAGCGTGTTCACGGATCTCATGCAGGCTTTCCTCGGGGGAGTGAGCTACACCGAAATGTCGAAGCTCGTGTTCGGAGCGCCGCAACAGCGCGCTTTCTTCGCCAAAACAATTCCGGCGCCGGGTCATGCGGCGGAACCTGTGGTCGCGATCCATTGGTTCTCAGAGGATGTCGCGGAGGGCGCGGACAACCATAAGGACGGCGAAGGCGGAGTGATCTCGGATGGTGAAGGGCGCGAAGAACTCAAGTCCGTCGAACTGGAGGCCCGGCTTGTGGCATCGTGTTTGAGCGCTTTAAAAACCAACAACACGCCTGTTTGGGATGAGCGACTGGAGGCTTTCCGTCCCATGGAGTGGTCGGACGCGCTGATTCTGATGCGATCCTGCGCAGGCAGGGCCAGTGTTTTCTCGCTGGAGCTTGGTCTTGCCGGCATTCCCGTGCAGGTTTCCGGGGAGAGCTTTTTTCAGAGTCGGGAAATCCAGGACATCATCCAGATGCTGCGCCTGTTGGACAACCCATTTCAGGACATCCCACTTGCGGCGGCGTTGCATTCGCCGATGGTTGGGCTGACGCTCGATGATTTGACGGAGGCGCGGTTGTCGAAGGAAAAAGGAAACTTATGGGAAGCGCTTGAACGATGGTGCGCGGACGACGCGGCACCCACGACGGCGGGTCGGCAAAAGGCCTGTCAGTTCCTGGTCCACTTCCGGCAATGGCGCGCCTTGTTGAGACAGACTTCTTTGAGCTGCTGCGTGGATCGCCTGCTTCGCGAGACCCGATACGAAGCCTGGCTTGCCGGGGAACCGCGAGGGCAGGATCAACTCGCGAACCTCCGGAAGTTTCGCGAGGAAATTCGCCGGTTTTCTGAAGGTCCTAACCAGGGCCTTTATCATTTCCTCAGGTTCGTGGACATCCAGGATGAGCACGAGCTGGAAGTGGAATCCGCTCCGCCGCGAGTGGGGGGCGCGGTGCGGTTGATGAGCATTCACCGGAGCAAAGGACTTGAGGCGCCCGTCGTGCTGCTTGCGGGCTTGGGCAAACAATTCAACAAACGATCGTTGCGGGGCACTCTATTGATCACCGATTCACACGGGTTGACGGCCAAGCTCCCGTCCCCCGACGGTCTAGCGAGCTACGACACCCTCGGCCGATGGACGGCGGAGCGTGAGGAAAGCCGCGAGATGTTGGGGGAGGAGCTCCGGCTGCTTTATGTGGCGTTGACGAGGGCGCGCGATCGGTTGGTTCTCGTGGGCGAATTGCCGCGGAATTCAGAGGAGCTGGCGAACCGGATGCGAGGGGGAGGCCGAATGGCCGATGAGCTTGAGCTTGGCAATTCTGTGGCGCACTGGTTGATTCTCTGGAGGAGCGCGCACGATGTCTCGCCGTTTGGGTCCGGCGCTCAAAGCGACGTCAGCGAACTCGTGCAGTGGACTGTCCACTCGGCCGACGCCCTCGCGGCTGCGAGATCTTCTCCACCCAAAACAGGTTCGGATCTCGTTTTGAGTCTCCCGCCCGAAGCGACGCTGAGAATGGTTCAAAGCGCCCTGGACTGGCGCTATCCGAAAAGTGAATCCACCGTCACACCCTCCAAGCTGTCGGTGACCCACGTTCGAAGAGCCGCCGGAATCGTCGGGGGTGAGCCTGTCGGGGACCCCTTGTTGCCCGACCACGCTCTGATAGGGCCGACGCATCCAGTGCAGGGAGGCCTGTCCATCGCCGCAGCCCGGATCGGCACCGCCATGCATGCGGTGCTCGAGGCGTGCGATTTGGAACAGACCGTTCAGATCGAATCGCTCAGAGCCTTGGTGGATCGAATGGTTTGGGAAGCGAGACTGCGCAGGGACGAGGCTGAGTCCTTGGATCTTGAGGCGATACGAAGATTTTGGCAGGGGGAGGTGGGGCGCTCGATTGTGGCGAACAGAGCTCATGTCAAAAGGGAGCTGCCGTTCACGCTGAGACTGGATCGTGAACGCATTGAGGCTTGTGGTCTCTCAGACACACTCCCAGTCCTTGAGGCAGACGACTTTGTGATCTTGCAAGGAGTCGTTGATCTTGCTGTGGTTCTCCCCCAAGAGATCTGGGTCCTGGATTTTAAGACCGACCGCATCCCCGCCGACTCATTGGCGCAGAGGGCGGAGCAATACCGGCCTCAATTGCGGCTTTACGCCGCGGCGATGACAAGCATTTACCATCGCCCCGTCGCGCGCACGTGGCTGCATTTTCTTGAGTTGGATCTGACCCTGGATGTGGGTTTTGGTTCGACCCAGGGACAGGGCTGATTCTAGAAAACGGAGTGCTGGCTTCCAGCCGGCATTGGTTCACGGATCCGACGGTCGCGCACCCAAGCCGATTGGAAATCGGCGCTCCGTCCCGTCTGGCTGGGGCGGCCGCTGTTTTCTTGAATCAGCCCTGACCCAGGGATGAGTGCCCGCTGAAAAACCTTCTATGTTTCTTGAGCTTGGCATGTGGGGTGCGAAGCCCTATCGTGCTGACATTATGTCTGACACGACCCACCCGAAGATCAGTCCGGTGCCGTTTATTTTTGCGGACCTCCTGTTTCTCGGACTGGCCGCCTACATCGTTTACGCGAGCGATCGCCCGCTCGCAATGTGGCAGACTATAGCGCTTTTGGTGGCCGTTGCCGGTGGAGCTTGGTGCAGTTTTATTCCATTTGTGAGGCAGTTCAGAGCCGACGTCCAACTTGCGGAGTTGAGCAACCTGACCACAGTAGTCGCTCAGATTCAAGGGATGGAGGCAGTGGCCCGGCAAATCCAGCTTGCGACGGGCCAGTGGCAAACCGTGCATGAACAAGCTTCCAAAACATCCGGTGCCGCCAAGGAAGTGGCCGAGCGCATGACCCTGGAAATCAGATCTTTTTCCGCGTTCATGGAAAAGGCCGACGGCGGTGAAAAGCAGCATCTTCATCTCGAGATCGAGAAGTTTCGTCGAGGGGAAGGGGAGTGGGTGCAGGCCTGCGTGCGGATCCTGGACCATGTGTTCGCTCTTTATACTGCGGCCCTGCGTTCCTCACAGCCCGCTTTGATCGAGCAGATCGGCCAATTTCAAAACGCGTGTTTGGAGGCCCTTCGCCGCGTGGGTCTAAACGCCTTTGCGGCACGTTCAGAAGAACCCTTCAATCCAGAGCACCACAACCTTCCGCCGGATGCTTCAGGAACTGCGCCGGGCACGGCGCTTGAAGGGACCATCGCCCTCGGCATTACATTCCAAGGTCAGATAATCCGGAAGCCCATGGTCGCTCCGCGAGCGCCGTCCAAGCTGGATTCTACCGCGGGCACTGAGACTGATGTTGTGCCTCAACATGCTGCCCCTATGGTTTCAAGTGATTGTGGCCCTTCGATCCCTCTCCCGCCAGAGGATGCTGGCTCTGACAAAAAAACAACTCAGGGCGAACCGCCTCGGCCTTCAAGCAGCGTCGCCCTCGAAAAGATTGAGGGCACGGTCAAGGATGCACAATCCGGTTCCGCAGCGAAGCCGCCCCCTGGATCAATCGTGGAACAGGAGCTGTTCTGATTTTCAATTTGAACCACAGAGGCACAGAGGCACAGAGAAGCGAGAGCTGGCGAAAAGCGAGGCTGCGTCCGAATATTTCTTCAGTGATGCCCCCATAATTTTGCAGCTCAACCCGTTCGGCCTTTTACTCTGTTCCTCTGTATCTCTGCGATACACGACGCCAGAATCCTCGCTTCCCGAGAGCATTTCTCGGGAAGCGTCGGCGCGCGGCCATCCTGGCCGCAGCAGCTTCGATTCCGCAAACGCGTGGGATTTTCTTGAACCATGCGGTACAACGCCCCCGTAGCCACCGACGTAGCCGCCGACGTAAGGAGGCGGACTCACCGACGTAAGGAGGCGGACTCGCGAATAACGGCAGCCCTCCGGTCCGCCTCCTCACGTCGGCGGCTACGCTCAGACCTCAGAATGACGTGGGTAAATCAGGCAAACGAATGTGCATTCCGAATCCTTGAGAATCGAGGCGGAAATTTGTTTCCCTGGCCCCCAATTGACGGGAGGACGGGAAAGGGGGCATTTCGAGGGAATCCAACTCACCATTGTTTTTCTCGTTCTACCCCCCAAATTCTGAGGTCTGACGCTTGTCAGTGACCAAGTTAGCGCAACGTGGGCGCAGGCGGCGGCTCCGCCTCACGTTCAACGGCATGGAGCTTCCAGAACAATTCCCAGTGACCTTCTGCCAACGGGTTCAAAATCGGATAGCCCGGCACTATGGCCCCGATGAACGGCCAATCCGTCGCGCGCTCCACGAGCTTGGCCCGCACCGGATTCTCAAGCGTGTAGAAGCAAAATCTGGCAAACGCGTCACGTCGGCGCTCTTCTTCGCTCAGGACATGGTCGTGTGGCTGATGTTGCCACTCTCGTCCTATGCCCAATGCCGGTTTAAGCTGGGTGCGGAGGAACTTCACCGCGTTGAGTTGGTCGGAATCGCGCCGCATCCCCATCCAGAGGAGATGCAGATGGTCCGGCATCAGAATGTAGGCGGGACAGTAAAGATTCTCGCGTGCCGCCGCGTGGAGCATGAGTTCGCGGAAGGCGGAATGAAAGGCGGGTGTCAGCCAGCCGCGAGCGCGTCCCTCCAGCGTAACCGTCCAGAAGACCACCGCGTGGGCCTGGTAATGATGCCGCTCCAGCCGGGGCAGGTTCCCTTTCCGCTCGCAACTCATGCTGTCTGTATCGAATTCATACGAAACCGTGTCAAGTCCGTCGCCACCGAAACGTTCGTAGCCGCCGTTTGTAGCCGCCAACGTAAGGAGGCGGAGCAGGTCTGGGCACGCCGCTTTCCGCCTCCTTACGTTGCTTTCCGCCTCCTTACGTCGGCGGCTACGAGACGGCAGCCTCAGGAGCATGGTGCAGATGGCTGATGTCGGCGGCGAAGCGGCCAAGACCCGCTTGATCCCGCTCGCGGAGTTCATCGTCGAGGACATCGAGCGACTGAGTAAGCGCGTTGTCGTGCGCTTTCACGCGAGAGCTAGGCCGAATATTCGAAACGGGAGGAAGTCCCCCGCATTGCGAGTCGCCAGCCTTGCGTTGCAACGTATGGCCACTGCGGCAATCATACAGTCCGCAAGTGACCGCGAACGCCGCCCGGTCTTGTTAAAAAGGTCGGCCGCTTCGGTCGCATCGGCGGAAAGAAACGGTTCTGGATTTGGGAATATCCGTCGAGCGAGGGTTTCGCCGGTTGCGTCCAACGGACCGCACAGATATTCGGCCCACGCAATCGAACTAATCTCGAATACTTCGCCCCCAACGGACCACAAACGAAGTTGGGCATGTGCCGAAGAGCCAGAGATCGTGGCGTGTATCAGGAAGTTCGTGTCAAAATGAATCATGATCGGAGATGGTGGCCGTCACGCCGCACTGCAATTTCAACGTCTTGCCTCCTGTACGGTTGCCATCCACTCGGTGGCACGGTTCTCGTCGAGCTTCAGATGCTTTTGCAACGCCTCCAAAGCTTCCAGGGGATTCTCTGGCACCAAAACGGAGCCAACTGGACCAAGGATGGTCAACAGCGCCCGCGCCGACTTCGGCAATCTCTCCGGTTCATCCACCACCACTTTGCCATGGTCAATCTGCGCTTCCAACGTGACGTAGCTCATGGTCCGAACTTACGCCAAGCGCCAGGTCGGACACAAGCCTTGTAAACCTCTACGTTCCGGACGAGCAACCAACAAGAGGCTGTCCCCTGAACATTTCCAATCCTTGGCACATCCATGACATCATGGCTGCCACGACCAGGAAGGAACACAATCAGCATTTCGCCATCCGGCGAGAGGGCGGCGAATCCAGGGTGCGAAATCGAATAGATTTTGTTGCTGCCCGTGCAAATCTTGATTGGGCGGAATGGACTGCCTTGCAACAACTGCTTCGACTCCTTCGGAATCATACCGGCTCCATACCACAGCCTTCCGATTCTTTCAAAATTTCGAACAAGGCTTCGATGAAGGCGGATCGCCTCAAAAAATCTTCAGCTTGCGCCCGGCGGCCCGGTCCGACTCAGATCTGCTCTCCGGCGGTTTTCGGGAAGGCGGAACAGGGGGGCTCGATCCGTCCGAAGGCGAGCTTGCAACTCCGTCCCGTTGATTACATCCTGGGTTTGGCGATGAAAGCTAACGGAATAGCAAGACGTATTGAACTTGGCCGGTTTATTGTGGTCGATCCCGCTATTTGTAGCGGCAAGCCGACCTTTAAGGGCACACGCATCATGGTTTGGCAGTTATTCGAGCATCTGGCCCTGGGCGAACGGTTGGAAGCTTTTCCTAAACACTTTCCGGGACGGGTCAGCGTAGAGGCGGCCCGTGAAGCCCTCGAACTTGGACAGGAATTCTTTGCCGACAACCCGAAAGGCGTTCGGGGATGGGCGACCGCCCGTGGCAAGGGATGAACGTTCTGGACGAGAACATCATCGCCAGCCAAAGGGCGCAGTTTCGGCGATGGCGAATTCCTTTTCGACAAGTCGGTTACGAATTGGCCAATCAGGGCGCGGCAGACGCGCACATTACTCCGCTGCTTTTGCGGTTGAAGCAACCGACCTTCTTCACACGCGATTTCGATTTCTTTAAGCCGCGCTTGTGTCATCCGCATTACTGCGTCGCGTGGTTGAACGTGCGCCCCGACCAAGCTGCCACTTTCATTCGCCGCTTCTTGCGCCACACCGAATTCTGCACTCACCAGCACCGTCTGGGTAGAATTGTGCGCATCAATTCCGGCGGGATCGCAAGTTGGCAGCAGGGTCTGCGGGGGCTTGCGCATTTCGATTGGATGGATTGAGGCATTCAGAGATGACAAGCCACGCCCGCCTTCACGCAGCAGTTCTCATTTTGGGTGGGTTGGCCGCAAAAAAGCGCAAAATACGCAAAGGAATCCTCCAAATCTCTGCTTTGTAACTTCTCTTTTTGTGATTCTTGCGCCTTTTCGCGGCTGGAAAAAACCATATTGAGAATTGCTGGAAGGCGGATCGCCTCAAATCATCTTCGGCTTGCGCCCGGCCCGGCGGCCCGGTCCGACTCAGATCTGCTCTCCGTCCGGTTCCAGGAAGACGGGGCGGAAGGTTCAGCTGGGACCGCCGGACTGGCCGATTCTTTCAGGATGTGCGCTCCGTCCTGCAAATCAGGAAAGGCCGAAGGTCTCGGCTCATTCCCGCGGCTTCGGCGTGTGCGCCGGTCCCAATATTCGACGATCTCCCTCCAATTCAACGGCAGCGAGGCTGTTCCAGTGGCTTCGAAGTGATCCAGGAAAGCGCTGAGACAAAGTTTGATGACTCCAGTCCGGGTATTGCCCAAACGCTCGGCGGCTTCATCAAGACGCTTGATCAAGTCGTGGTCCAACCGGACGGGAATGGGCTTGGTCACGGACACGCCGGAAACGGTAACGAGGCTGGAGGGAATTATCAAAAATCTTCTACGTTGACACTGTATATCATTGTTATACGATACATGAATGCCAGAAGGGAACCAAGAGTTGGTTCAAGTAAGTATCGACCCCCGGCTGAATCGAAGACTGGAGCGCGCTGTCCAAACAACGGGCCTGGATCGCGGTCTGATCATCCGTTGGGCCGTTCTCACCAAACTCCAGCACATCGAATCGGCCCAGTTGCCGGCTCAGGCGGACAGAAGCAATGGAACCCGGCTGCGGTTTTGGCAAGACAAGGGGAGGAATGGTGAATCGTAAATAATCGGTGCCTGCTTCACTGGGATTCCCGGGAAGGAGAGCACAACAAAGACTGAATAGACCATCGAGCACACCAACCACGTCCGCTCTCCGGCTCGCTCGCTGAACCGGACAAAACTATCGAAGGCTTAATGTTCGGCGCGGCGGTGAAGCTGAAAATGCGCGCGGTGAATTTAACCGGATCGGTGGCGTTTGGAGAAAGTGTCCATGTGGTAATGACAAAAAATGGCTCTGAGACAAAAGAAAGGAA
>CAMBEJ010000106.1 GCA_945865375.1 Akkermansia muciniphila | reverse complement strand
GGCCGCCCACAAGCATGGAACGGGCTGCCGTCCTGTGGGCGTCCGTCACCGACGGCCGCTCCGCCCCTCCGGTCACCAACGGCTGCGATGCTCGACGGGGCAATCCGGCCAGCAGATTTGACCCTTTCCGTTGACAGTTCGGCAAATATATACTAGCCATATGTCCAGTATGATCGAACCCACCAACACTCAACTCAAGATTTTTGAGTTTATTCGCGAAACCCTCTCCAAAGGCCATTCTGCCCCCACAATCCGCGAAATCGCGGAAGCGTTCGGTTACCGAAGCAAACGCGCCGCGGAATGCCACATCGAAGCGTTGATCCGCAAAGGTTGGATCGCCTCCAACCCGGGCAAGGCGCGGTCACTGCGGCTCAGCGAGGCCGCCGGACCCGCACGGGGACGGCTGGCCGACATCCCTCTCTACGGATCCATCCCGGCTGGCTTCGGACGCGAGCGCGAACAAGAGGCGGAAGGGTGCGTCACGGTCAATGTGGAAAGCATCGGGTTCAAACCCACCCGCAACACCTTCGCCCTGCGCGTGGTCGGCGACTCCATGATCGGCAAGCACATCCTCGACGGCGACATCGTCCTGCTTGATCACGGCCCCGAACCCCGCCCCGGCCAGGTCGTGGCGGCGCTCATCGACCGCAAGAGCACGCTCAAAACTTTCATCCTCAAAAATGGCAAACCTCACTTGAAGGCGGAAAACCCAAAGTACCCCGACCTGCTTCCTTCCGAAGAACTCATGATCCAGGGAGTGATGCGCGCACTCATCCGGCATGCCGAGAAATAGTCGGGAAAGACCTGCCCAGCCGCAGAACGCGGAGGACAAAGAAACCCGCAGACACGGACAATGTGGACGCTGGTTTGACGACTGACTACACGCTCCTTTCAGAACCCGCATTCCGTGCGATTTGGGATACCCCGCTCGATGCCGACTACGACCACCTATAATCGCGGTGCGGTCGTGTTGTTTCCGTTTCCTTTCTCGGACCAATTGGTGAAACTCGACGATGCAGTCCGGCTTTGGTTCGGTAGAGAGTGGGTCGCGCGGTAAGCTTCTGTTTGCTTCCCAAGCGGCTTTCAGGCATCGTCCGTCCAGTGAATCGCATTCCTGCCGCAAAAAAACCGAAACAAAAGAGAACGCCCTCGTTCCTGCCCATGTCTCGCCCCGAGATGGAAGCAAGAGGTTGGGACGAACTGGACGTCTTGATCATCACGGGCGACGCCTACGTGGATCACCCCTCTTTCGGTGCCGCCATGATCGGGCGTGTCTTGGAATCGGACGGACTTCGGGTCGGCATCATCGCCCAGCCGGATTGGACAAAAATCGAGTCCATACAAGGGATGGGCGCGCCGCAGCTTTTCTGCGGCGTCACTGCGGGGAATCTCGATTCGATGCTGTCGAACTACACCGCCGCGCGGCACAAGCGAAAGGACGATGTTTACAGCGCGGGCGGTGCTCCGGGAAAACGCCCGAACCACGCGGCGGTGGTTTATTCCCAAATGTGCCAGCGAGCGTTCCCAGGCGTGCCCGTCGTCCTGGGCGGCATGGAGGCCAGCATGCGCCGCGTCGCGCATTACGATTATTGGGAAGACAAACTTCGCCCCTCCATCATGGCCGACGCCAAGGCAGACATCCTCGTGTATGGCATGGGCGAACTGGCGTCACGCGAGATTGTGCGCCGACTTGAAGCAGGCAACAAAAACCTTGGCGGCATCCCGGGAACCGCCTTGCTGCTGGGCGCGAAAGCCACTGCTGCGGCCGACTTTAGCGAGTGCATCATCCTCCCTTCATGGGAAGAAATGCGGCAGGACAAAAAGCACCTGATGCGCCTCACCAAAGTCGTCGAAGCCCAACAGACGCCTTACTGCGGAAAACGCCTGGTGCAAATGCACGGCAACCGCGCCGTGCTCATGGAGCCCCCCGCGTTCCCTCTCGATGGCAAGGATTTGGACGCGCTTTACGAGTTGCCCTTCGAGCGAGCGTGCCATCCTTCGTATACCGAGCCCGTCCCCGGTTTTGCTACCATCAAGGATTCCATCATCGTGTCGCGCGGTTGCGCCGGCGGCTGCACTTTCTGCGGACTCGGTTTTCATCAGGGCAAATTCCTGTCCAGCCGCACCGTGGATTCCGTGCTCAAAGAGGTCGAAAAGTTGACGGAATCCGAAACGTTCCGCGGTACGGTGTCGGACCTGGGCGGGCCCACCGCCAATCTTTTTGGATGCGAAAACGGCCATGTGGACGCGTGTAAGAAGTGCCATCGTCCGAGCTGCCTCTGGCCCACCATCTGTCCACACTTTAAAATCGAGGAGGAAAAAGGGCTCGAAATGTTGCGTGGCTCGCGCCAAGTCCCGGGCGTGAAACACGTCTTCGTCCAATCCGGCATCCGCATGGACGTGGCGCTACGGACTCCGGAATACCTCAGCGAACTCGTTCAAAATCACGTCTCCGGCCACATGAAGGTGGCTCCAGAACACATGGACCCCGAGGTGCTACGGCGGATGCGCAAGCCCGTTGGCGACTTTCCCGCGTTCATGAAAAGGTTCTTTGAGGAAAGCGCCGCAGCGGGCAAGGAGCAGTATCTCGTGCCCTATTTCATCTCGAGCTTCCCCGGATGCACCGAAAAGGAAATGGGGGCGGTCGAAGAGTTCCTCAAGAAGGAGAAATGGAACCTGCAACAAGTTCAGGATTTCATCCCGCTGCCCATGACCGGATCGGCGGCGATGTACGTCACCGGCCTGGACATCAACTCAGAGCAGCCCATCCCGGTCGTGCGCAACGCCGGCGATCGCGAGCGCCAGAAACGCATGCTCCGACCCAACACCGATCCCAGGGCAAGGGGTCGGCAACTGGACACGGTCGAGTGATCGAATCTATCCTGTCCCGGGTGTGGACCGAACCTCGATCAATGACGGCTCCCTAGCCAAGAACCGACCCCCTGGCAGCGACCGCCTACAGCATTCGTCAGGATAGTTTTTGTCCCAAACACTATCCCACCTTTTTCCATGCAAAATCCAACAGGGCAGCGTGGCGGCCACTCAAAGACAACACCGCCTCATCGATTCTTTGTCGCCGAACTTCGCTGCCCGTGCCCAAGTCTGAATCGCAGTGAATTAAAAATATCGTTTGACCCAGGTTGCGAAATTGGTTACTGGTCACTCAAGTGAAACGGATTCAAGACAACCTGCTGCTGGAAAATCTGTCGCTGTCAAGCGACACGGCTCCTGGGTTGTAATCTGATTTCCAAGCTTTTCCCAACCCCGCTGCCTAGAAGGCTGCGGGGTTTTTTGTTTTTAAAGATCACCACGGCCTCAAATCAGCGAAGATTCGGAGAAATCAACCAACGAAACCAAGCTCGCCGACACCCGGCATAGCATCAACGATGCACGCGCATCACTCAGGCGTATGAATAAAAACCGACTCCGCATTTTCGACACCACACTCCGCGACGGCGAGCAGTGCCCCGGCGCATCCATGAACCTTCGCGAGAAACTTGAGATCGCACGGCAGCTCGCACGGCTTAAGGTCGATGTCATCGAAGCCGGGTTTCCGGTCATTAGCGACGGCGACTTCACGGCTGTGCAGACCATCGCCAAAGAAATCAAAGGCCCCATCATCGCGGGCCTCGCACGCTGCGTCCCCAAGGATATCGACGCCGCCGGCGAAGCGGTCAAACCGGCGGGCAAACGCGGCCGAATTCACGTGTTTCTTGCCACCTCAAAAATTCATCGCGAGTTCAAGCTCAAGAAGGCTAAGGACGAAATCATCCGGCTCGCGATCGAAGGCGTCAAACGCGCCCGGTCCTTTGTGGACGACGTTGAGTTCTCACCGGAGGATGCCTCGAGAACCGAGCCCGATTTCCTCGTCCAAGTCTGCCGCGCCGTCATCGATGCCGGTGCCACCACGGTAAATTTCCCCGACACCGTTGGCTGGGCGGTGCCCGAGCAGTATGCGTCCCTCATCAAACACCTCCACACAGAGATCCCCGAGTTCCAGTCCGGCAAGGCGATCATCAGCGTCCATTGCCATAACGATCTTGGCTTGGCCGTCGCAAACTCCCTCGCGGCCGTCAGCGCCGGCGCGCGACAGGTCGAATGCACGATCAACGGCATCGGCGAGCGGGCGGGAAACGCCGCCCTCGAGGAATTGGTCATGTCTCTCCAAACCCGCGCGGATTACTTCGGCAAAATCGAATGCGGCATCCAAACTCGTGAGATTGTCAAATCCTCGCGGCTCGTGTCGCGCATGTGCGGTCTCTTGGTGCAGCGCAACAAGGCCATCGTCGGTGAAAATGCCTTCGCGCACGCCAGCGGCATTCACCAGGACGGAATGCTCAAGAATCGCAATACCTACGAAATCATGGATCCCCAGTCTGTCGGGTGGGGCCAAACCGAACTCCCCCTCACCAAACACAGCGGTCGGGCCGCCGTCGCCTCTCGTCTCAAGGAAAAAGGTTTCAAAATGACCGAGGAAGAGACCTCGGCAATTTTCGCGCGATTCAAGGAGATCGGCGATAAGAAGAAATTTGTCTACGACGACGACTTGGTGTCCCTTGTTGAAGGCCAAATCACAGAAGTCCCGGAGACCTGGTCCCTCGATTACATCAGCGTTTCCACGGGCAATACCACGGTGCCCACCGCCACCGTGCGCTTACGCTTCGCCACAACCGCTTCCGCCGCCGCCAAATCCAAAATCTGCCACCAGGATGCGAGCATCGGAGACGGCCCTGTGGACGCCGCCCTCAAAGCCATCGACCGGCTCACCAATACAACGGGCCGGCTCATGGACTATTCCTTGCGCGCCGTCACCCAGGGAATGGACGCGCTCGGCGAAGTCACCTTGAAAGTCGACTTTGGCGACGGCAACCTCACCCCCGGGAAAGGTGCCAGCACCGACATCATCGAGGCAAGCGCCAGAGCGTATCTCAACGCCGTCAACCGACACCTCCTCGCAGCTCGCGAAAAAAAGCCTGGAAAACAGCCTCAATGATGATGACCCTCGACACATCCCCTGCTTCATTGCCAAAAAGTGTCATGGCATTCGGCGTCGGCGCCTTTACCCAGGGCATCCTCAAGGTGCTCCGGGAAAATGGCGCCCGTGTTTCAGCATACCTCACCCGGGACTATGGCCATTATCCTCCTTCCCTCGAGGGCCCCTGTTACAACCACCGCCAGTTCCCAAACCCCTGCGACCTGCTGAAGTCGCACCCGGTGGATGTCATTGTCCCGCAGTCGATCGACTGGGCTCAAAAACCCTGGGCCAATGAACTCGTGGAAAGTGGGATACCGATCTTCTGTCCCACGGGCGAAGGCTTGCGCCTCGAACGGGATCGCGATTTTGCACGCCTGCTCTGCCGTCGGTTCAACATTCCGTTCCCAGCGTCGCACGTCGCCCGAAATCGACTTGAAGCCGAAGAAATCATCAAGAGAGACCCGCGCCCCTACGTCATCAAGAACCCTCTCTGTTCCCCGTTCAGTCCCGTCCACACTATCGTCTGCGAAACCGTCGATGACACCCGCGCCTGGCTGGATCGAATCGATTATGCGGAAGGCGTGTTCCTTCAGGAATATTGCGGGCGATCCGAGGCCGGACACATTGCCGTTGTGAGCGACGGTCGCATTCATTCACTGGTGACCAATCAGGAATACAAACGTGCCTTCAACGGAAACATGGGCATTGTCGCCGGAGCTCCCCTGGGGGGGCTCGTCCAAAGGGACCCTGACGACCAATATGGCATCGCCAAGGATCTGCTGGTCCCGCTGCTGCCTTGGTTTCATGAGGTCGGTTTTCACGGCCCTGTCCAGGTCACAGCGATCTGGCGCGAAAATCAGTGGAAAGTCCTCGAATACAATGTCCGAATTGGCGTCACATCAGGACCTATGATCCTGAGAATGCTGGAGGATCCTGTCGGAATGCTTTGCGGGGTCTCCAGAAACGAGACCCCTGACCTGCGATTCAAGCCTCACCTCGAATACGGCTGCTCCATCACTCTCGCTGGGTATGGCTATCCTTATGTCCAACTGCAAGGGCCCCAACTGCCAGTCGAGGTGCAAGGCCAACCAGATTGCGATATCTTCCTGAATGAAGTCGAACCGCACCACGACGGAACCCTTCGAATGACCGGCCATCGTATCGCCGATGTCGTTTCGGTGGAGGCCACGCTCCAGGCTGCGATCCAAAAATGTTACCGGAACATCTCTCGACTGCGGTGCGTGGGCAGTTACTACCGAACCGACGTGGGCGAAAGCCTATGGCCGCCAATTCCGACCGGCCCAGCCTGAAGATGACAGATGTCTCAAATCCTTCTGATCCGCGTCAACCTGCGCTTGTCTCCGGTTCAACTCCCCTCGTCAAGGTGAAGCCCACAGGCCCCCCAAACTCCTCTCGCCCGGCTTGGGTAGAAATCAATCTCACCCGGCTCCGCTCAAATTTCCGACTCATCAATGATTTCAAACCTCCCGGGGTTGGCTTGATCTCAGTGCTGAAAGACGAAGCCTACGGGCACGGCGCGATTGCTGTGGCTCGCGAAGCATTGGCTGCGGGAGCCGCCATGCTGGCCCTCGCCACCGTGGACGAAGCTACAAATCTGCGCGATGCCGGCATCTCCAGCCCGATCCTCCTCCTAGGCCAGCGACACGACGATGAACTGGAAATCTGCGTTCGGGAAAAACTCACATGCTGTCTCAACGATCTCGAAACCGCGTCCGAGCTCAACCGAGTGGCGGCGCAACTCGGCACCCGCTCCGATGTCCATGTCAAAACCGATACCGGCATGAGCCGCTACGGCGTCAGATGGGATGAAACATCCGATCTGGTTTGCAAGATTTCAAACCTGCCCAACCTCCGCCTCCAAGGCCTTATGACTCATCTTGCCATGTCTGATGAGCAGGACAAAACGTTTGCCAATCTTCAGACCACCCGGTTCAAAAGCGTGCTGGACAATCTGGAACGCGTCGGCCTCCGCATCCCCATGCGCCACGTGTGCAACAGCGGTGGATTGCTCGATTTGCCCCATGCCCACTTCGACATGGTCCGCTTGGGTCTGCTCCCTCTTGGCGTCTATCCATCCCAGGCATGCCGGAGGATCGAAGGTCTCAAACCCGTCATGGCAATTAAAACTCGCGTCGCCCAGCTCCGCACCCTCCAACCAGGGGACACCGTCGGATACGGAATGCACTACACAGCTCCTGAACCACGCCGCATTGCCGTGCTGCCCATCGGCTATGGAGACGGCTTCCCGCGTGTGCGAAACCAAGGCTTCGTTTTGATCCACGGCCATCGCGCCCCGCTCGTCGGTGGTGTCGCCATGGATGCCTTGACCGTCGATGTCACGGAGATCCCGCAAACCCGTCCCCGAGATGAAGTCACGATCATGGGGGAAACGTCTCATGACGAGATCAGCGTCCATGAGGTCGCGCGTCTCAAAGGAAGCGTCTCCTACGACGTGCTCACCTCGTGGCGCGAGCGCCTGCCACGGATCTACCTTGAATGATCCTCCAACGCGAACCATGAAACTCCTCTTTTCGGAAGCCAGGGCTGATTACTCCCATTACATTTTCCCCTATGCCGTTTGGGCGTTTCCAGAGCTCGGTGAAACACCTTCTGATTGCTTTGAACGCGGTTTTCTACCCAGCTCCTACAGCCTGGATCGTTTCTATCTTTGCAGGCACATCCGGATCCGTCTTGCATCCTTCAATCCGAGCTCTGAGAACCGGCGCATCATGCGGAAGTGCCTCGGCATCGAAGCCAGGTTGATACCCCGGTCCGAGTTTGAGTTAACTCCTGAAAAAAGAGCCTTTTTCAAGCAATACGCGGACATCAAGTTCGGCAAGGATGCGATGACTCTTGAGAAACTCGATCTCTTGTTCAGCTCCAAGATGGCTTCCCATCTGCTGGTGTTCACCGACTCGTCCGATGGCCGCGAAGTCGGGACCGTCGTGATGTACCTCGAGCCGTTCCGCACCGCATTCTATTACTATGCTTTTTATGACCTGACCTATTACGAGCGTAACTTGGGGATGTATATGATGACCACAGCGGTCGCTTGCATGCGGGAAGAGGGCGTTAAAAATCTCTACCTGGGCACCTGCTACACTCGGAACGCCTTGTACAAAGCCCAGTTCGATGGAGCTGAATTCTTCACAGGACTCGAATGGTCGTCCAACATGAAAGAGCTGAAATACCTCATCCATCGCGACCAAGGCGTGACAGGTCACCATTTACTCGAATCCGAAGATTACCGTGGAAAATTCAAACCGCAAACTCTCCACGAGATCGCCGCTCAAAGCCCTTTCGCAACCCGGGGTTAGGGACGCGGTGGAACCCCTCCTGACCCACTTTGGATATGGGAAGCCGCTCGTCACAAAAAGCGGTTGAAATCGTGATCCCGGCGAGCAACCTCAATTCCTCCATTCTTCCTCGTAATCGTAATCGTAATCGTAATCCACCCCTCTGTTTCATCGGCAACACCCAAGGATTACGATTACGATTACGATTACGATTACGATTACGATTACGATTACGATTACGATTACGATTGCGATTGCGATTACGATTGCGATTGCGATTGGGAGCGGTGAATGGGAGTGGCTCGAGCATCAGGCTAAACTGGGTCGTTTTAATGAGCTCAAGAGTATCAGCTCCCTGACTTCCACGGCACCTCATAAATCTTCACAGCCTTGCGGAATCCCTTGACCCGTTCCGCCGGCAATTCCACACACTTCCCAGCCAGTCCGGGGTCGTATTCCACGAGATCCTTGTAGGTTGCCTCACCAATCACGATCCGTTCACGCCCCGAAACGCCCTCAAGACGGCTAGCCAGATTCACATCGCGACCAAAGACTGTGTAGTTCAAGATGTGCGAATCCGATCCCATCAAGCCCACTGTCACCATCCCCGTGTTGATTCCAGTTCCACAGGTCAACAGAGGAAGAATGGATAACAAGGGCTGCCCTGCCTCTTGCCTCTCCGCGTTGAGTCGCTCCCGTTTCCGATTTTCAGCAAAACGTTCCTGATTCAGCACCTCCAAGGCGCGCTGAGCTCCAATCGCCGCTCGAACACACTCCAGCGCATGCCGCGGGTTCACAATGGGCGCTCCCCAGAATGCCATCACACAATCCCCGATATATTTATCAAGCGTTCCTCCGTGCTTCTTCACCATGTCCGCCACGGTCCCTAGATAGAGATTGACCGTGGACAACGTCTCCCTCGCTTGGGCATCGAAGTAAGCCTCCGCGTCAGCAGCCGCCAACTGGTTCTTCTGCACGTGTTCTTCGGCGTTGGCTTGTATCGAGTCGGTCATCTCGGTGAACCCTCGCACGTCCGCAAACAAAACCGTGATTCGCCTCCGTGATCCTCCAAGATTCAGCGAGTCCGCCTGCAAAAGCTCTGTCACGACTTCTGGTGCCACGAGCCGGTTGAAAACCGATTTCAAATGCCTCTGTTCCCTTTGCTCGAATACCACGCGATAAGTCACCAACACGACGTGATTGGTGAGCAGAGCTCCAAACAGGGGAAGAAACATCGGTAAGTAATACCGGGTTTTGGCAAACACAAGCTGACTGAAGCCAACGTAAAATAACCCGCTCAACACGACCGCCAAAGACGCCGTCAACGCACGCAATCGCCAGGTCAGCAAGGCCGAAAACACGCCCCAACCCAAAATCAGGACCAGCTCGACTCGATCGGAAAAAAAGCGGATAAACCTCCCGGACAACATGGAATTCGCAACGCAAAGATGCTTGGTGACTAGCAACGCCTGATCCTCCAATGGAGTGGTGCCATGGTCCGCAATGTTGTTCCCTGTGCCGATCGAACCCACAATGACCAACTTCCCGCGCAAGGGCGAGCCCACGGTTTGTCGTGGTTCCCTGACTGCTTTGTCTTCCCCTCCTTGTCCTTGATGCCGCGCAGCATCCCACAACAAGAGCTCGATCACGCGCGTCGGATCCCGATTTACCAGCGTTTGACTGTCATCGGACCAATCGATGTAAAAGAGCCCTTCCCGATCCAACGGGATTTCACGAACCATCCCACTCGGTCCCGGAATCGTAATCGTGTGTGCCGTTTTTTTCGCTTTGCTCAAATCCAGCTTCAGCGCTTTGGAGGCCAAGACAATGCCCATGTGCCAAATTCGATCCGTTTGTATCGTGAAAGCTTTTCCGGTCGTGGCACCCCCTTGGGCCTCTGCTCCCTCCAAGTTCAGCGTCCCGTCGGAGTTCAAGAGGATCTCGTGACTGCCTCCTTCCAATGAAGCATTGAGGATCTGTGGTGGAATCAGGATGCGATTAGAGCTCACATGTGCCCGCGAAAGATCTAATTCCAAAGCCCTTGAAATCGCCACCACATCGTCGTGCCACACCCGATTGGTCCTGTCGATGTAAGGCAACGCACGCCGAAGCACTCCGGAGTCGGATCGGGCGAATATGTTCCCCATCCGGGCACCTCGATTACGAAAAATCTCGGCTGGCAAAACATCGCCTTGGGAAGGCCGGACATCCCCCACGACAGCGAGCACCACGTTGCTTGCCTGCTCAATGGTCTTTGCGAAAAATTCGTCGGAACTTAGTTCCAACCCCGTGATGGAACGGACCGCGTCGCTTTCAGAAGCAAAATCTTGATCGAAAAGAATGTCGAAACCCACACCAAGAGCCCCTTGAGCAGCCATCTCCCGAAGCATCACCCCATACGCCAATCGTGGCCATGGGATTCGATACTGCAACTTCTGCGGCCCATATCGAATCCCTCCACTATTGAGTTGCTTGATAGACAGGTCATCGATGAACACGCCCGTGAGCCTTGTGTCGAGTGGGCTCGACTGGGCTGCCGCAACCCTTACAAACATGTCGTAACTGATCCATTCCAACCTCTCCAAAAACTGAAATCGAGTCGATTTGCCCTTCAACTGTTGTGCCAAAACGGTCAAAAGAATCACCGTCACCGCCAGGAGCATAGGCACGGAAGCGATGATCCGGACGCTGCGGCTTGCGCTCTGGGAAACGAATTTCATTGTGCCCGATCGTCAAGATGAAAAAAAAACCAGAGCAGCAAGAGCCGCTCTGGGTTTTATCAAAATTGAACTATTCAGCCTCCGTTGCTGCCTTGCCTATCCGTTACCACTTTCAGAATTTCTGTAGTTATCGACAGCTTCATCAGAGGTTTTGGTCGGATCTTGAGGAGCTTTAGGACTGTCCACGACAACCGTCGGTGTGCCATCGACCACAACCTTGGTCACATCGGCAATCGTTTGGCCTACATCGATGATGAGCTGGGGGTCCCCCTTCTTAACGCTCTTGCTTGTGGGATCGAACATCTCGCCCGCATTCACCACAAAAGTCTGACCTCCAGATAACACAACGACTGAACCGGAGATGACAAGAACCTTGCCGCTTGCGCTGATGTCATATTCCGTCCCACGAATTCCCGCGACACCATTGGGCGTCTTGACCTCATATTTGGAAGCTTGCGCCATTTTCTTCACGTTGCCCAAAATCCGGCCCTCTTTCAAATCGATCCCGGTGTCGATCACCGTCTCCACCCCGGTCTCTTCAAAAGTCAACCTGTCCAAACCCACCTGGGTGCTCTCCGTGACGCGCACCACAGGCCCGTTCATGTCCAAAAATAGATCCACCGAAGACTCCGGAGCCGTGCGGATGACGGCACCTTGTCGCAAAAGACTGCCCACTCGCATCTTCTTCCAACTCCCGCTTCCATCAGAAAAATCAGCGGAGCCACGCACGGCACGCACCACGGCCCTCCCTGGAGCAGCTTGCGCCGAGTCCGCGAACCACAGCGACCCTAGTGCCACGGCGCACGACAGAAATTTAGAAAATAATCCAACTTGTTTCATAAGATTTTCTTTAAAAAAATATACGGTGAACCGTGCTGCCGTGACTCTAGGAATTTGAAGCCAAATGTCAACTTCCTAATTCGCGTTCGTCAGTCTGTTCGGAATCAGACATCCCCGTCCGGCGATCCCGATCACTTAACAGACTTATTAGACTCCAGCAGCCGCTTTGTCGAGCTCAGATAATAGCTCGCAATCCGGTTGTCCCAACTCTTTATCTCCAAAGATCGTTCAAAATACCCTTTGGCACGTTCAAAATCCCCGCCATCGTAGTAATGCCAGCCCAAGTGAGCCACCAAAAAATGATTGTTCGGGTCAATCTCCACTGCTTTCCTAAAATATTTCCCAGATTCTTCACCTTTCTGCCCTGACATGTGAAGACTCATCCCCAAACGAATGTAGTTGTGGGTGTCAAAGGGGTTGAGTCGAATCCCCTTCAAGAACCATTCGACGGCCTGGCCGACTTTTGCTTTGTGATCCCCCAACTCCTCCCCGGCGATGAGCCGGAGCATCTCCCCGATGGCGTAGGCTGTCTCCGCATTTTTTGAATCGACCTTGAATGCCTCCTGATACGCTCCGAGACGTGCTTCGTTGGTGCGAGCCGAACGCGCGGCCCGCAGCCAAGCATACTCCATGGTCCTCTGCTTAGCCTGAAATCCCAGCCAACACAAAGCCGCCAAGCTCACCCCCGTCAAGAACACTTTGCCAGCCCTTCTCACCGACACCCAATACCGATCCGTGGCGAACCGCAAATGACTCGACAAAATGGCCGCCATCACGACCGCGAGAACGGCGTTCGCCGGGATGTAAAAATTGAAATCGATGACCGAGTGAAGAAGCAGCGAAAGAAACCCGATCGCGCTCCCCATCACAAAGGCCGATCGATTGCTCGCCTTGGCCGCGAGGTCGTTGGCGGCCCGGTCGACGTACTTCCAAGTCTTCACGAGCCCGAACGTCATCGCCAGCACGAACAGCGCAATCAGTGCCGCTCCAATAATTCCATAGTCCGTCAAGGCATTCAGGTAATCGTTGTGGACGTTCGCTGGACGCCACTGGAGTTCAACGGGCCGAAATTGGACAAATTGCGGATCGAACTGTGCGGGACCCAACCCCTTCCATGGATGGGTCTGCCACATTTGAACCGCCGCCTTCCAGATGAGCTTGCGGCTGCTGATGTCATCGGGGGTACCTGCCGTCACCATTTGGGTGAACCGGCGTTCGATCAATTGGGCATTCTGCAACGCATACACCGCCCCAATCCCCAGCAGAGCCATCGACACTAAGGCCGGGATTCGAAACTGGGGCTTGCGCGAAAACCAGATGAACATCACTGAAAGTGCGAGCCCGGCAGAAATCCAGGCTCCCCTCGAAACCGTGACTCCAATTCCCACCGCCGCAACCAACGTCGCATAGCCCACAAGGACTCGGGATGAGTCTTTCAGACGGCTTGATAACGTGAACGCAACCCCTAATGCCAGAGGGATTTCAAGAAAACCAGCAAAGTGGTTTGGACAGATGTAGGTGGCCGATCCGCGGTGCGCGAACATGGCGGGCTTGAACGCAGTCCAAACGCGTGGAGAATCCGTGACGAATTGGTAAATCGCGTAAAAGGATAGGGCCGCTGCCAACCCGAGAATCACGTAAACCACCGCCTGAGTGATTTCCTGTCGGTAAAGGTTGTTCAAGACCACGAAAAACAGCAGCCCGTAGAGCGCGATCTTGATCCCTTCCTCTCGAGCCGGATACTCGACCGACGCCTCCGGCAGGCGCACCCAAGCATAGGCCACGAACGCCAGAACGAACCAACACGCCGGAGTCCAAAGAAGCCGCGGCGCCTTGGCCACCCACACCCTTGCCGTCCATAAGGCAAGAGCAGCCAGGGTCAACCACCAGATGATGAGCAGGCCAAGCGTTTTTACAGCACCAAAGGCAAGCGGGCTCAAAACGAGGATCGCCAGCACCAAGCCGGCAATTCCCCGCTCGCACCAACCGTCCAAGCGTTCTCGATCAGGCATCCCCTGGCGATAGTAAACCAAGCCAAAACAAAAACCCGCCTCAGGACAGGTATTCCCGAGGATCCGTGATGCGCCCGGTCAGGGCGCTTGCCGCGACGGTCGCGGGCGAAGCGAGGAACACCTGAGACTCTTTATGCCCCATCCGTCCCGGAAAATTCCGATTGGTCGCGCTGATGCACTTCAAGGGAGTGTTCATGCGTCCGAACGTGTCCACCGGACCGCCCAGGCAAGCCGCACAACCCGCATTCTCCGTCATCTGAACGCCTGCCTCCACCAAAATCTGCCAAATGGTTTGGTCCCCCCAACGTGCGGTCTGCAAATCATGCGTGATCTCCGGAGTGGCCGGGACGCCAAAAGTATCGATAATCACTTTTTTCCCGCGCAAAATCCGGGCGAATTCCAGAAAATCGGACGTTTTCCCTCCCGTGCACGAACCCACATAAGCCCTATCGAGTTTGATGTGCCCCAGTTCCTTCGCTTTCTTGCGCTGCCCCGGGTCCGGGTGACACGCCACCGTCGGCTCCAGCTCGTCCAGGTTTAACACCGTGTCATAAACAAACTTTTCCTCAGCATCCCTTTCCACGGGGTCATAGGCAGACTTGGTTCCGTTCAGCTTGCACCGGTGATCCACAAAGGCTTGTGTCTGGCCGTCAAATTCGAAAATTCCATTCTTTCCCCCAGCCTCAATCGCCATGTTCGCGACGGTCATCCTGTCATCCATGGACAAGCTTGCGACACCGGGCCCATCGAACTGCATAGCACGATACGTCGCTCCGTCGAAACCAATCTCCCCTATCGCGTGCAAAATAAGATCCTTTGCCATCACCCCGGGGTTCATCTTCCCTTCAAGCCTAAAATGCATCGTCTCAGGCACTTTGAGCAAGAGTTTGCCGGTCCCCATCACGAACCCGGCATCGGTGTTTCCGATGCCCGTGGCAAAGAGGTTGAAGGCACCCGCCATACAGGTATGAGAATCGGTCCCAAACAACACCTCTCCGGGCCGTGTGTGCCCCTTCTGTGGCAGAGCCGTGTGGCAAACCCCCGCATAGTTCGCACCAAACTGACGCGCCAAAGGCCCTTTCTTGGCGTCAAAAACCCACTTGCCGTCGGGATCGTCAATGACGTCGTAAAAATAAGGAAGCCCTTGCTCCCTCACGAAATCACGCAAAATGTCCACGTTGCGGTTCGATCGCGAATCGGCCGTAAAAATATAATGATCCGGGATGATGACCACTTTTTGCCGGTCCCACACCTTTGCGTCGGCGCCAAACTCACGCTTAAAAACTCCGATCGTCCCAGGGCCGCAGACGTCGTGCGTCATCAAAAGATCCGCCTCAACCCAAACGTTGTCCCCCGGTTGAACATGGTGTTTCCCGGCGGCGCGAGCCAAAATCTTCTCCGTTAAGGTCATAGCAAAGAAGCGGACATTAGTCGTCGTTGTTTAGGACTGCAATAGGGGAAATGTGAGAAATGCGCGGCTGCGGATCCGCAACCGCGCCTGAAACAAGGCGCGGTCCCGTTCTGCCCTTGCCCTTTCCTCAAACAATTCTGGAAACAACAGCTCAGGAAATCCCGTGCGCTCTACCGCCGCTGCCGCGTCGTTCGCAGCGCGTCGCAACGCCGACGCCATTCCCGCCACATCGGTTTGCTGCAATTTGTTGCGTAACAAGCGGTTCCTCAATTTCTCGAATTCACTTTGATCCGCAGCTCGAAAGGGAACGGGCGGCGTCTCAAGAATCTTGTAACGACTGCCTATTTCAAACGGTCCTGCGGGGTTCATGCGTCTCTTCATAACAATAACTCCACGACAAAAATCAAAAACCCACGATTGCCAGGCAATCGTGGGTTTTTAGAAGGAAATTTTTTTTAGCTCAACTGAACTTCCTATCCAACCCACGAAACCTTGGCAGCCATGCTACGCCCTGCCAACCCTGGCAAAACATCGCAAAGCCGCAGGCACGTCTCATTTTTCCAATATGGCCGGTGGAATAGCTCATTTATAGGCCTGCATACAATCGCTTCTCGGTCTGAAAGTCAAAATATTATTCGAAATCTCTCTGCCAAAATTTGGAACGTCGGTGGAATAACCCATTGACACGGTCCCGGTTCTTCGTAAGCTAATGGTCGCCCTATGTCAGAGAATACCCCGACTTCTGCGCCAGACGCAGTGCCGCCGAAACCTGCTGAGGCCTCTAAGGTCCAGCCGAAAAAAGAAACCGTCCGGATCACTTTGCCTCCAAAGCCGGCGTCCGCACCAAGCATTAAGATTCCAGCGCCGCCGCAGGCGCCTTCCTCGGCGTCCGCACCCTCGGTTCCACAGCATGCCGCGCCGGAACCGAGCCATGCGGCTCGTCCCATGCAAGCCGCCGCGCCTGCAAGACCTGCTCCCGCTCCTTCCGCACCCAAGGCGTTCGCTCAAAAGCCTGTTGCAGCTTCGGTGTCCGGCCTGGATAAAGGCCTCGCCGTAGCCGCCGTGATCGTGTCGCTTCTCGTTGTGGGTTTCCTTATGACGCTTTGAGATTTTAAGCTCTTTGTGATTACCCTCCACGCCGTGGGCTCTTCGAGTTGGCTCGTTGCGCATAAGTCCTACCGGCCGCCCAGGGTTTCGTCATTCTAAAGAGTTTCTAAAGAACCTCCCCAATATGGCCTCCACAAACGTTCTCACGCTCACGGATCAGAACTTCCCGTCCGACGTCCTCTCCTCCAAGACCCCGGTCTTGGTCGATTTCTGGGCCGAATGGTGCGGCCCCTGCAAGATGCTGGCCCCGGTTCTGGACGAACTCGCAACCGAATACAACGGGCGCGTTTCAGTCGGGAAGGTGAATATCGACGACCACCAGATGCTCGCTGCAAAATATGGGATCACAGCGATCCCCACTTTGTTGCTTTTTAAAAACGGACAAGTCGCCGAACAAATAGTGGGGCTCCGGAGCAAACGGGATCTCAAAGCCAGTTTCGATCGCGTCACCGCCACTTGACGGGGTCAGGTTGCAAGTTGGGACGTCCAACCGGTTGCCGCAGGGTGAATGGGCTTCGGGCCCAAGTAAAAAGCACCGAACAGGCATGGGTTTAATCTTTTTGCCAACCCAGTTGGAGCACCGGGGTGAGTTCTATCACCAAACGGGCTGCATGATGTCCGCCGGAGTGACGGTCATCAAAGCCCTTGAGATGCAGGCTCTTTCCCCACCCAGCCCAGCCCTCAAGAAGCCCATCCAGACCCTGCTGGCTGCTCTGGAAGAGGGAGCCACCTTCCATGAAGCCATCTCGCTTGGAAAGTGGATGACCTCTTTCGACATTGGGCTTCTGAAGGCCGGAGAGGAGAGCGGGCGCCTTGATGCCACTTGCACGCTTCTCGGAAGATTTTATTCAAGCCGCGCTCGGCTCTCCAGGCAAGTGATTTCGGAGCTCACCTATCCTGTGTTTCTCTTTCATTTCGCTCTATTTATCGTCCCATTCCCCTCCTTTTTCAACTCCGGAGACCTCGCGCGCTACCTAGGTCAGACTTTGGGCGTTCTCATTCCCCTGTACGGCATGCTCGCGCTGGGCGTTCTGGCTTGCCAGGGACGTCAGGGACCTCGATGGCGGGCTCTGATGGAAAAAGCGCTCCAACGTGTCCCCATGCTCGGTGCCGCCAGAAGAAGTATGGCCTTGTCCCGATTGGCGGCCGGGCTTGAGGCCTTGCTGAACGCGGGTGTACACGTCCTCGAAGCCTGGGATCTTGCCTCCTTGGCCAGTGGCTCTCCCGCTCTGGAGAAGGCCGTCGCCAATTGGAAACCGAGGCTCTCGACCGGCGACACGCCGTCCGAAGTAATGAGAGAAACCCCTGAGTTTCCAGATATGTTCAAAAACCTCTACCAAACCGGCGAGATTTCAGGCCAGACGGACCAAGCCCTCGGTCGGCTCGCAGCCTTGTACGAGGAGGAAGGAACTCGAAAATTGCGGGCTTTCTCCAAATTCATGCCCCAGCTCGTCTTTTTTATCGTCGCTGCCGCCGTCGGGATCGCGGTGGTCGATTTCTGGAAGAGCCATTTTGACACTATCAACTCTGTGACTGAATAGTCCAATTGACCGCTCAAGCTCTGAACTCAGTAAAACGACCCTGTTTAGCCTCAGACCTCAGTAAAGCGACCCTGTTTAGCCTGAGGCTCGAGCCACTCCAATTCCCCGCTCCTAATCGTAATCGTAATCGTAATCGTAATCCACCCCTCTGTTTCAAGGGCAACACCTGAGGATTACGATTACGATTACGATTACGAAAAATGGAGGAATTGGGGTGGCGCGTCCAGATCACGATTTCAACCGATTTTTCTGAGCTCTGAAGCCGAGTGCGAGGGCTGATCTCAGTTGAGCGCCTCCCTCATCACGAGACCTGAAGCGATTCTGCATCGCGTACTGAAATAAACATCCTGGGCGCAGCCAACGAACTCGGGGATCGTTAATCCCCTTCTTCAAGGAGCTTGCGATACAAGGTGGCAAGGCTCACTCCGAGCAACTCGGAGGCCTTCTGTTTGTCTCCACCCGTGACTGCCAGAGCTTTGTTCAGATAGGCCAGCTCCTGAGCTCTGACAAACTGCTTCAAAGACGCAATGCTCGAGCCGGATGAGCTCTCCATCTCAGCCGCCGAAGGGTGCTTGGTCTCGCGCGAGGCAGTCGGAAAAAGCGCCTGATTGAGCACCACAAAGTGAGAGGGAGCCAGACCCTCGCGCGTCTCGATCACGGTGTCGATGGACGCTTCGCTTGCATACCGATGCAGCCCCGGAGGCAAGTCGGAGATCTGCAGCACCTGAGTCTCGCTCAACGCCCACGCCCGCTCGATGGCGTTCTCCAGTTCACGGACATTTCCAGGCCAATCATGGGCGCACAACACAGCCATGGAGGATTTCGTGATCTGCATCAGTTTGCCGGTTCGCGCGTGGGTCTTGTCCTTCAGAAAATGTTGGACCAAAAGAGGGATGTCATCGCGTCGCTCCCTGAGCGATGGAAGGCAGATCGGGATCACGTTCAACCTGTAGTAGAGGTCTTCTCGAAACGTGCCCTCCTTGATCTTCTTCTCAAGCGTTTCATTGGTCGCCGCAACCACCCTCACGTTAACATAAACCGGAACGTTGTCTCCCACCCGCCGGACCTCGCGCTCTTGGAGCACGCGCAGGAGCCGACTCTGCACAACCTGCGGCATGGAGCCTACTTCATCTAAAAAAATCGTGCCTCCATCGGCCTCTTGAAACAAACCCTTCTTGTCGTTGATCGCGCCTGTGAAGGATCCCTTCCGGTGTCCGAACAACTCGGACTCCAGCAGATTCTCGGGCAGGGCGCTGCAATTGACAGGAATGAAAGCACCCAACTGACGCCGACTGTTATAGTGGAGAGCCTTGGCCACCAGCTCTTTGCCCGTGCCGCTCTCGCCCAAAATGAGGACCGTGCTCTCCGTATCCGCAACGCGCTCGATCATCTTGAACACCTGCTGCATGATCGCCGAAGTTCCAATAATCTGGTTGAATTGATACTTTTTCTTGAGCTGTCTCCTCAGGTAAACATTTTCAGAAACCGCTTCGTTGTAAGTTAACGCCCGTTGCACGACCAGCTTCAGCTCATCGAGCTTGAAAGGTTTTTCCAGGTAATCGTAGGCACCCTTCTTCATCGCCTCCACGGCCGTCTCAATGCTCCCAAAACCCGTGATCATGATCACCACCGCAGGGGGGACCATGGATCGGGCTTTGTGCAGTATCTCCAGTCCGTGGGGACGGGTCCGGTCCAAATACAGGTCTGTGATCACCAAATCAGGCGCGATCGACTCCATCGCCTCCAGCGCCGCATTCCCATTGGTGAAAGGAAAAACCTCATGCCCATCCGCACGCAACAATTCCGTCACCATCTGCACCATCGTGACTTCATCGTCAGCAAGAAGAACTTTGGCCATACAAGCACTTGTCCGTCCGTCACACCGTTGCCTCTTGGAAAATTCGGCTACTTTTTCGGAGGATTCATGATTTCGGTCATCTTGAAGATGGGCAGGAACATGCAGATCACGATCCCTCCTACGACAACACCCAAAAACACGATCAGCAGGGGCTCGATGAGCGAGGTCAACCCGCCAAGCGTCGTTTCGATCTCCTCATCCAGAAAGTCCGCTACCCGCTCCAACATGGAATCGATCTTTCCGGTTTGTTCACCGGCCATGAGCATGCGGATGATCATGTTCGGAAAAATCGGGTGCTTCGCAAGCGCGCTCGAGATGCCATCCCCTTTCTCAATGTCTCCTGCGGCCGTCTTGATCGCCTTCTCCATGATCACATTGCCGCACGTGTTCGCAACAATCGTCAACACCTCCAAAATAGGAACACCGCTTCGAATCAACGACGACAGCGTCCGAGCAAATCGCGCCAAACAGATCTTGTGGGCGATGGCTCCGAAGATGGGCAACTTGATCCGAATCCCATCCCAAAACTCCTTCCCGGCTTTGGTTTTGATGTAGGCAATCCATCCATAACCCATCCCGCCTCCCGCCAGGATGATCAATATATACCATTTCTGCATCCAATTGCTGAAATCGATCAGCAATTGAGTCGGAGCGGGAAGGTTCGCTCCAAACCCGCTGAACACATCCCCGAAAACTGGAACCACCTTCACCAACAGGAAGATCGTGATGGTCATCGCGACCCCGGTCACCGCAGTCGGATACATCATCGAAGACTTCACCTTTTTTCGAAGGCGCGCCGTGCTTTCCAGATAGGTCGCAAGGCGTGAGAGAATCTCCGCAAGCAAACCGCCCTTCTCGCCGGCATCCACCATGCACACATAAAGCCTGTTGAAAACCTTCGGGTGTTTGCCGAGGGCTTCTGAAAAATTATCACCACCCTCAAGCCGAGTTGTCACGTCCTTGATCACATCTCGCATCACCTTGTTCTCGGTCTGCTCAGCAAGCGCCTGAAGACTTTGCACCATCGCCAATCCCGCATCGATCATGGTCGCAAGCTGCCTTGTAAACACCACGAGATCCGCCAACGCCACCGAACCACCGCCCGTTTTTCCTTTCTTCGCAACTTTCTCCTGAATCTGCACAACCAAGAGGTTGCGGTTCAACAAAGCCTGGATCGCGGCAGTCTCCGTCGGCGCGTCGATGGCCGCTCGAATTTCTCGCCCAGATGTGGATTCCCGAGCTAAATAAGAGTAGGAAGGCATAAGTCGTTGCTCACTAAAACGCCGACCCTATCAGGCGGCGTAGAAAATGCAATCGCTGTCGTGAACCCTTCGTGAGCCCGTGCGCATCTCAGATTTTTCCGGATCTTCTCGTAATCGTAATCGTAATCGGGGTCCTATCCCGGGTTTCCCTGGTGCAGCCGGTAATCGGAGTTGGCCTTTATCAAGGCGACCCGCATCGAAACAACGCCCCACAGACGGTCTTTTCCTGGCAGAACTTCCTCCCCAGGACATCGGCCTTTGGCCACGAGCACATCCAAGGCGGAGCCACGGGCATTGTCAAAGGGTAAACCTCCAGCTTTTCGTGGTCGAATCGGCGGTTCATGGCATGACGATTACGATTACGAGTAGGAAACGCGAGCACGAAAAATCTGAGATGCGCCCCGTGAGCCTCATCTGTTGCCTCAGCCGTGACCTTGCTTTCAGCGGACCATTTTCAAGTTGTCGGCGAAAAGCAATTGAAGGATCAAAACGAGGACTGAGGCTCAGCGCGAGCGCCGACGGTGGCCTCCCGGGAGAAGGGACCCGGCCTTCAGTGAAGGCCGCCCACCGGGCTGGCAACTGT
>CAMBEJ010000105.1 GCA_945865375.1 Akkermansia muciniphila | reverse complement strand
GGCGCCAAACGGCGCTGGTGTGGCCGGTATTCAGGTCGCCGGACTCCTCGTCCACACCGCCGATGCCCTGAAGCCTTTCGTCCATGGCTTTGGCCAAGCGGGCACGTTCGAAGTGAAAGGGACTTACACCGGCGTGCAGGGCAGGACCGTCAGCAACACCATCCATGTGAAAGTGGTCGCGGGCTCCCTGGGCGACCCCGTGGCTGCCTGGGTTGGAAGGCCGCGAGTGTGGGACTCGCCGAATCTGCCTTCGTCAGGGGTCGTTTTGGACGCCGACCCTCGCCTGAAGCTGACACCGGCGGCTTCACCAGACCCCGACAAGCAACGCTTTGCACTCCTGGTCGATGAGGCCGAGCCTCGCTACATCGCCGCGCGCGCGGGTCAGGGCGGCCCGATCTTGAGCGCAGTCCGGGTGGATGGCTTCCGCCTGTTCTCCAGCTCGGAGACGAATTTCGAGGTCGTGGACACTTACGACGACGGCACCCAGCTCATCGAGATGGGCCTGGTGCTGAGTTCCGCCCTGCCGGAAGTGGCTGTGGAGGTCAAGCTCATCGTGGGCGGGGTCGTCTTCGAGGACGGCACCGTGATCAAGCGGTTGGCGGCCGTGGATTTCAATCCGCTCGGAGAAACCCTCGTTCGCTTCCTCCGGCCCGCGTTGGCGAAGACCTCGACGTGCCACAGGACCGCAGCGTGGCAAGGGGCCGTTCGATTAGGGGAATATCGGTAGCAAGCTGAGAAGGCAGGCGTTCGCATGAACAAGACACGATTAATCTCCATCGTCCTGCCGGCCATCATAGTCGCCGGATCGGTGTGTTTGTGGCTTCTCAACCGGCAGCCTGCCGATGAACGGCGCAGCCAACGCGAGTTGGCTCGATTCGTTTCGGAAGGAAGCCGGGGCAAACCTCCTTCGCCGCGCTTGCCGCCCAAGGAAGATCGACCATCAACCGCTGGCGGCCTACACGGCATGGGAGCCGGGGCGAAAGGCGCGACCCCACAACTGAGTGGCGCAAAAAATCCCCTCGTCCAATCCATCTGCGGCCCCAGTTCCTACCAAAGCCTGCGGGAACTCGCCGCGCGAGGGCCGCTGAGCCGCTCCGACTGCGAGGCATTGTCCGATTTCTTGAAGGAAAAGACCGACGACGAAGGAATTGAACGAATTGCCAGCATCAAGAACAGCGTGATGAACCTCCTGGCGCGTCAGCCGAATCTGCCGTCGCCGTGGAGCGACCTGCTGCGGCGCGTTCTTCTTGATGAGACTCAACACCCGGTGATCCGCGACTACGCGCTTCAGCACGCCTTTTCGCTTTACGAAGAAGCGATCCAAGGCACGGCCTTGCAAACCTTGGACAGCACCGGCCGAGGCAGGCTTTTGGAACTGTTCTGGGCGGCCTTGGAGCGAAAGCAGGAGAGCTTGGCGGGCACGGCGTTGGTCGGCTTGTTCCATCTGTCGGAGTTCGATGCCGCCGTGGATCGCGGGCGGCTCGGGCGCCAATCACTGGCCTTGTTGGAAGCCGGGGACACTGGCGAACTGGCGCGCATCTCGGGATTCCAAGTGTGCGGGCTTATCGGGGAGCAGGGGGCACTCCAACCATCCGTTGCGCACGCGGAGAAGCGCGAGAGCATTCCGCTGCGTGTGTCGGCCATTGCTGCGGTCGGCGCGCTGGGCGGCGACGCCGAGCTTCCTCTGCTGCTGCGTCTGCTCGCGGAGGCAAATCCGAGCGTCCGCGTTGCGGCGAAGGCCGCGGTCCAGCGGATCCAATCCAGAACCAACCGTTGAATTATGCGGGCAATCATTCTCCGCGCTTGCACGGCGATCACATGGGTTTACCTTGGAGCCATGACAGTTCTGGCGGCTGACAACCCGTGCGTGAAGAATTGGCAGTGGCAATGGAAAACGACGCCCACCCTTGGCATCACCGGCCCAGGTACGTTGCCGGATACGTGCGTGGGACCACACAGCATCGGTCCGGCAACGGTGACGGCCACGGCAGGCGTGAAATGGGAAGTGGACGTTAACAACTGCCCTGAGCCTCCATTCACGCGCAACGAGACCAGCGTGCCGATCACGCCGGTCAACACGTGGTCGCTTTACCTTTCTCCTCCTGGCACCACGCCGGCCAGTGGCAGCGGCACGACCGCCATGTTCACGACGATCCAAGGTGGATCGGTCGTTGTGCAATTCGAGACGCGCGCCACCGTTTCCATTCCCGCTTGGGATTCGGGCGTGTTGGCATGGCGGACCATTCCTTTCCGCGTGGTCGAGGTGACCGCTGCCGCCGCAAGCGAAGGCACTGAAATAGACGACGGTGACGGTAACTCGAACACCAAAACGTTCGTGGTCTGCAAAGGCGCCGGCAACGTGACAGTCACGGCTACTCCGAATCCGAGCATGACCGAGGCAGAGTTGGCCAACACCTGCTGGAGCACCGCTGGCGGCATGGGAACGGCGAAGCTGACCCGGACCGTGAGCAAGGCGGCTGCTGGGCCCCCGACGACTGTCACGTTTACGGCGGGCTCGTCCTCAAAGAGTGTGACGGTCATTGTTGTTGAGGTCGCTAGCGCCGCGCCAAGCGAGGGCACCGAGATCGATGATGGCGACGGGAACCCGAACACCAAGTCTTATGTGGTCTGCAAAGGCAGTGGTAACGTAACCGTCACGGCAACGGCCAATCCGAGCATGACTGAGGCGCAGTTGGCTGGCACCTGCTGGACCACCGCAGGCGGAACGGGGACGGCCAAACTGACGCGGACAGTGAGCAAGGCGGCTGCTGGGCCCCCGACGACTGTCACGTTTACGGCGGGCTCGTCCTCAAAGAGCGTAACAATTACGGTTGTGGAGGTAGCCGGGATCGGTACGGATCTTGGGGCGGAGACCTGTGTGAATGGAAACGTCAGCACGTGGGTTGTCTGCGCAGGCCCGGGGACGATAACCGTCACTGCCACCGCAAATCCGACCATGACCGAGGCGCAGTTGGCCAACAGCTGCTGGACCACCATTGGTGGAACGGGTACGGCCAAGCTGACAAGAACAGTAAATAAGTCGACGCCGGGCACTTATACCATAACGTGCACTGCGGGTATCTCACAGAAGACAGCCCAAGTCGTAGTCGTCGGGGTAACAATTAACTTGAGTTCCGACCGAATTCCCATTTACGGAGGGCAATCGCCGATTGAAGGCAGCGCGACAATCACGCTCAATCCGAGTGCGCTGCCGTGTGGGAATGTCACGGTGACACTGTCTCGGACTGCCGGGGCAGCAGGTAGTGCCACGTTTTCCGACGGTACAATGAGTAGGGCCATCCCTCAGTCGAGCACTCTTGCGATCCGGGGTGCCGCTAACAGCGATGTAAAGAATAATATGGTCGTAAGTGCATGCACAGTGACAGCAGCCTTCTCTGTTCGGACTTGGCCTGTTAATTTTCGACAGACGAGTGCATCTGGGGCCAATGGCGTTTTGTATTTTTCTTACGTATGGGATTCAGAAGCGGGATCGGCGTCTTATCTTTCCGGCGTCACGATGGGAGAGATTGTGACCTACCCCGGCCCCTTTAGCATCCCTCCCTATTCTGCGTCTCCAGCAAATCCGACGATTATCGACTTGGACGCGACCAGTGGGACGTTCAATGATACACACAGCTCGCCTGGCTTTCAGACGCCTTATTCGTCCAATAACATTTCGGGCACACAATACTATCGATACAAGGACACGGTTTATGCGCCCAGCACGTATAACAACGTTATGGGACCCATCAGCATCGATCGATTGATCTACTTCGAGTCGCCGACAGGGCAATGGAAATACCGCATCACAAAGACTGGAATATCATCTGAACGCGTCTTGCCATGAAAACAGAACAACAAATGGTCCGCCTCTTTCTTCTGTACCTAATCGCTTCGGCACTTACATGGGCGAGCAGAGGAGCTGATATGCTTATGACGATTGAACCATCAAAGACCCAATTTGTGGACTCAGAGCCAGTTTTGCTGAGTCTAAGCGTCTCGAATGCCTCTACATCCAAAGTCAGCATTCGGTTGGGGGAGCGAGGAGTCAAGTTCCTACAGTTTATTGATCCTAAATCAAAGCAGTACAAGCAGAGTAATCGGCTCGGTCGAGGGGGTCTCTGGCACGATGAGATAATTGAACTAGGGCCCGGGAAAAGCGGACAGAGAATTTTGGTATTAGATGACTGGATTGAAGTGGGCACCGGCACAAACATAGTTGAATGGCTGTTTGACAATGGTCAGTTGACGATAAAAGGAAAGTGTGATCTCAAGGTTGAATCGGCTTCAGCGAAACAAGTGTATGATCGTCTCGACGGACTTGTTGTGAGGATCGAAGGCGCAACAACTCGGAAGGCACGCGAAGACTTGGTAGGGGCACTGGGGCTTTGGTTGAAGCGTTCCGCCTTGGCCCGGGAGTGGGGTGCAGCTCGCGCATCTCAGGGACCAGCGGATAGAGCGCGACTGGTGGAAGAAGCACTCCAGTCGGCAGACAAGGTCGTAATAGACTGAGAGGAGTTGGCAGAGTCGTTAATTCTGGATACCGCGCTTTCGCGCGGTGGTTGCAGGTTCCACATGGCCGCGCGTCGCAGACGCGCGATTAACAGATTAGCACTACAGCGACATTTAGATGGACTTTAATATCACCTGGACCGCTGGCACGTCCTCAAAAAGCATCATCATTTTCATTAAATGCCCGCAGGAGACCATAACAGCAGGTCTACCGGATTGCGGCCCCAACAAATACGGTGCCATCATGAACTTATGTTGGGTCTGCGGCAGTTGGGCCAGGGAATCCGTTGTTTTGGGCCCAAGCTCCTGCCCAGTTGGAGGCATGATATTCAGGCAAGAGGCGTTGCCATTGCAAGGTGGCTGTTATGTGGATGAGGTTAAAAACATTGGTGCTCCTCAAAACGCTGGCAACTGTTCGTTTGTGACCTATCAGACCATGTATGTCGGACCGACCGAGGCCACGGTGAACGCCTGCCCTTATTCTAACACCCAAACCATCACAGTAAACCAGACCACGCGCACGGTAACTACTACGGTGCAAGGGCCAATCGGAGCTTATGCTACGACCAGCTGCCAGTTTTGACGCCAGCACCACCATCCGTGTGCTCCCGCGGATCTAACCAAACCTGCTTCGTATGAACAGATCTCTCCAGATGAAACCTAAGTGGCACTTGATGAAGTCGACCCACAAACGCCGGCTCCCTGGTATGATGGCGCTGACGCTTCTGGGATGCAGCTTACTGTGGGGAGCACAGGCTCCTGGCGAAAATGTGCGAACGCGCTCGCGATGGGATTTTGCTCTTCCAGACCTGCAACTCCAGGCTGTCAGCGTAAATGGCCATTCACCGAAGGATGTTTGGCAAACGATGTCAGCCGATCTCCAAGTGAGGTCTGTGCTGTACCTCCCGCATGAGCTGGATACCGCCGTGGACTTCACGTTCACGGCTGAGCAATGTACGGTTCGCCAGTTGTTCGACGCTTTTGTGAAGGGCTACCCTGCTCTCACGTGGCATCAAGATCCCAAGAGCGGCATCATCTGGTTCTTCCCCAAGACATCGGAGTACTCCAGCCTCCTCAATGAGGCGGTGCGGGTTCCTCGCGACGCATTCGGGCTGCGATACTTCACGGACGTCCTGGAACCTCTATCAAGGAGACCCGAGACCAACTTCGGCCTCTGGCGGCGCGGCGTCACGTTCTTGGGGACCTTCGACTTTCCGGTGGACATCCCGGCCGGGACGTATTCAGTTCGCCGACTCCTGAACCAGTGTTGCGTCTTCAACCCAAAGAGGACGTTTGCCGTGCTGGTGAACCGAATAGGCAGACGGGTGGTCGCTCCCTACAACATGGAGCCAGAGAAGCCCGAAAATCCTACTCTCGCAGCGCTGCACTTTTGGCGGACGGAAATCGATGCGAAACAAGTTGGTTATCCGGATCAGCGTGCGATCAGGAGAGTGCTGAGTAGCCCCGATCCGACCCTGCGATGGGCCGGCCGATGTTACGTCGAGCTTGTGTCGAGCATAGGTCGAGACGCTCTTGTGCGTGGGAGCGAAACCAGGGAAGAGGCACTTTGGACGGCCGTGGGGTTGATGGGCATATTGCATCGCATGGAAGGAACCCGGCATACGGCTTCGGTCGAGCGTGTTGAGAAGGAATTCGACGCATCCTTTTTCGAGAAGGGAGATCCTGGACTGTGCGCTTTGGTCGCCGTCGAAATGGCCCGCAACAGCCAGGATCGGCGTTACCTGGAAATCCTCGCCAAACGACACATCCCTGATCGGGATCTGGGGGGCGTTCGGTCGGAGATCTTCACGTTGCTGCGGCGGTACAAGGGAGCGCGAGAAACCGTTGCCGAGAAGGGTGTCAGTTGGCTGGGGCTGGGCCGGGAGGGCTTGCTTGGCCTCGACAAAGAGTCGGTGTTCGGTCCGTAGGAGCAGGCGGGTCGCAAGGCCGAGAAGGTGCGCGGTCCCTCAGCGAAAGTGGACGATGCCGCATATTGGGGATGCCAACGCCTCTGGCATGCGGAAGACTGAGCACTCCGGACTCGAAGGTTGTCAACGGCAAGATTTACTGGTTGAAGTTCGATTTTAACGGTGACGGTGTAGCCGATCACAACTTCGAGGGCTCGGTCGCATCGGCGGCGTATTATTACGCGGTCTGGCCAAGCCTAAAGGCTAATTCAATTGAGTTCGGATCATGGGAGCACAAGCGCCAGACAGTAATGGAACACACCGAGCAACGATGGAAAAGCCGACATCGAGCCTGATGCGAATGGGTCACACGAAGGTCCAGCTGCCTTTTGGCGGATGTGCCAGTTCGGATTCCGATGAGGTAAGAAACCCTCAGTTGCGGCCGCTTTCGCTGCTTTTAACCGTGGCATCGGTATTCGGCTCGAATGCCATGGTTTCCAAGAATCCAATAAACCTGCACAGCGAAACACTTTCAAAACCGGCAATGGGGTTCTGGGGCATCAAGCTTTGGCAGCGGCGGACAGCGATTCTGTTTCTCGCCGGCTTATTGGTCTGGAAGGTTAACTCGTTTTTTCTGGCGCGCCTGCTGACGGCTGATGTCCGATTCACTGAACTGCTGTCGGCGGGTGTGTTCACCGTATTGCTCTTTGCGGGAGGGTTCAACTTATTCCTGTACATTTTTGGATTCGTGCTGTGGTGGAACGGACGGCACCGGGAAAACTCGACAACCGAGGACAGCGGAGGCATCACAACGCGCACGGCAATGGTCATGCCGATTTATCACGAGGACACCACCCGGGTGCATGAGCGCATACGCACGACGTGGGAAAGTGCGCTCAAGGCGGGCTTGGATAAGAACTGCGACTTTTATCTGCTGTGCGACAGCACGGACCCGGCCATCTGCGAGCAGGAGGAGAGGATTTACCGAAGCCTGATCGAGGAGTTTCACGGAGCCGAGGCGGCCGTTACGGTAGCTGCTCATGGAGGCGATGCCCGCGCCGAGTGCGAAAAAGCCTCGGGTCGGTTTTTCCTCCTGCGGCGGCGAGAGCGTAAGAATTGGAAGGCAGGCAATATTGCCAATTTTTTGGTTAACCACGACGGCTCTTACGATTTCATGTTGGTGTTGGACGCCGACAGCGTGATGTTGGGCGAAACGATCCGGAAATTAATCCTGCGAATGCAATCTCAGCCCGGCCTGGCCATTCTGCAATCCACAATCATCCCGATTGGGGCGATAACACCCTTTGCCCGTGCGATGCAGTTCACGCATGCGCGATGTCTGCCGTTGTATGCGACCGGGCTGTTTTGGTTTCTGGGGCGCGATTCGGTTTATTGGGGCCATAACGCGTTGCTCCGCATCAAACCTTTCATCGAACATGCCAACCTGCCCATCATGCCCGGTCAACCGCCGTTGGGCGGGTCGATTATGAGCCAGGACATTGTCGAGGCGGCGTTGCTGGGTCGGGCAGGATGGGCAGTGGAATGGGACATACAGCCTGGCGGTTCCTATGATGAGTTTCCTTCGAACATTATGTTGTACGGCAGGCGCGACCGTCGCTGGTGCCAGGGTAACTTTCAGCATTTCTGGCTCGTTTTTGGCGACAGAATACGGTTTGGACACAGGTTTTATTTTGGGCTGGGCATTTTCGCGTATGCTGGGGGGCCACTTTTGCTGGCCGTGATGCTTTGGGGCTTTGTTCAGGGAATACGGGGATTTGATTATCAGTATGAGCCCCTGATGTTCTGGTCTGTCACGTTGTTTTTGCTGACGACCCTATCGCTGCCCAGGGTGCTGGGCCTCGTGCGATTCCTTTGGTTGCAAAAAAAATATCTTGCCGATCCGGACCAGCGGCTGGCAATCCGATTTGTGCCGGAAGTATTATCGACGGTCGGCGAATTTCTTTTCAGCTTTCTGATCTCGCCGTTGCTGTTTTACATGCATGCGCGATTTGTGATCGAGATCCTGACGGGGCAGAAGGTTCAATGGGTCAAGCAATCGAGAAATCCTGCTGAGCGGATTTCCTGGCCGGCAGCAGCGACGGCATTCGCGGCGCCCACAGTGCTGGGCATGACTTGGGCGGTTTTGGCTTATCAAATGACCCCGGGGTTGTTGCCCTACATCGGCCCAATTCTGCTGGGTTTGATATTCGCCATTCCCATCGCTGTCGTTTCGTCGGATCCGCAGGTTGGAGATTTTCTTGACCGACAAGGCATTTTTTGCAATTGCCTGACTGCCCAGGAAAAATCGAATCTGCGGACTGGAGCGGGTTGATTGTTTTGCATCCACGGGACGTTGGGTAGCACGATGTCATCGCGCGTCCCGACTTGACCCTTGCCGCAAAAATCGGCCGCATGCGCCGGGTGCCACGTCAAAGCGGGAGCGGAGAAGGATTTTGTTTACAAGGGGCGCTTTGGGGCTCCGGAGAAGAAATGAGTGGAACGATTCCGCCCCTTGTCTTTCAAACCACTCCGTCTTAATCATGTCCTACATGAGAGCGACATTGACCATCAGCCTCCCGCCGGTGCTGCGACGGGACGTCTCACGCGCCGCCAAGGCGCAGCGCGTGAGCGAGAGCGAATTCGTTCGCCGCGCCGTTCAGAAGCAGCTTTGGGCGGACGCTTTCGAGGAGACGCGCCGCCAACTCGTTCCAATCGCCCGTGCGCAACGCATCTACACCGACGGAGATGTTTTCAAAATCGTTTCGTGAAGCTGGTCGTTGACACGAATGTCCTCAGTTCGGGACTCGTGGCCGAAGGTTTGTGCCGCGATATTGTCAAGCGCCGCCTCCCGGCTTGTGAGTTGTTCACTTCCCGTGCCCTGCTCGACGAGTTGGCGGAAAAGCTCCGTGAAAAGTTTGGCCTCGATCCTGGGAATGTTCCCTTGCTGCAAATCTACGAGGATGGAGCGACGGTTGTGAATCCAAAGCCCCTCGACAAGCCTGTCTGCCGTGATAGGGACGACGGTGAAGTCCTCGCGACGGCCGTCACCGCCCAAGCCGAAATCATTCTCACGGGGGACAATGATTTGCTCGTCCTGAAGGAGTTTCAGGGAATCAAGATTCTTTCTCCTCGCCAATTTGTAGAGTGGATGGATCAGGCATCCTCTTCGTAGCAACTGCCGCGCCGTGCATTCATGAGTCAGACCTCAGTAAAATCGGTTGAAATCGTGATCTGGACGCGCAACCCAATTCCTCCATTTTTCCTAATCGTAATCGTAATCCTATTCCAGGTTTCCCTTGCGCAACCTGATGAAAGCCAAGGATACTTGCTGAACCTCCAGCTTTTCGGGGTCGAATTGGTGGTTATGCGATTACGATTACGATTACGAGTGGGAAACGCGAGCACGACAAATCTGAGATGCGGACGGACGCTGGCGGCTTGCAGTTTTTGGCTCGCACATTATAAGAGGACGATGTTGCTGCCGAAACTGATCGCTCATGGGGGCCCAATGGTGTTGTTGCTGTTTGTCGTGAGCGCGGTTGCGGTCGCGGTGTTTGTCGAGCGGTTGCTCTATTACCACCGCGCCCAAATAAACTCCGCTGAATTCCTCAACGGTGTGCGTAACGTCCTGAAGCGCGACAATGTGGTCGAGGCTATTTCGATCTGCGAGGCGACGCCGGGGCCGGTGGCGCGGCTGGTGAAAATCGCGATCCTGAGCCGGGAACGAGGGCGGGATCGAATGCGCGAAGGGTTGGAAGAGGCCGGGTTGTCAGAGGTGCCACGGCTGGAGGAGAAGCTGAGCTTGCTCGCGACGATCGCGCACATTGCGCCCATCTTGGGCCTGCTGGGGTCGGTGCTGGGGTTTATCCAGGTGTTCGAAGTGATGGCGCGAGAGGGGCCCTACATTCCGATGCATTTGGTCTCCCCGGGTGTTTGGGAGTCCTTGTTGTCCACGGCTGCCGGGCTGGCCGTGGCCGTTCCCGCGTATGCCGGCTACAATTATTTGGTGAGCCGGGTGAACGCGATTGTGCTGGATATGGAGAAAGCCTCGACGGAGATGCTCAACTATCTGAGCGACAGCGCCCCCGGCAACAAGTCGTCATGAGATTTCCGAGAAACTGCAAGCCGTTTCGGGGTCAGCTTGACGTGGCTCCATGGGCGGGGCTTTTCTTTTTGTTGAGCTTGTTTTTTGTTTTGCAATCCTCTCTATTTTTTGTCCCTGGTGTTCGGATCGAACTCCCCACGGCGAGCGGAGCCGAACTTGGCGGAGTGACCAACGCGACCGTTTCTGTGATGGTGGACCGCGACTCCCGCATCTTCTACAACCACCAATTGGTGGTGGATGGCAATACGCTGAAGAGGCGTCTGGAGACGGCGGTTCGGGCTGCCCACTCCGGGTTGACCCTTATTATTCAGGCGGATCGACGTTTGGATTTGCAGAAGCTCATGGAATTGAAGCAGCTCGCCACCGAGGCCGGAATCAAGGAAATTCTCCTGGCGAGCCGTCCGTTAGTGGGGGAGGGACGTGGAGGTTCCAAGTGAGCGCCGACGCCGAATCGAGAGTGTGGTCTGGCCGGCGATGGGCGGGCGCTATTTTGGGAGTTTTCGTGGTTCAAATCCTGCTCGTGTTTGCTTTGTCACGACGCGGGCCTGCCGCCGTGAGAGCGCAGAGTCGAGCTGCCCCTGCGAGGCTCGCCATGGTGATGGGGAGCAAGCTGGAGGATCGTCTGATGGCTGGAATTGGAGGCATTGATCCAGCCCTGTTCGCCGTGGCGCATCGGTCTGGGTTTTCTGCGCGAGGGAGCCTCGTGTTGTCCACAAGCGCGCCCGTTTTGGCATCCCTGCTGGAGCCTCCGAAATGGTTGCAGGGAAGCTTGGGATCATTTGAGGTAGGCCCTCGAACAAACGGGGGCCTAGCCGGAGGTCAGCAGTCAGAATTCTTTTCCGTGGAAAGGCCGATCGCAGACTTTTCGAGCTTGGGGGGATCGATGAGTTCTCCGGGCAGGGAAACGAGGATTCGTTTGAGTGGAGGGTTGTCGAAGCGAGCGATTTTGCATGGCGAGATCGCCCCGGTTTTGGCGTCACTCCAGGTGGTTCGCAGCAGCGTGGTGGAGGTGGGGGTGGATTCTGATGGATTTGTGACTTCCGCGCGCCTGGTGGATTCGAGCACGTTGGCGGCGGCCGACCAGGAGGCTTTGAAGCATGCGCGAAGGATCCGTTTTCAGAGCGACGCTGGGACGAACCGAGTCGGCCTTTTAGACTGGGGTAAGGTTTCATTTCCGTGGCAGATCTCAGGTGCCTCAGTCACAAACCGGATTTTCTGAAACCCAAACCATGAGAAAGTCAAGCGAATGTCTCCTGATTGGCTGATCTTCATCTATGTCCTTTCTTTGCTTGCCGCGCTTTCGGGCGCCGCAATATACTACGAGCTTAGAAGCCGTCGTTTCGAGCCGGTGCCGACTGCGGACAATGTGTTTCGTTGTGAAAAGTGCGGCTTTGTTTATACAGACGACGCCGACGTCGACTGTTCTCGATGTCCGCAATGCGGGGGCATGAACGTGGCGGTGGATTTTTGAGAGCCATCAGGGCGCGGTGAATGTTCAGGTCGGTTTTGCCAACAACTTAAAGAGCACAAGAACATGGGAATGTGGATTGGACGGAACCGAAAAGCGCGGGTGACCTATGGCTTCGATGAGATAGCCTTGGTCCCAGGCGAAGTGACCATCAACCCCGCAGAGGTGGACACCAGCTTTCACATTCCCAAGAAGGATGGGTCCACCATCCGGCTCGGCATTCCTGTGATCGCGAGCGCGATGGATGGGGTGACGGACGTCCGTTTTTGCGTGGAGATGAGCCGGCATGGGGGGTTGGGTGTTCTGAACCTGGAAGGGGTTCAGACACGTTACGAAAACCCTTCAGAGGTGATCGAGAGAGTCGTGAAAGCAAGCAAGGAAGAGGTCACCGCCATTATCCAGAAGATCTATCTAGAGCCGATCAAGGAGGCATTGATCAGCCGCCGTGTGGAAGAACTCAAGAAGGCGGGAGCGCTGGCGGCGGTGAGCTCGATTCCGCAAAAAGCAGAGCGCTTTGCGGCGATCGCGCAGGAGGCTGGAGCGGATCTCTTTGTGGTGCAATCCACGGTTTCCACAGTCCGCCACATTTCTTCGCAGTACAAGTCTTTGGAGCTCGAGGCGTTCACGCGCGGGTTGAGGATCCCCGTTTTCATCGGCAATGCAGTCACCTATTCCGTGACGTTGGAGTTGATGGGTTGTGGGGTGGCGGGTGTTTTGATCGGGGTAGGCCCGGGGGCGGCCTGCACCAGTCGCGGGGTTTTAGGGCTTGGGGTGCCCCAGGTGACCGCGACAGTAGATTGTGCGGCCGCACGGGATACGCACTTTAAGAGAACGGGGCGGTATGTGCCGATTATCACGGACGGCGGCATGAGCAAGGGAGGGGACGTTTGCAAGGCTTTGGCTTGCGGAGCCGACGCGGTGATGGTGGGGAGCGCGTTTGCACGGGCGGAGGAGGCACCCGCAAAAGGCAACCATTGGGGAATGGCCACACCTCACGCCAACCTGCCCAGGGGAACGCGCATCAAGGTGGGAATAACGGGTTCGCTGAAACAAATCCTATTCGGCCCAGCCACGGTGGATGATGGCTCGCAGAACCTTGTCGGTGCCATCACGACATGCATGGGCAATGTGGGCGCGGCCTCGATTCGAGAATTTCAAGAGACAGAAATTATCATCGCTCCAAGCATCAAGACCGAAGGAAAACTTTTCCAGACTGTGCAGAATGTCGGGATGGGTGCCAGCTGACCGGCTGCTCACAATGGATACTCTCGTGTTCTAGTAGCTGCCTCTTGATCGATTCACCAAAGGCAAATCCCGTCAGTTTGCCGTCGCTGCCGATCACGCGGTGGCAGGGGATGATCAACGCGATGGGGTTCCTGCCCGCAGCGCTGCCCACTGGCCGCGGGGCGCTTTTCAATTCTGCCGCGACCTCTGCATAGCTCCGCGTTTCGCCAAATGGAATTGAGGCAAGAATCTGCCACACCTGCTTTTGGAAGGCGGTGCCGTGCGGAACGAGCGTCAGTGTAAAACTCTTCCTTCCCCCGCTGAAGTAGGCTTCTATTTGTTCCCTTGCGTCAGTCGTCCGAGCGTGATCTAAGCATAGTTCCATGGTCCCCAACCGAGTGCGCAGGACCTCAACCCCGCCAAATGCCGTGGCGAGAATTTTTTGATCCTGATCCATCGCGACGGAAAATGGACCTGTGGGAGTGTTAAAGGTTTGGTAGCAGGCAGTCATGGTCATATTCAGGGTTCAGGGTTCAGGGTTCAGGTTCAGGTTCAGGTTCAGAGTGTTTGGGTGAGGACAACTGCTGGCGATAAATGTGGTCATCGCTTCCTCTGAGGACGTGGAGGTGGTCGCTAGTCTGAGTTGGCATTTGGAGCAAAGTCCTTCGGGTGAATCCGCAGGCAATGGGGCCTGGCAATCGTTGCAGGTTTGCTGGTTGTTCATAACGATAACGCTCTCGACGAAAGGGAATCCGCGATCAGCAGTTCTCATTTTGAAAATGTGGGGCAGGGTCTCCGACCTGCCGGTTCGCGGAGTGCCCCATTCTGCGGTGGGCCAGAGGCCCCCGCGACTGGCAGACCCGGAGGCCTACCCCACATTGCAGCCCAAAACGAGAACTGCTGATCCGCACTTGCAATTGAAGCAGGATCGGAATGAGTTGACAAAGAATGTCCCAACCCATGCCGCGCTGCATCTTGGAGTTGTCGGTTGCGGAGCAGGACCTGAGACAAACCCAATGGGACGCTTCTAAAGTGGCAGCGGCGTCCCGCCGCTGTCTGGGGTTTGGACCTTTTTGGCCCCCCCATCGAGTCCGCTTTGGCCTTCCTTTATCGGAAACTTTATCGAATCGTCAACTCATTCGGCAACTCGATGTTCAGCCATCACAACAGCTTCTGAGCATGGCTGATTCAAGAACACTTCGGGGCGGGGACGGCTCGTCCCCGGTTCGAGTGCCGAGCGGAGAGGACCTGGGGACGAGCCGTCCCCGCCTGTGCGCTCGAGAGAGAGCATGCACAGGAGGGTGAAAGTCCCTCTGTGGCGGAGCTTCCCGCCACGAACTGAAAGTAACTGCGTCACCGCGAGGTATGCGCACAGGGACAGACCCGGCTCGCGAAGGAGCTTGCCAGCAAAAGCATCGCACGGCATCGTCGGTTCGTGGATTCCAAGACCCAACGCCACGAAGAAGTCGCGGCCCGCATTTACAGGGAACTCATCGGCGCGCGCGGATTGGACGATGCCGAGCGCTGGCAGCACGCGTTGTTTTTTGCCATGTCCCCCCAAGAACGATGTCACTTCAGCCTCAAGACAGCCCGCTCGGCGCTTTCCTTAAGGCGCTCCGTGAAGAAGAGATAGATTGCATTTTGATCGGAGCGATGGCGGCGATTGCGCAAGGCGCGCCTTTGATGACGGTGGACTACGACTTCTGGGTGCGCCTGCCGGAACGCCAATACGTTCGCCTGCTCACGATCGTGCGACGACAGGGCGGCGTCATTCGCGCGCTGACCCTTTACGAGCTCAGTGACGGCACGCAGGTGAACGCCATTTTCCAACCCGACGGTTTACGTTCTTTCGAAGTGGAGTGGAAAATATCCCTGTGGAGCGAGTTGGAGGCGATCCCGGTGAAGGTTCTTCCACTGCGACGCGTCATTGCGAGCAAACAGGCGGCAAACCGCGACAAGGACGTGGCAGTCCTCCCGATTCTGCGGCGCACCCTGCGCTTGGCGGAACGGTTGAAAAAGGGAGGTGTGCCGGTTAGAAGGACTACGGAGCGCCGTGAAAAGAACCCGCAGATATAGGCCCGGTGAATGACGGCGTCGGGCTGGCCTCTCCCGTTCCTCCGAGTCCTATTCGCCAGTCGAGATGGGAAAAACAGGAGATGAAAACGTGACTTCTGAAGCCCGGCGTGCCGTGTCTGGTCCTGGGGGGCTCTTTTCCGCCAGCCATCACCGCGTAGGCGGAGAGCCATGTTTCGGGAGCAATTCCCGCGGGAAAATTGGGGTTCCGCGTTGGGATCAAATTCTCGAACCATCGACACCCATGTCAGACGATTGCGGGCGAAACTCGGCGCCGTGGGCCAAGTGATTTCTCTTATGCGCAGGTTCGGTTCTCCCCTTGAATCTGCCACAAAGTAACAAGTTTGTTACAATTTCTCGCGCGAATTCATTGGCCGATCTCAGTAGGATCGGCGACTATGCGCCAGTGCAGCAGACACTCAGACACCAAAGAAAGGCGGGTAATCCATGAAGGCATCAAAATTGAGCGCTCTGATCCGATCGAGCCAGAGTCAGGTTTCCAAAGCTGCCACGAGCCTCAAAAAGGCGGAGGACAAATCCGTCGCGTTGGAGCCCGTTTTCCGTGGCGCCAAGGTGCATCTGAAAGACGCAAAGCAGGCATTTAAGAAGGTAAAATCGGATTGTAAAGCCTCTCAACTGCTGGTTGCCGGAGAACGCGGCCACTTTTCTAAACTCAAGCGGAAACTGGATCGATTGCGTCGCAAGGCGGCCAAGGCTTCCTCCGACGTGAAGGCGGTCGAGTCCCCAAAGTCTGCCACTAAATCTGTCGCGAAAACGTGAGCCGGAGTGTGGCTGTGTTGAAGTGGTGGAGTCGCCTAATTTGCGGATCGCACCCAAAATGGACGAGGGAGGTCGAAGCGGGACTGGGTTAATGGATTCGCGGAATGACCTGGTTGCCGTCGTATCGACTGTCTTAGGGCTTGGCGCATTCGAACGAGGAGTCGGACGTCTGTAAGTCAATGTTCGAAAGAGGAAGTTCTGCGAGGCCCTTCGAGGGTTGGATGAGGGTTTCCACTCTTGCCTCAAAAACCGGCGAGAGCCGATATCAGTTGGCGAACCTTGCCTTCGACTTCGGAGCCGGGGAGATAGAATGGTGCTTGGCCGCTGAAGTCGAGCGCGGCACTCCTTAATTTCCCCTCACACCCCGCGATTCCCCTTCATTCGAAGGGGCACTCCGGCTTACGGATGCGCTTGGAGCCAGTCGGGACCAATGCCCATTTCCACAACAATGGGGACACCGATCGGAAGAGCCTCCCGCATTTGGCGCTCGACGAGTTCCTTGACGACGTCCGTTTCCGGTTCGAAAAGTTCGAACAACAGCTCGTCATGCACCTGGAGCAGCATGCGGGTCTCGAGCGCTCGGCCGCGCAGTTCGGATTCGATCCGGGCCATGGCAATCTTGATCATGTCCGCGGCGGTTCCCTGGACCGGGGTGTTGATGGCGTTGCGCTCCGCTCCACCACGCACGGCGGAGTTAGCTGAGTTGATATCCCGCAGGACGCGCCGTCTTCCCGTTAAGGTTTCGACATATCCCCTCTCCCGGGCTTGGGAAATCGTGGTATCCATGTAGTTTTTGATCCCTGGATAAAGCGCGAAATAATTTTCGATGATTTTGGAGGACAACCCTCGCGCGATTCCAAGCCGCTGGGCCAGACCAAAAGCCGAGATGCCGTAGATGATGCCGAAGTTGACCATTTTGGCGGTGCGCCGCATTTCGGATGTCACAAATGGCTCCATGACCCCGTGAACCGCGGCGGCGGTGGCGGTGTGGATGTCTTTTCCCTCGCGAAAGGCCCGAATCAGACCAGGATCTCCGCTCAGTCCCGCGATGATGCGCAATTCGATCTGCGAATAATCCGCCGAGAGAAGCTTGAAAGGCCCCTCCTTTGGGACGAAGGCTTTCCTGATTTCCTGTCCGAGCCCTGAACGAATCGGAATGTTCTGCAGATTTGGGTTCTGCGACTGGAGACGTCCCGTGGTGGTGACGGCCTGGTTGTAGGTGGTGTGAACTCGGCCTGTTTTTTGGAAAACTGCCTGGGGCAGGGCGTCGGCGTAGGTAGATTTTAATTTTGAAGCCGCGCGAAAGTCGACGATAGCTCGAGCAATGTCGTGATTTGAGGCCAGAACTTCCAGGGTCGACTCGTCGGTGGCATACTGGCCGGTTTTGGTCTTTTTGGGCTTGTCGCTCAGCTTCATCCTGTCGAACAACACCTCACCGAGCTGCTTTGGAGAGTTCAGATTGAAAACCGTGCCCGCAAGCTCATGCACCCTCTTTTCCAATTCCGCAATGCGGGTTCCTAGTTGGACGGAGAAATCAGCCAGAGCAGTCGTGTTGATACGGATGCCGGCACATTCCATCTCGACGAGTACTGGGATCAGAGGCATTTCGATTTGAAAGAAGACCTTCGTCTGCCCCCTTTCAGCGAGCCGCTTTTCGAGTTGGTCCCGGAGTTGCCACGTGACATCGGCATCCTCCGCGGCATATTCAGCGACGCGTTCGGGGTCCGCATCCGCCATCGATTGGGAAGTGTCTTTGCCGATCAGCTCGGTGATGGAGATGGGCTTGTAGTTCAAAACCATCTCCGACACGTCATCCATTCCATGGCGCATTTCAGGGTCCGTCAACGTGTGGGCGATCAGGGTGTCGAACATCGGGCCTTGAACTCGAACCCCCTGCCATCGGAGCACGCTCGCATCAAATTTGAGGTTGTGCCCCACTTTTTCCACGTCGGGGTTTTCGAGGATCGGGCGCAGTTGCTCAAGGGTTTTCGCGAAGGCCTCTTGGTCCCCTGGCAGGGGGAGGTAGGTCCCGGTGTGTGCGGACCAGGAGAACGCGATTCCGATGGGTCTGCAGGTTTTGACATCGAGGCCCGTGGTTTCGAGGTCGAAACAAAACGAACGCAATCCCTTCAACGCGTTGAGAAGGGCGGTCCGTTTCTCGGGCGTGTTCGCATGGATGTAGGAGTGAGGTGTGTTGGAGACGGTGTTTTTCGCCTCTGCGGCCGTGGACTCTTGTTGCCGAACGCCTTGGTTTGGATCGTGATCGGAACTGGCCGCCAGGTCTGTTTGGGCGGCGGGAGCGGGCAAAGGAATTTGGTTCGGGGCAAAGTTGAATTCCGGCTCGGCAGTGTGGGAAACGACCCCTCGCGATGGGTCAGGGGCTCCGTAGAGGCCGAACACGCGTTTCGCGAGCGTTCGAAACTCGAGGTCGTCAAACAGGACGCGGAGCGCCTCCAGGTCCGGCTTTTGCACCGTTAGATCGCTGAGTTTTAGGGCAATGGGCGCGTCGCATCGAATGGTGGCCAATCGCTTGGAAAGCAGCACGATTTCGCGGTCTGCCTCAAGGGTTTCTCGGAGTTTGCCTTTGATCAAGGCGGTGTTCACGAGCAGATTTTCGACCGTACCAAACTCACCAATGAGCTTGGCCGCGGTTTTTTCACCAACCCCCCTGGCTCCGGGAATATTGTCCGAAGCGTCCCCCATGAGCGCCAGGATGTCGATCACCTGTCTCGGCTCGGTGATGCCCCACCGCTGGATGACTTCGCGCACGCCTAACGTTTCGATCGGCTCCGCGCCTTTGGAAGGCTTGAGGATGAAGACGTGATTCGAGACCAACTGGCCGAAGTCCTTGTCCGGCGTCACCATGAAACAGTCGCAGCTTTCCGGCGCATGACTGACGACCGTTCCGATGAGATCGTCTGCCTCGTACCCATCCACACTCAGCAGCGGTACGCGGAATGCGGCAAGGATGCGCCGCATTCCTGGAAGCGCGGCCACGAGGTCCTCCGGCATGGCGTCGCGGTGGGCTTTGTAGTCCGGATACAGCACATGACGTTCGGTTGGGGCCGGCGTGTCGGTTGCGGCCACCAGGTGGGTGGGCGACTGGGTTTGCAGCAAATCGACGAGGGTTTGGGTGAACCCATAGAGCGCCGAGGTGTTCTGCCCCTTCGAGTTCATGATGGGTTTCCTCATGAAAGCGAAGTGAGCCCGATACACGAGCGCCATGGAGTCGAGCAGGAAAAGACGATCAGCCATTGGCCGGTTAGAATTCCCTAAAAACTCGACGGGCGCGAATGGAAAATGATTTTTCCAAGAGAGGCCCGTTCAAGCCATCCAGAACTTTGGTCGCCATTTTGCGTTCAAAGCAGATTTCGAAACATCTCTCGCAGCGACGCGCGGAAGGAGAGGATTTCTTCGCTTCCTTCGTACGCTCTAGCGGGAGTGACCTCAAAGGTCCTGTTCGTGTTTGCGGTCCTCCATCAGGGCTTTCATCACACCACTGCCCTTGAGGGAGCCGCGCAGGCTCGTGATGGAGGCGCGAGTGAGGGGCTTGATGAGGATCCCCTGCGGGGTGGATTGCACGTAGGCACGGGTGCCTTCCTCGATTTCAAACTCCCTACGTAAGAAGGCTATTCACAATAACATGAACAGGTATGGCGCAGGAGTTTTGGATGCTGGCAAGGCGCTCGTGAGGCGCCTATCCCCTGATCTGTAACCAACGAGCAACGCTGCCAGCGGTCCAAAAGAACCAGCCAGAACGTTCAGGTTAATTTGAATGGCCTCCTAACCAGCGAGGGATGACGACCGGGCCCTTGACCGAAAAGTAAATCGTGTCCCTCTTAGTTGACGATGTCAGCATGCGATGCGCAGCGCTGGCGCGCGGCCATCCTGGCCGCAGCAGCCTCGCATACTGGCGCTGCTCTGGGAACCCCACGCCTGTGCAGAATCCAACGCGCTGCGGCCAGGATGGCCGCGCGCCGTTGGGGTTGCGGCTAAGCCACGCTGTGACTCCATGGCGTCTAATAATTTCATTTTTCGAACCGCAGGCACCGAGGCTAGGCACGGATAAAGCTAGCCAAACAGGTTTGAAATTTGAACCACAGAGACACGGAGACACAGAGGAGGAAAAGAGAGGGGGAAAAGTTTGGCTTCATTGTTTGTTCTTCTCTGTACCTCTGTGCCTCTGTAGTTCAAAATCTGAGAGATAAGTCATCGAGATTTAGATTCTTACTCATTGAATATCAATAATTTCTCTCTGAGAATTGGGTTCTTCGCTGGTAAACATTCGGTAAACCCGGTGGCGAGGGGGCGTTAAGCGCAAAGGACTTTGCGGAAGTGAGAGTGTATCGGATAGAGCCAGATATGTTTAAATGAACAAACTTGGTGGCGTTGTTTTTCCAGTTTGCCACGGCCTTTGGTTTGGCCCACCAAAATCCAATTGGCAGCCCTTATAGGAAGGTTCATGGAGAGCACCGCATCGGGGACGACTCCGCTGAACTCTTAGAGCTCGTGAAGGATGAGCTCCATGAGATCTTCGTAGCGGTCGATCGCTTTGAACTGATGGAACTGAGCTCTGATAGCCTCGGGCGCGTGAAAGAGGAACCCAATGTCCGCAGCGCCAAGCATGGCGGTGTCGTTGAACGAGTCTCCTGCCGCGATGACCTTGTAATTCAATCCTCTTAGAGCTTCGACGGACTTCTGCTTCTGATTTTGCTGCCGAAGGCGGTAGTTCACGATTCGACCCTCCACGACCTCCAGCTTGTGGCACAGGAGAGTCGGCCATTCAAGCTGGCGTATCAGAGGTTTGGCGAATTCCTCGAAGGTGTCCGAAAGGATGATGACCTGGGTTTTTTCACGCAAGGAGCGCATGAACTCCAGGGCACCCTCCAAAGGACGCAGGCTTGCGATGACACTCTGGATATCTCCGAGTTTGAGATTATGCCGGTCCAGGATCTGAAGCCGGCCGCGCATGAGGACATCGTAGTCCGGAATGTCCCGAGTTGTCAGCTCCAGCTCCTTGATTCCAGTCTTGTTTGCGAACGCAATCCATATCTCAGGAACGAGCACCCCTTCCAAATCCAACGTGACGATCGATTGTTTCATTCGAGGCCACAGAATGCCAGGGCGTGACCGGGTTGTCGAAAGAAACATGGGGACAGATGCTTGCACCTCACTCTTTCGTCGGCAAAACCCGGGGATCAGATTCTGACTCATCGAATCTCAATGATTTATCTCTCAGAATTGGAACCACGGAAGTAAAACCGAAAAGAGACCGAATAATTCCGCTTTGTATTCTTTGGATTGCCCCATCGGTTCCATTTCGGTATTCTTTCCGTGGTTAATCCCCATGTGCGAGTCCGTGGTTCAAATTTGAAATCTGTTTGGCTAGGATTAGGATGACGAACAAGGGAGGGATTGAGGTTGCGCCTCCAGATCACGATTTCAAGAGATTTTACTGTGGTCTGGGGCTGGTGGACAGGACGACGGTGAACCCAGGGAACGGTCCATCGAAAGCGTGAGGAACATCTCCGCTCCGACTCGTTTAGCGGAGGTGATTTTCATCCTCGACGCCTCTTCTAGGGCGGGAAGCCCTGGACCATAGGCGATCGAGGGAGCGTTGCGTCCTCCCGCGATCGTAGGGCAGATGGTCAGGTGGAGTTCGTCAACCACACCAGCCTGGAACAGTGCCGCATTCAGGGCGCCGCCCCCCTCGCAGAGAAGTCGATTCACCCCCCAACGCGCACGAAGCCAATGCAGAGTTTCTATCCACATGATCTCCGAGTCGCCGCCATCATGGAGTTCGTCGGCGAGGGGTCTAAGGGACCTGCGGCGGTCGTCATGGCAGGCCCGTGTTGTGAGCAGAATGATGGGGGAGAATCGGTGTTTGAAGATCTCCGCGCTGGGGTTGACCGAACCGGTTCCCGTCACAACGATCCGGAGGTTGGAGGGCGAGAGTCCGTTTTTGACGCGGCGTTTCATGAAGGTTCCGCCTCCAGGACCCAAGGTGACAGGGTTGAGATCGACAGTCCTGGCGCCGCACATGACGGCGTCGGCTGTGGCTCGCAGTTCATAAAGGTGCTTGAAATCCCTCTTGCTCCCGAAGCTGGAAATGGCCCGGTTCACGGTCGATATTTTTCCGTCGGCAGTCATCGCCATGTTGATGAAAACAAAGGGCCTCGGCAACGAGGAATCGAGCTTCATTTCGGCGGGCGGGCGCATCTCAGATTTTTCCAGATCTTCTCGTAATCGTAATCGTAATCGTAATCCTATCCCGGGTTTCCCTCGTGCAACCGGTAATCGGAGTTTGCCTTTATCAAGGCGACCCGCATCGAAACGACGCTCCAGAGGCGGTCTTTTCCTGA
>CAMBEJ010000104.1 GCA_945865375.1 Akkermansia muciniphila | reverse complement strand
CTTCGTCCAGGAAGACCACTCAAAACGCACGCAAATCCTGAGCGCGAATTGCGCCACAATGGCACTCTTGAATCAGATCTGATCGCAGCATGGCGCATCCTGAAACTTCCCATTCCGTGTTGGTGTGATGACCGTGAAGCTTTTCCGTGTTCGGATGGTCGAAGGGTTTGATCGACAGGCACCCGAGCTGTTGACGCCCAGGTTTCAGCATTGGGAATCGTCAGACCCCGGACACATGTTCGATCTTGCAGGAAAATACGTTCTCAGTCGAAGCCGTGTAGTTGTGACAATTTGTGACACGGGAAATGCGCTTTGGTGCGTCTTGGTGCGCAACGATCCCCAAATCACAAAAAGTCCAAACACGCATGATCCCGAATAAAGACGGGCTCAATGCGCACCAAAGCGAACGGAGACGCACGGAGAGACATCAAGGCTTTTTGGATTCAACTCCCGCCGCCATTCGGTGATTTCCGGAAACCTTGAAAACCCGCTCAACGGCATCTGGGTTGTGTCGGCACACTTTCAAGCAACGGACGCGGCTCACTGTGGAGGGTTTGTCCTTGTTACAAGGGCTTGGGAAGGCCACGGTCAGATAGTTGGTGAAAAACAAATCCGTATGATTCGAACTCTCATCCTTCTTGTCGCGATTCTTCCACTTCGCTCGCTGGCTGGCGTGGCGGCAAGTTTGTCGATTGAATTGGTGCCAAAGATCACGGTCCGGGGTGAGAATGGGACAGTGCAGAGGCTGGAGTGGAGTTCGACCCTCGGCGCGGGAGGCCAGTGGCAGATGTTTACGAATGTGACCCTGGGAACCGAGGCGACCGTGCTTGTGGACTTGGCAGCGGGCTCGACGATAAGGTTTTACCGTGTGTCGAGTTCAGTATCGACCTCCTCGGAAATCTCCTTTGTCACGGTGGGAGATGCAAGCAACGCGGCTGACACGACTGGGTTTGGGGCCGTGGGCTACCAGTTCCAGATTCAGAAGTATGAGTTCACAAACGCGGAGTATGTGGAGTTCCTCAACGCTGTGGGAGGAAGCAACCCGAACAGGTTTATTTCGTTGGGACCGAGCAACCCAGACGGGATTTATTATACGTCATCGATGGGAAGCGACGCGCGGGGAGGGATTACGCAGTCGGGGGCGAGCCCAAATTTCACGTACGCAGTGAAGGCGAACATGGGGGATAAGCCGGTGAATTATGTGAGTTGGTTTGACGCGGCGCGGGTGGCGAACTGGCTGCACAACGGGCGCTCGACCAATCCGGCATTGCTGGAGACGGGGGCGTACACGCTCAACAACGCGGTGAGCGGAAAATGGTTCACCAAGGAGCCTGGGGCGAAGTATTGGATCCCGAGCGAGGACGAGTGGTACAAGGCGGCGTATTACAAGGGCGGCGGCGTGTCGGCGGGCTACTGGGCTTATCCAACGAAGAGTGACAGTGACCCGACGTATGTGACAGCGAGCCCGACCGGAGTCGGCTCGGCGGGGTTGGGCAGCACGGCGAACTCGATCAATGGGAACTCCGTTGCCGACTGGAACGGACAGGATGGCAACGTGACGACGGTGGGGAGCAACGGAAGCCCCTCGGCCTATGGCACCTATGACATGGGCGGCAATGTGTGGGAATGGGATGATGGGGTGGTTTCGGGCTCGTACCGGGTGTTCCGCGGGGGCAGTTGGCTCGACTACGCCCTCATCGTCCTTTCGGGCTACCGCCGCGGCTACCTCCCGGACTACCGGTACATCAGCAGCCTGGGGTTCCGCTTGGCTCGCAGTTCAGTCCCGTGAGCGGTGGAGAGCTGGCCGGAGCCGGGGAAGGGGTTAAAGGAGCGGGAGAATAAAAGAGATGTGACGAGTCATCGCACCGTGGCACGGCTCATTTCAAAGACTGTTCACCTGGCACGCTCTAAAATCATAGCAGCCATGCACAGTTGGAAGTCCCCGAACCACCCCACATCGTCCCTGGCAGTGAACAGAATGTGAGGCATCATCAGGACAGCGAGCCATGGGATCGAGGCTGGCCGACAAGGCTCCGAATCCATGCCTTGGAATGTGATATTGTCCGATACCCCAAGGTAAAGCTCTTCGATTGCCGACCAAACTTCATTCGCCCCGGCCTGTGTCCACGCGAGCCCACAAGTCAGCAGAGGCTCCTGGCCGCGAAACAGGGTGAACACAGCGCAACCTTCCTCCCGCACAATCTGGACACGGTAGGCGGCGAATGGTGGCTGGAGCTGTCCGCCCCCGGAATCCACAAGGGGTCGAAGCACGTCCAAGGCCCCGGGTGACAGCGCGGACAAGTTCTGCTCGACTGAGTTACCCGTGTTGATTGTGTAGTGGATCATGCGTCCTGGGTGATCGTGGCAGGAGTAGCGGCGAGCGGGCAATCCAACACTGATATCATCCGCGTGTCCAAGCAGAGCGCGCAGCCGCCGAAGTGCCCCAGACCGTCGTGGTTGGCCTACACGCTACGATAGTTTCCAAGAAACTGCCGCTGGCTTCACGGTCGCGCAGACCGGACCGCCATCTTTCATGGTCCCAACGACCCGGGCTTCAATGAAACGGTCTTGGTGGCCGAGCACACCCTCGACGAGGTCCCTTGGAATTGAAGCGAATTTCAACTTCGCCCGCCGATTCCAGCATGATCCCGGCTGCCCCGCGCGCGCCCCCGAGTTGAGATACAGGAAGCGATCCGTAGGTGGCCCTTGGGCAAATTCACCCAGGAAGTTCGGCGATCCATCGTTTAAGTGAGCACCGAGCCTCACAGCGAACTGGAATTCTATGCTCTCCGCACCAACCGTTGACGGAGGCAAAAGGTCTGTTCGACCGCGCTGTATGGCGAAGGAAACTCCCGGCGGAGGGTTCACGACGCAGACCCGCATTGGAACGGAGGTTGGTGAATCGTGGGGAGGCATGGGGTCAGCCTTGGTTCTTTACCCGACTGGCGATGGATTGGACGAGCAGGGGATCAGTGTTTCTGAGGCTCGAATCTTTATTCCCCTGCGCATCAGCCACCAAAAGTGTCCAACTTATGTCCAACTAGGATCCGAAACCATTTTGAAAAGTTATGTAACTCCTTGCTGCTGAATGGTGCACCCGACAGGAGTTGAACCTGTAACCTTCTGATCCGTAGTCAGACGCTCTATCCAATTGAGCTACGGGTGCTCCGAGGTACCTCAATTTATCGGCCGGTTGTTTGGCGCGCAAGCGTTTTTCTGGAGAGGCGCTCCCTAAGTTCGCTCGGCTAGTACCCTGACAGATAACACATTCATCATCTCTGTCCTGCCGGAAGCGGGGGGATCCGGATTTTCCTTTAAGCCACGGTGTTCAGAACCGAGGTAAAGGCTCAGAACTCCTGACTTGGCACCTTGCATTCAGGGCCGCAATCGGAATGATCTCCCCATGCTTCATGGTTCAACAACCTCATGGAGAGTTTCTTTCGCGATCACCGACGCGGTGCTCGCAGGAGGATCGGAGCTAATCTCATCCACAACCTGGAAATTGTTTTTGCAGGGTTCATGGGCCATTGGTAGGCTCCGAGATTCTTTGGTATCACGACACACAGACTCCTATGAAGACAACGTTCCGAACGACTCGCAGCATCCCTTTGGCAGCCCTGGCCTTGGCTCTTTGTGCAAACGCCGCTTGCGGCGCAGCCTGGCCGCAGTACCGGGGAATCAATCACGACGGCAAGACTGCCGAGAAAATCTCCTCCAAGTGGCCGGATGGAGGTCCCAAGCAAATCTGGAAAACTCCGATGACGGCTGGTTTCAGCTCCATCACCGTCGGGGGAGGAGGAGCCTATACGATCGTGTCGCGGGAGGTGGAAGGGGCAAACCAGGAGGTCATTCTCGCGGTCGATGCGGGCAGCGGCAAGGAGTTGTGGGCCTTCCCGCTTGGACCCACCAAATTTGAAGGAGGCGGCGACTCAGGCACCGGTGATAACAAAGGTGGGGATGGACCGCGCTCGACACCTTCCTTCGATGGCGGTCGTGTTTACGTGATGTCAGCCAAGCTCAAGCTGGTGTGTCTTGACTCAAAAACCGGGAAGGAAGTGTGGTCGAGGGATTTGATCAAGGAGCATGCTGGGAGGAACATAAACTGGCTCAACGCGGCGTCGCCTTTGATCGATGGGGATCTGGTTTTTGTGGCGGGCGGGGGCGAGGGGCAAGGGCTGCTCGGGATCAATAAGAAAACGGGAGCTGTGGTGTGGAAGGGGCAGGACGACAAGATGACGCACGCGACGCCTGTGGCAGCGACCGTCTTGGGCATTCGACAGGTTATTTTTTTCACACAAACGGGATTAGTGGCGGTGGCCCCGAAGAGCGGCGAAGTTCTTTGGCGCTACGGTTTCTTGTTTAAGACCTCCACAGCGGCTTCTCCTGTGGTTGCCGGGGATGTGGTTTATTGTTCGGCGGGCTACGGTGTGGGCGCGGGAGCTGTCCAAATCGGCAAGAAGGAAGGGAAGCTGAAGGCGACAGAGCTGTGGCTCATGCCGGGGAAGTTGATGAATCACTGGAGTACTCCGGTTTTCAAGGACGGATATCTTTACGGCATGTTTGGCTTCAAGGAATACGGCGGGTGCCCATTGAAATGCGTGGAGTTGTTGACTGGAAAGGAAATGTGGACGCAGCCTGGTTTTGGCCCAGGGAATGTGACGCTCGCCAAAGACAAACTGGTGGTGCTCGGTGATGCCGGCCAACTGGTCATCGTGGAGGCATCTCCCGCGGCCTACAACGAACTCGCGCGCGCAAAGGTGGTTTCGGGGAAATGCTGGTCCACGCCGAGCGTGAGCGATGGGAAAGTGTTTCTTCGCAGCACGAAGGAAGGGGTTTGCCTGGATGTGGGGGCAAAAATGGCGGGTCGATGAGCCTCTTTTTATGCTGAAACAGCCTGAAGAAATGGAGATCGAAGCGGTGACTGCGGAATTGTTGGACACAAAAACCTTGCGGTTGAAGTGGCCGGAAGATTATGAGCCCGAGTTCAAGACAGGTCAGTTCATCACGGTGTATTGGCCTGATACGCCGATCTACAAACGGGCCTACTCGCTCTCTTCGTGCGCGTTGGACCGTGGGTTTTATGAGGTGACAGTCAAGCGGGATGGTAAAATGGGAACCCGGCTCGTCGATTGGGCGAGGCCCGGAGATAAGCTCTGGGTCATTCATCCAGCAGGACGATTCCTGCCGGCTTACGAGCCGGACAAACATTTGGTGTGTATTGCCGGAGGGTCGGGTGTGACGCCGTTTCGCGGGTTTGTGCGGGAAGCCACCCGCCGCGAACTGGCAACCACAATCACCATCCTCTATAGCGTCCGAACCACACACGACATCATTTTCAACGGAGAGTTCCGAGCCATGGAGACGGAGAATCCGAATTTCAAATTTCGCGTGACCTGCACCCGTTTGGTGGACAAGGATCCGTGGACGGGGCGTCGAGGCCGCATCAATTCGCAGTGGGTTCGGGAACAGGCGACTGACCTGGCGAACACGGTTTTTTACGCTTGCGGGCCCAATGAACTCGTGGACAGCACGGAGCACTTGGTTTTGGAGGAGTTGAAGGTTCCAAAGACTCAAATGAGGACGGAGAAATGGGGATGATTGCAGCCATAAAGATTTGAGAATTTGGGACCGGAAAAACTGCAATGGGGACCCCCTTTCCCTTCTCCAATTTAAACGGATTTGCTTCCTTTGGCGCAGGGGCTATTTCTAAGGCATGTTAAACCGTACGGCGTTGTATGACGCGCATGTTGCTTTGGGAGCCCGGCTGATCGATTTCGGTGGGTGGGAGATGCCCGTGCAATACAGCGGAATCGTGGACGAGCACCTCGCGGTCCGTGCATCGGCTGGCTTGTTCGACATTTCCCATATGGGAGAAGTTTTCGTCAAGGGCTCCGCTGCGGGGGATTTTCTGAACAAGATCCTCACCAACGACGTTGCCAAGCTGGAAGCAGGTCAGGGTCAGTACACGCAGATGTGCCGCTCCGATGGCGGGACGGTCGATGATCTCTACGTCTTTCTGATCGCTGAGGAGGAGTATTTTTTAATCATCAACGCCTCCCGTATCGATGTGGATGAGGCTTGGCTGCACGAGTGCTGGTCGGGGTATGGGAGACGAGACGAGGTGGTGGTGGAGAATCAGTCAGATTTGTGGAGCGCGGTCGCGGTGCAGGGGCCCAAAGTGGCCGGGTTTATTGACTCCTGTTTTGACTCCCTCCCTCCGGGGTTGTCTGGTCTGGCACCCAGTGGGCTCAAGAAAAACCAGATCATCGCGGCGTCGGTTCATTCAGAAGGTGTGTGGGTGGCTCGGACAGGTTACACCGGGGAGGATGGGTTTGAGGTGATGGCGCCGCACGCGGCGATCGGGCACTTTTGGCGGCGGGTGATCGAGGAAGGGGCCGGGCGTGGGCTCAAGCCCGCCGGGTTGGGTGCCCGGGACACTTTGAGGACAGAAGCGTGCTATCCTTTATACGGCCATGAACTGGGGGATGAGCTGACGCCCATCGAGGCGGGTCTCGGATTTTTTGTTTCGTTCGAAAAAGGCGAGTTTAACGGTCGAACCGCGTTGTGGGCGCAGAAGCAACATGGAGTTTTGCGCAAATTGGTCGCGTTCAGGATGACGGATCGATCGGCACCACCGAGGCCGCACTATCCGATTTTGAATCTGGCAGGCGAACGGGTTGGGGAGGTGAGTTCGGGCACTCAAAGCCCGACGCTGAGCGCTGGCATTGGTTTGGGTTTCGTTCCTCCCGCGCTGGCGAAGATTGGGACTGGGCTAAACATTGAGATCCGGGGCCGTGCCTGTTCGGCGTCCGTGGTTTCTAAACCGTTTTACAGGGCCCAGGTGCCGCCTCAGCAGGGGTGATGGTTTGAGGGGGCTGGATTGTGCGCATCTCAGATTTTTCCAGATCTTCTCGTAATCGTAATCGTAATCGTAATCCTATCCCGGGTTTCCCTCGTGCAACCGGTAATCGGAGTTGGCCTTTATCAAGGCGGTCAAAATATCGGCAACGATCCGCTCCAGTGAATTTTCCGTTGCCTTCGACAATGTTCAGAGGGATGGAGGTACTGGCCCGATCCAATTGGTCGGTCACAGAGAGGGGTTTGGGCAATTTCTGCAGGATCGGCTCAAGCCAGGTGATGAAAGCCAAAGATACTTGGTAAACCTCCAGCTTTTCGTGGTCGAATCGGCGGTTCATGGGATGACGATTACGATGACGATTACGAGTAGGAAACGCGAGCACGAAAAATCTGAGATGCGCGCGTCTGGATTGCGAGGTGCAAAAGCCGCTTGCCTCTGGAACGGGACATCCGCACGATCCATTGTTTTGGCATGTTAACAATATCAGAAATCAGCAAGTCGTACGGTGGACGCACGCTTTTCAGCGACGTCTCCATGCAAGTCAACCGTGAAGATCGCATTGGCCTCGTGGGACCAAACGGTGCTGGAAAATCGACGTTTTTCAATCTGGTCCTTGGAATGGAGCAGACGGATAAGGGAACCATCAATTTTCAGCGGGGCACGGTGCTGGGGTATCTGCCCCAGGAGAGTGCTCCGGCGGGCGACCAGACCGTGCTGGAGCTGGCGACGGCCATCTCGGATGAAATGGCGGCGCTTCAAAAGCAGCTAAAGCAGTCGAGCTCTGGCGATGGGGATGGCAGTTATGAGCACCATGAGGCCATGGCTCGTTTTGACGAGCTTGGAGGGCACCGGTTGGACGCTAAGGCTAAGAGCGTCCTGAAGGGATTGAGCTTTCGCGACAAGGATTTTGAACGGCCCGCGCGCGAGATGAGCGGTGGGTGGGTGATGCGGGCTTACCTGGCGCGGCTTCTCGTCATGGAGCCAGATCTTTTGATGCTCGATGAGCCGACCAACCACCTGGATCTGGAAGCGCTGCTCTGGTTTCAGGAGTATTTGCAAGGGTATCCCGGAGCCATCCTGATGATTTCTCATGATCGCGAGTTCTTGAATCAGCTCGTGACATCGATTGTTGAGATCCGCCAATCACGAATTTTTCGTTACGTCGGGAATTACGACGGGTTCCTTGTGCAACGGGAGGCCAGCGAAGTGCAGATGGCGGCGGCCTACAAGAACCAGCAGAAAGATATCGCACGGCTTCAAGAGTTTGCGGACCGTTTCCGGGCCAAGGCGAGCAAAGCTTCCCAGGCGCAGAGCAAGCTCAAGCAAATCGAGCGCATGGATAAGCTCGAAGCACCGACGAGTGATGAAAAGAAAATTCACTTTGATTTTCCACAACCGCAAAGGAGTGGGCAGCGAGTGATTGCGCTGAAGGATTTGCATTTTAGCTACGGAGCCGCACCGGTCTATCAAGGACTGAACTTTGAGGTGGAACGAGGGCAGCGAACGGTGTTGGTTGGGCCAAACGGAGCCGGGAAATCTACCTTGCTGAAGTTGCTTGCGGGGGTGCTCATTCCCCAAGCAGGGTCGCGCGAACTGGGGCACAACGCGAAGGAGGGCTATTACTCCCAATACAGGGTGGAGATGCTTCAGGCACAAAGAACAGTGCTGGAGGAGGCAATGGAGACGCCGCAGCGTGTGACCGAACAGTTTATCCGCACGGTTCTGGGCAGCTTCTTGTTTCGTGGCGATGACGTTTTTAAACGGGTGAGCGTCCTGAGTGGAGGAGAAAAAAGCCGGCTTGCATTGGTGAAATTGCTTTTGGACCCGCCGAACCTATTGCTGATGGACGAACCGACCACCCACCTGGATATCCCAAGCATCGACGCGCTTTTGGGCGCGCTCACGAATTTTCAGGGCACCTTGGTTTTCATCAGTCATGATGTGTATTTTATCCGGCAACTAGCCACCGGAGTGGCCCATGTCAACGCCGGACTCATCACGCCTTACGCGGGGGATTATCAGTATTACCTTGATAAGACTGCTGCCACGTCGGCACGCGCCGCTCTCACGGCCGTGGGCGGTGGGAATTTGTCCGGAAAAGCGAAGGGCGGGCGCGAAGCAGACGCGGCAGGGGGCGCGAATCGGAAGGAGCAAAGGCGGATGGAGGCGGAGGTGCGCCAAGGGCGATCGAAGGCGCGCAGGGAACAGGAACAATTGGTGACAAGTTTGGAGAAAGACGTTGCGGGTTTGGAGGCACGGCTTGCTGAACTGACAACCGAGCTTGAGAAACCTGAAACCTACGCCAAGGCGGGTGCGGCGATGCATTTGAACCGCGAACTTTCTGGCGTGCAACATGGCCTCGAACAGCGAACCGCAGACTGGGAGTCAGCCTCGAACAAGCTTGCCGCTATGGAGACTTAGGACTCCTGACAGGGCACCTTGGATTCAGGTCCGCAAGGGCCAAGCAGGATGGCGTTCACGTCAGTGCGCATCCCAGATTTTTCGTGCTCGCGTTTCCTACTCGTACTCGTACTCGTAATCGTAATCGTAATCGGATGAACTGCCGATTCGATCACGAAGGCTGGAGGTTTACCAACTTGTGCATGGGAAGGACCGCTCGTGGAGTCCCGTTCCGATGCGGGTTGCCTTTATTAAGGCCAACTCCTATTACCTCTGGCAAGAGGGAGACCTGGAATAGGATTACGATTACGATTACGATTACGAGAAGATCCGGAAAAATCTGAGATGCGCACTTCACGTCAAGATCGGGTAGGGAAGGCCCATCGCACCGTCCCTAGCCGGGGATTTTCATTTGCTTTTCTGGCTCGCGGATTTTGCCCAGGAATCCCGGAGCGTGACCGTGCGGTTGAAGACGAGTTTGCCGGGCTTGGCGTCGCTGGAGTTGGCGCAAAAGTAACCCTGACGTTCGAACTGATAACGCGCGCCGGGTTTGGCTCCGGCCAGGGAAGGTTCCAGCTTGCAGCCGGTGAGTGTTTGGAGTGAATGCGGGTTGAGCAGGGTTTTCCAGTCTCCTTCAGCGTCCCCGGGGGTTTCGACATGGAACAGCCGGTCGTATAGACGCACCTCGGCATCGACTGCATGAGCTTCCGAAACCCAGTGAATCGTTCCCTTCACCTTCCTTTGTACGTGGCCTGTGCCACTGTGCGTGTTGGGGTCGAGTGTGCAACGCAGCTCCTGGACTTGTCCCGAGGCGGGGTCCTTGACGAGGCCGACGCACCGGATGATATAGGCATAACGCAGCCGGACTTCTCCGCCGGGAGTGAGTCTGAAGAAACCTTTGGGCGGATTCTCCAGAAAATCTTCCGCCTCGATGTAGAGGACGCGTGAGAATGGGAGCTTGCGAACTCCCGCCGCTGGGTCCTCGGGGTTGTTGATCGCATCGAGTTCCTCGACCTCGCCTTCGGGGAAGTTCTCGATGACCACGCGGATCGGGCGGAGAACCGCCATGACTCGCGGCGCGGTTTTATTCAGGTCCTCGCGCACGCTGAACTCGAGGAGGCTGATGTCGGTGAGCCCATTGAACTTGGTCACACCGATGCGGGAACAGAAGGCACGGATTGACTCGGGAGTATAACCGCGTCGGCGGAGTCCTGCGATGGTCGGCATGCGCGGGTCATCCCAACCGGAGACGACCCCTTCCTCAACAAGTTGGAGCAGCTTGCGCTTGCTCAACAAGGTGTAGCTGAGATTGAGCCGGGCGAACTCGATTTGTTGAGGGTGGTGTGGGATGGGAAGCTGATTGAGGATCCAGTCGTACAGGGGTCTGTGCACTTCAAACTCCAAGGTGCAAATCGAGTGGGTGATGCCTTCAATGGCGTCCGAGACGCTATGAGCGTAGTCGTACATCGGGTAAAGACACCACGCGGCACCCGTGCGGTGGTGATCCACTTTGCGGATCCGGTAGAGGGCGGGGTCGCGCAGGTGGATGTTGGGAGAGGTCATGTCGATGTTTGCCCGCAGGGTGTGCGAACCATCGGCGAATTCGCCGGCGCGCATCCGATGGAAGAGGTCGAGGTTTTCTTCCACAGACCGATTTCGGAAGGGACTTTCGCGGCCTGGAATGGTTGGCGCACCCCGGTATTCGATCATTTCCTCTGGAGACAAATCGCAGACGTAGGCCTTCCCGTTGCGAATGAGATGCAGAGCGTAGTGGTAGAGTTTTTCAAAATAGTCCGAGGCATAAAACATTTTGTCGGCCCAGTTGAAGCCCAGCCATCGCACATCTTCTTGGATGGAGTTGACGTATTCGACGTCCTCCCGGGCGGGGTTGGTGTCGTCGAAGCGAAGGTGGCACACACCGTCGGGATTTTCTTGGGCGATGCCAAAGTTGAGGCAGATGGATTTGGCATGACCGATGTGCAGGTAGCCATTGGGTTCTGGAGGGAACCGAGTGATGACGCGGCCGTCGTGTTTGCCCGAGAGCCTGTCGGCGGCGATGAGATCGCGGACAAAATCCGTGGGGCCAGCCGGTTGGGGAGGCGGTGCTGGGTTGCTGTGTGCGTCTTCGTGTCCCATAGAGTGCTTGAAAAATCGGTCAATAAGGTTGCCTTTGGAGCCACCGCAGGCGGATGCCGATGGAGATGCTCACATTTTCAAGCGATCGTCAAGCGGGCGGAGTTGGGGAGCGGCAGTTGAGATCAAAAGCTACGCGCAGATGAGCCCGTATTTGGTGGCGGAGATCGGGGTGTTGACGGACGTGACCGACGGTTCGATCGAGCTGGAGGCTATGGGGCGGAATGCGAAAAAGGCCTTTGAGCAGATCTGCGAGATGTCGCAGACCGTGAGTGACGAGGTCAAGGTGGAGTTGTTGAACACGGATGTGCCCGGGAAGATAGCCGACTTGATCGCACCCCTTGCGAACTTGAGTCTGGAGGCCTGTGGGTGGCATCAAGGAAAAGGTATTGGCTGCGTTGCGCGGGGGCATGAATGAAGTGTCACTGCCGGTGGGGAACCGGAAGGATTGGAGCGAAGTACCGGCGGAGGTGCGGCGCAAGTTGAAGGTGCATTTTGCGAGCACTGTAACCCAGGTTTTGCGGCTGGCGCTGACACAGGCGGCTCCTTAGCGAGGTTTCCGTGTCGATCCTGTTGATGTTAATTCCAATCATCAGGGCCAGCGAGGGCGTGTTTTTAGGTTGCCCGTCCTAGTCAGCCATCGCATCTTCATCGCCGATGCCGAGTCGAGAACACTTGCCGGATTTATCCGAAGACCACAGGAGGTCGCGACCGGGAGTTTCGCCTGAACAAACTCACCTCTGCATCACTTTCGATCTGGCTGCTGGCCAGATCTGTTGGGAGTGGTTTCGCGAGGGTGGGAGCCAATTAGTGGCACGCGGATGGCTGGTTCGTTTGGATCCGAATTTGGAGTGGTGTTCCGTGCTTGGATGGGTCATTGAGGGTTGTGCCACGCCTGGTAAAAAACACATCGATCATTGCAGTCACTGGCCCGCGTCTGTTCGGGCGCTGTTGAACCGCATCCGAAAACGGTTTCCGTTCGAAGCCGACTCTCTCTCCGCTGGGCTTTTGGCGGACAAGAATCTTGGCGCGGCCACGAAAGGTGTATTTTTTCCACTCAAAATAGCCGCAGGGGAAGAACTGTGGATACTGCTGAGGGATTATGTTCTTCACATCGCTCGAATTCTGGAGTCCAAGGCCTTGGGGTCAGTCGAGCCGGGCAAGGAGGCGTCTGCTGCATTGCGATTATGGGCGTGCTCCATTTTGGGTGTGCTACCGGACGGCGAGGGTTTGTTGAAAAAAGTCGTGCACAAACCGATGGCGCCGGTTGCCTTGCTGCTGAACCTGCGTGTGACGATCAACAGGGTGGAAAGGACGGCCAGGTTTGTTTGGAGCAGCCCAGCGACTGAGAAGGTTGTGGCAACCGGCCGTGTGCGCGTCCCCGACAGCAACAAGCTCACCTGGGAGATCGAAACGGGGGGGCAAAACGAGTCGTCCGAGAGTTCTCACAAACGAGAGTCCATCCTCCAAGGACTGAACGCCTGGCTGGTTCGATTTGCCACCAACGCCCGTACATTGCGTGGTTTTTGGGTCAAAGCACAGACCGTCGGCGGAGAGCCTGTTCGTGAGGAGGAACGACCGTTCGATCCAGATGAACCCTCGGGCTCATGGATACTCGAGGATCTAGCGCAGATGGCGCTGGATGTGCGTTGCCGTGCTTCACCGGTTCGGAAGGCGTTGAAAGACTTGCTTCCATTCGGGGATCCCGATCTCCAACGATACGAGCGTCGGTTGTGGCGGAAGGGGGAGAAGAGGGCTACGGAGGAGGCGCGTCTCAGCGAAAACATGGGGCGTTTGGCCGAGGAACGCCGACGACGAGAACGACTCGAGGCCGAAGCGAGGAAGGCGGAGGCAGGGAGGAAGGCGTTCGAGAGCAAAAAAGGCGCTCTGTCGTTGCACCCCAAAATCCAGCAGCCTCTTTCAACGTCTCGGGCGCCGCTGCCGCCGGTTCCGGTGGTTTTCCGATTGCCCGAGCTGGTATTCCAACAAATGGCGGCACCGCTAACGGATCTGCGCGATTACTTCTTACGCGAGTCGGCTGCGTTATGGTGGGTTTCCAACCAATCAGACGACCTGCTCTGTTTGCCGCATTGTCGAATCAAGCAGCTTGATTACCAGATTCGCACCGCCCTCCGTGTTCTCGGTCCTCTGCGGGGTCGTGCGCTGCTCTCGGATGAGGTCGGGTTGGGCAAGACCATCGAGGCAGGGCTGGTTTTGAAGGAACTCTTGACGCGCGGCATGGTGAAGCGGTTTCTGGTTCTCACAGTGCCCTCGCTTGTGGATCAATGGGAGGAGGAGTTGAGCGACAAGTTCGGCTTGGCGACCGTGACCACGAATCAGGACGCCCTGCGTGGCGACGCTCAAAAGTTTTGGCGGCAGAACCCCGGCATCATTGCGAGCCTGCACACTCTGAAGCAGCCAGCGCATCTGGAGATCGCCCGGCAGACACATTGGGATCTGTTGATCGTGGATGAAGCGCATTATCTGCGCAACCGCGAATCGCAGGCTTGGCTGGCGGTCAACGCTCTGCCCCGGCAGTTTCTGCTCCTCTTGACCGCCACGCCGGTCCAGAATTCTTTGGAGGATCTCTACAACCTCGTCACGCTGCTGCAGCCCGGCCAATTGCCGTCCCCAAAACAGTTTCGTGCCCGTTTCATCGATCCAAAACGTCCGCGACAGCCCCGGGAACCCGAGGAGCTGAGGCGGCTGTTGGGCCAGGTCATGATTCGGAACACGCGCGCCAACTCGGGCTTGAAATTGCCGCCGCGCCGGGCCGAAACCGTGCTGTTCGAGCCGGACGCCACGGAGGAAAAGTTCTGGCAGCGGTGGGAGACCGAGCTCCGCGCTCAACTGGGGCGGATGGGAGGCGGCCAGTCGAGTTTGTGGGGCCGGTTGTTGTTGCAGGCAGCGGGCAGTAGTCCGGCGGCTTGGCGCGCCGCTCTGGAGAAGTTTCCGAACCGCGATGCAGCCCAATCCTGGTGCCAGGAATCACCGTTGGAAACGAGTTGGCGGCGTAAGTGCGAGTTGCTTGCGCCTCTGACAAAAGTCGAGGGAGGGGCTGTGGTGTTCACACAGTTTCTGGCGACGCAGGACGCGCTTGCTGTGGCACTCCGAAGGGCAGGGGTGGAGACGTTCGTGGTCAACGGCAGCACACCGCCCGTCGAGCGTCAGCCTATCACTGAGGAATTCCGAAAGCGTGGCGGCGCGCTGTTGCTCACGCAGAGTGGCACGGAAGGTCGGAATCTGCAGTTCTGCCACCACCTCGCCAACTTCGATCTTCCGTGGAATCCCATGGAGATCGAGCAACGCATCGGCCGGCTCCACCGCCTGGGTCAGCAGCATCCGGTGCGCATCTACAACTTCGTCCAGGCCGGCACGTTGCAGGAGCACCTGCTTCAGGTGCTGCAAGAGAAGCTGAATTTGTTTGAATTGGTTGTGGGGGAAACAGGGTTGGTGCTGGGCGAACGATTCAGCAGCGACGAATTTGCGGAAGAAGTCCTTCGCCGATGGCGTGACAACGAGGGTCGCGTCGCCGAAGCTTTCGCGGGTCTGGGTGAAGAACTGGCCGCCGCTCGCGACGCCTACGCCGAGGTGAAGCAACTGGACGAAACGTTGTTTTCGAAGGACTACGAATCACTCTGAACACACACGATGAAGCTCGAGCGTCTGCCTTATAGCCCGCACGGAATGGCTGATTTCTATCAGGAAGCTCTGACCGGCCTTGGCGCCTTGTGCGAGAGGACGTGGCACGACCGGCTGGAGGTCGTCGCCGAGGGGGATGCGGCGCGGTTGTGGAACAGGGACGGAGCCTTTCATGAGGTTGAATTGTGGTTTCCTCCATCGGATGACACGGCTCCCCGTGAAGCTTCCAAGGAAGTGTTTCCTGGTTGTCCGCTCACGTTCCAGATCGCGGACGCCCTGAGGCCCGCGCCTTTGAGTTTGCAGCGAGGTGTTCTGGCTGCCGAGCATGGGGCTCAAGCACCTTCGCCAGAAGTCGCGGAAAAGCTATGGCGTGCGCAATTCCCAGCGACCGGGCGATGGCAGATGACGACGCCCTTCCGTCGCGATCAGCACGACTCCTTGATGGGGTTGGTGCGGTGCGAAATTCAGGCGATAGATCAGCACTGGTCTCTGCGACGCCTGGCTGTTTCGTTGCCCGACGGCAACATGGACGACTCAGTCGCCAGGGACCTGGGTCTTGCGAAGTTGGAGGTCGTTTCGGCGGAAGCGGCTCCTTGGCCGCCGCCCCAGTCGGCGCGCTGGCGGGAGTGGCTCCAAGCCGCCCTGGAGCTGGACTTGGCGCAGGATCTGGCAGCGATCCGGGTCCGGCAGGAGAGCTATCTTCGCCGCGAGCTCGACCGCGTGGATGAGTACTTCGAACATTATCAAGAGGAACTTGCCCAACGCACCGCGCGCGGCAGCAGCGAAACCGCGAGAGCGAAATCTGCTGACCGCCTGGCGGCCGCCAAAGCAGAGCATACCCGTCGGCGGGCGGATCAAGTTGCCCGTCATGAAATTCATGTTCATGGACATCTCGACGCGCTGTTACTCATTGCCGAACCCGCATGGAGGATTTCGGTGAAGTTCGATTCGGCTCGGCAAACGCGCATGGGATCATCGGTTTTTATCCCGCGCACTCGCCGGTGGACGCCGCTCGAACCGTCTCTGCTTGCTGAAGAATGACGGCTTACGATGTCACGGTCAGTGGCCCGTCAAATATCGTCAGGCTGATGACTTCAGTTTTGGCGTGATGGGGACCGTGTTTGACGCCTTTTGGAGCAAAGAAAAAGGCACCCTTTGTGTAAACGGTTCCGCTCTCCTCCCACTCACCAGAGAGCACGTAAACCTGCTCGTTCGCAAGCGGGTGGATGTGGGAGGGGACCGTCACCCCGGCTTGGAATTTTCGTAGCACGGTGACGCCCCCCGAATGCTCGTGTTTGTGGAGCACGAGCAGCTCGACACCGTCGTAGGGGCCGGGTTGCCAGGCCTCGTCCGCAGTCGGAGGAATCTTGATGAACGGAAACATGGTAGCTTGGCGGCTCGAACAAAAATCTTGTTCGATTCAGCGTAGTTTGACGTTGTAGTTAGGCGCGAAATCCTTGTGCCAATCCTGCGTCCACAATTCCTTTGCCTTCACGAGCGAGGAGTGTCCATCCGTGAACCCAATGTTGATGCCACCACTGTGGCGGTCGATGGCAAACCGGCCCATGAACTGGCCTTTGGCATGGGGAAAACTGCCACCTCCGTAACCCGCGCCTTTCAAATCAACCGGAGGGGTATCGGTCCCTTCGGGCCACGACCCTACCCAGACCGAATCCCCATAGGCGGGCACACCCGTCGGCGCCTCGCCGTACAGGGCGTAGTATTTGGCTTTTGGAAAGTCGTTGAGGTATTCGCCTTGGTTGTCGAGCCAGAGGTTCATGCCATAACTCCCCTCGGACTGGAGGACGCGCCAAGTTTTAGTGGCCGTGCCCCACCATGAATCGTCTGCCGCCGGTTTTGCTTTAGGCCGTTTCGTGGCTGGACAAACCATGATTCGCATCACTCCCTGCGAGTTTTCGTTCGGTTTTTCCTGGTATTTTTGATCGCCCATATAGGGAGCGATTTGATGGAACCAGTAGCGGCCGACCTGCCCGATCACGGGCGGAACGTGATCCTTGTTATCGTCGGCGTAGAGCCGGGTTGCGAGCGACATTTGGCGCAGGCTATTGAGACAAAGCGTGGTTTTGGCTTTGACTTTGGCCTTGGCCAACGCGGGCAGGAGCATGCCGGCGAGGATAGCGATAATCGCAATGACAACGAGCAGTTCGATGAGGGTAAAAGCCCCGGCCCCTTGGGGAACCGCTGCGCTGCCGTTTGGAAGACTTCGGTTAAAGTGTGTTTTCACGGGAAACGAAAGGAAGGTTCAAGCCCAATAATCCTCTTGATGGGCCCGAATGCAACAGAGAATTCAAGGGACTTTGTTAAGGGTGTTGTAAAGTTCTCCGCTCATGGGTGCGCCGTCTTCGGATTGGAGGCCGAACTTCACCCGCATCTGCATGACAGGTTTGAGATACCCCAAATCCAGGAACACCGAGCGGCGATCCTCGGCGAGTTTGATGGACCGGATTTCGACGGAATCGTGGGCGACCTTTTCGGGGTCGGCGACGGAATATTCCTTGGAGCCGTAGTTCGTGGTCCACCGATAATTCCACTGGTCGACCGCGTAGTTTTGGAGGTCCACCGCGGCTTTGGAGTCCAACGGTGTGGTGAAGGTGATTTGGAGTCCGTTCTTTTTGACCTGGACAGAGGACGGGAGGCGGACGGGTTTTCCTGTGTAGCGCACGCGGTGGAACGCGCCATCTTTGGCGGCGCTGGACTGCCACACACGCAAGCCGCACACGTAGAGCTGGCCGTCTTGAGTATGAAACCGGCCGCGCATCACTCCGGAATCAAAGCGGAGAGGCAGTTTTACGGCCCCTCCCTGCACCTGACCATGGACTTCCTCCATGCTGGTCACGAACAGCGAGCAGGAGCCATAGGACATGTGGAGCATCTTGCCCTTGAATGGGCCCCACCGATCACTTGTGACCCACACCTGCCCGCCGCCTGAGTTGTCCATCCCTTGAGGCAGCCAAAAGATGGGTTTGTCTTGGTCCGTGGGCTTGGGATTGCGGTGAGCCGTGAAGACATGGCCATAAAAGCCGCCGGGTTTGATCAAGCTGACCCTCGAGCTTGGCACCCAGTTGCCTTCGTTGTCGCTGACCGTGATTTCGTTGTTGGGACCGATCCCCATCCCGTTCGGCGCGCGCAGGCCCGTAGCGACGACCTCGAGGGTCTTTCCGTCCTTGGAAACTTTCAGCAAGGTTCCGTGATGCGGAATTTCAGCCTCATCGAGATTGCCCCCTTTTGTGAAGTAAAAATTGCCCGCTGAATCCGTTTCCAAGTTAAGACAAAACTCGTGATAATGGGAGGTGATCTGGACGTCGTTGTTGAAGTTTTCGTAAAAGTCCGCCTCGCCGTCCTTGTTGAGATCGTGCAAGCGCGTGATCTGGTCCCGGCCAAGGACGTAAACCGTATCGTTCACTATCTTAAGCCCTAGCGGTTGGAACAATCCGGCGGCGTGACGTTGCCAGGTGAGTTTTTGAAGCGAATCATCGATGCCCGAAACGATCCATACATCCCCTGAAACGGAGCACACGGCGGCGCGGCCGTCCTTGAAAAAATCGAAGCCGCTGCACCGAATCCAAGATTTCCAAGGGTTGTCATCAGGGAGCGTGAGGGTATCGACCACGTAAGCGCCGTCGCCGGTTCCGAGGGTGCCCTGGGTGACGACAGGTTGAGGCCAGCGTTTGGGACCCCCTTTGCAGAACTTCGAGATCTCGGGCAACCTCGCTTTGGAATTGACCAACTGGCTGAAGCGATTGAGGTCGCGCGTGGATCCTTTGAAGATGGAAACGGCGAACGTCGTCTTTTTGGTGAGCTTGGGCAGTTTCAGAACCAGGCGTTTGCCGTTGACGACCTCGATTTTCGCGTCCTTGATTTTGGCCAGGAGACCTGCGGCGACACATGATGAACTGGAGACGGTAGTGTGTGCGGTGTGGAGCGCCGCTGGATTCCCGGCGGAGTTGCCAAGGGCTTCGGTGTCCTCGCAAAGGAGCAGGTTCAGAGGTTGGCTGGTGGGGTCGATTTCAAAAAGGCGGGTGAAAATGGGCAGGTCATTTTCGTCATTGAACGCGGGAAGTTCAAGCACTCCGGACCCGTTGATTTCATAGGAGAGTACGACTTCCTCACCGTGGAGGTAGAGGCCACGCCAACGTGCCAGGGATTTTGGCAACGGCTCAAAAACAGTGGAACGGGGGTCCTTGAATTGATCATCGAGCGACCAGCCTGGGGCGACAGGCGTGCCGAAGGCCCGTGTGCCGGTCATTTCAGGGATGCCTTCAAGCCCCTCGCGCCCGATGGGTAGCTTGAGGAAACCACCCGTCCACCCATAGGCCATGCGCATGAGTTGGGTATCGAAGGAGACGGATGCGGGGGATTCCCCGGGCAACTTGATGGCGACACTTTTGAGTACCCTTTCCTTGGCCTGAATGCCGCTTGAGAAGAACGGGCCGACATCCATGAGATCCCATTTTGTTCCCGAGGGCCGACTCCGTTTTGTTGGCTGTGATTTGGCGGGGGAGTCGGCAGCGCTGGCCACAAAAATGGCGAGGGCAGTCATCCAGAGCGTCAGGATCCGGTGCTTGAGTGTGTCCATGATGGAGGGGGTGGTGGCTTGGATTGGCTGGCTTACGAAAGTGGTGGGGTCAAAATCAAAGGGCCTCGCAACGAGCCCAGCCGGGTGGGTTGCGGAGTTTGTAAAGCATCTCCCCAGCCTTCGGGACCAGGAGCACCCCTTCGTCTTCGCGGTTGGCAAACTCTTCGATTCGAATCGATTTCGGATCGCGATAGGCAAGGTTGATCTGGCGACATACCGCCTCAGGAATCCCTGTCGCCAGCGTGACCGTGGCTCTTGGAGTTTCGACACCACCGTCATAGATCCCTTGGCCATAAACGTGGCAGCTATGTGCGAGAACGCCCCAGGGGTGGTGTTTGAACTGGTCCCATTGTTTTGTGAAAAACTCCCGGCAATGATAACCCACCTCGTGGAGGATTTTGCCATGGGTTACACACACCTCCGAAATGTGCGGCGCATAAATGATGAGCTCCCCGCCGTCAGCCAGGACGGGTTCGAGCTTGTACATGCACTTGCCACCTGTCCAGAGCTCGTCATACATCAACGGGGAACACGAGAGGATGGTCTGAAATGCCTGGTCTTTATAAAGAATATGAAGCCGGTCTGAGAGATCGCTTGCCGCGTTCCATGCGGCCTCGGGGGTGCCCACAAACAACCCTGACAGCCCGTTTTTTTCCACGACCAGGCAAAAGCAGAGCTTCGGCACCGAGACCATCGACCCTGCCCTGTCCACAACACGCCGGACAGGGGTCCACTTGTTGCCAATGATTTTTGGGTTGCTCACCACGGCGCCAAGCCAGTGGAAAAAATTCAGAATTTCAGGGCCGCTGACACCTGGGAAAAGATATTTGTTACCTCCCGAAAAACCCACCACTTCATGCGGAAATACGGGGCCAATAATGATGATCTGATCGTAATCGAAGAGGCGGCGGTTGATCTCCACATTCACGTCCATCGAGAACAGGCCGCCTGAGAGCGTGGCTATCTCGGCGGCATCAATCACTCCGATGCGGGTGAGTTCGGCCGGGTCGTTCCAACTGTGGTTAAAAAGCCCCACCTTCACGTAAGTGGTGCGGCGGGCTTCAGCTGAGATTTCTAAACGATTGCAAATGGCCTCCTCCGACATCGGTTGATGCGTGCCCAAGGCCACCAAGACGTCGAGCGCCGCCGCGCATGTCCCGATCTCATCGAAAATTGATTGGAACACCACGCCGACGGGTGCGGTGCGGGTTCCGTCGGGCACGATGATGAGAACACGCTTGTTGCGGAAGGCTTCCTCTGGGCAGGCGCGGGCAACGATTTGCCGGACCTCGGCATGGCTCACGCCACCATCGGGGCGTTCGATTTGAAACAGGTTTGTGGGTTGGGATGGATTCATGCTGCGACCAATGTGAGGGATGTCTCCGACGAGCTGAACTGAGCCGAGCTGATTAGGTCAAATGGTTTGAGAAAGGAAACCGCCATCGACTCGGATGTCGGTTCCCGTGACGAAGCTGCTAGCCTGGGTTGAAGCCAAAAAGACCACAGCACCCACGACTTCTGCTGACGCGCCAAAACGAGCCATGGGAGTGTGACTGAGAATCGATTGGGCTCGAGGTGTGGGTGTGCCATCGTCGTTGTAGAGGAGCCGTCTGTTCTGTTCAGCGGGGAAAAAGCCGGGTGTGATGGAGTTCACCCGGACGCCCTGCCGTGCCCATTCACGTGAAAGGAACTGCGTCAGACTGAGCACCGCGGCCTTGGCGGCTGAATAGGCGACCACGCGAGACAAGGGGATGTGTGCCGACACACTGGCGATGTTGATGATTGACCCTTTCCCTCGCGAGACCATGCCGGGGCCGAAAACCTGACAGGGAAGGAGGGCACCACCGACGAGGTTGAGATCGAAACTCGCCTGCCAGTCGGTTAGGTCAACGGATTCGAATCTTCGATCACCGGCGATGGTCACCTTGGGATCGTTCCCACCGGCGGCATTGACGAGAACGGACGGAGATCCCAGATCGGATGTGATCGCGGATTCGGCCTCGCAAAGCTGTTCGATTTTCGAAGCGTCGGCGGCGAAGAACCGGGCGCTGCCACCTGCCGCCTGGATGCGTTGTGCGCACGCTTGGCCCCGTTCAGCGTTGCGACCCACGACGGCGATTTTGGCTCCCGACCTACCCAGGCCTTCAGCCATCGCGCTGCCGAGCGCCCCGGTGGCACCTATCACCACCGCCACTTCTCCCGTTAAATCGAATAAATTCATGTGCTTGTTGCAGCAGTGTGAGGACTCGGGAGCGATGCGGAAAGGCAAAAAGCTTGGTTTTGAAACAAGAGGCGAGCGGACCCCAACTCCGGCTCCCCTAAAAACCCTTTGTGACTTAGGGTTGTATAGAAATTGGTGCCAGTGGCAGGATTTGAACCTGCGACCAAGGGCTTATGAGTCCCCTGCTCTACCCCTGAGCTACACTGGCAACCAGAAGGGCGAGCATTTTTTAGAAGACCGGGCTCGCTGTCAAATATCAAAATCTCCAAAGAGTGTGTTTGTAGGACGCGGCTTTAAAGTCGCCTCAGCCCTCACAAGAGACAGGTTTCAACGCAAAGACGCGAGGACGGAGAGCGTTTCCAATGTTGTTGCCAACGAAGATAGGGTCCGGCAAAGGGGTCAGAGATGGATAATGGAGTGCAAGGATCGTCATCCGGCAAAGGGGTCAGAGATGGATAATGGAGTGCAAGGATCGTCAAATTCACTTTTGACGGTTGGATCCCACCGCGCGCACGGCGTTGGCCGCCGTTCGCCCATGGTCCATGGCCCATTGCTCAACTATCCACCCCCAGGTCCTTTGCTGTCCACCTGAGCTGGTCCAACATTTACTCGATCAAACGCCGCGTCTTCTGCTCGTCCAATTTCCGCAATTCCTCCCCATGATGCTCTTCCC
>CAMBEJ010000103.1 GCA_945865375.1 Akkermansia muciniphila | reverse complement strand
GCGAACGTCGCTTTCACAAAGATTATGCCGCCTCGAGGTTACTTTGGCGTCACACACCCGGAGGATTTTCACTGACTGGTTCATCTGGCATTCTACGAAGAGTGCCATTGGTATGTCGGGTCTTTTATGCGAATCGGTTTGCACGTCGTAGGGAACTCTCGGGGACTGTAGGGAACTCTCGGGGACAGACAAATTATTTGAGAAAGGTCTTGAATCCTGCGGAGGGATTTGGTCAAAGGAGAGGGTGAGGCAAGGGAGGCTGAAGTTTCCGACGGAACGACCGGTCGGGCATTATCACTGCATTTCTCGAATCGTGGATCGACGGTTTATATTCGAGGAGGCGGAGAAGGAGCATTTCACGCGGTTGATGCGGGAATGCGAGGCGTTCTGCCAAGTGCGAGTGCTGACGTTCTGCGTGATGTCCAATCACTACCACATTCTGCTGGAAGTCCCCAAACGGCCCGATGTGCTGCCCACCGCCGAACAACTTCTGGAGTTGCTCAAGGGATTGGAGTTTGAAGAGGATTACAGTCGGACCAAAACGCAACTCGAACTGTTCCGGGCGGCCAAGGATGGGAATGGGGAGAAAGCCCTGCTGGAGCGATATTTTCGGCAGATGTGGGATGTGAGTTGGTTCAACCGACTGCTCAAGCAGCGGTTCAGCGCGTGGTACAACCATCGCACGGACCGCAAGGGAACCCTGTGGGAAGAACGATTCAAAAGTGTTCTGGTGGATGGATGTGGGGAAGCCTTGCTGACCATGGCCGCCTACATCGACTTGAACCCGGTGCGGGCTGGATTGACCCAGGACCCGAAGGATTATCGTTGGTGCGGCTACGGCGAAGCGGTGGCTGGCATTCGGATCGCCAAGGAAGGATTCAAGTTGTTGATGAATGCGCGGGATGGAGTCGACGATTCGCTCACGGCGGCCATGGCAACTTATCGAGTCTGGCTTTTTGGACAGGGAGAGCAGAATGAGGGCCTCGCGCGCCACCCGCGACGGGAGGTTGTCCCTCTCGTTGTAAGTCGGCGTAATGATCAGCGTGTCCGAAGGCATAAAAGTCGTCGCCAAGACCTACGCAATGGAGGGTCCAAAAACAAGTTATTCCAGAAGGAGAAAAGAAACTGCGAAACCGGGCCGAAGGAAAACGGAAGAACGGAAAGGTGGGTGCCCGCGAATGGACGCGAATTAACGCGAATCTGAAATACCCTGTCCGATTGCGGGGCCGGTCCGTTCGCTTGCATTCGTGTCATACGCGGATGACCTGGAAATGGGCGACTGACGATTGGGATGAATTAAATCAATACGCCAGCCTCCGAAGGTGCGCCACCCGATCGAATGCCTTGTCGAGACTGATGACTGGCTCGCGGTAGTAACGGCAGAATCCGGCAATCCAGTTGTCATTTTCACCGAGTCGCTGTCCGCGTTGAATCATCTCCCGGTCCACATCCGCCGCCGCCTCGACAACCCCTCGATGAAGAGGATAGATCCTCCACTTCTTGAAATACTCCCACGCGGCGGTGGAATTTTGGAACGCGACCGCGACTTCACCAATGCTGATGGCCGAGGTTCGGATGATCTCTGTCCGGTGCCGCGCAAAAAACGCGAGCGCTCTGACACCCTCTCCGGTTGCATTCTCCCGGAGGAAATGAATCAAAAAGGTCGTGTCCGCGATCATTTTCTTCCACCGGACCGTCTGGCCCGGCCTTCGGCGACGCGGTTGAGGACTTCCATTTCAACAGTGGGAGGAGGTGCGTTTTCCATCAAGTCGAGCAATTCGCCGCACGTGTCCGCGGGACGATAAATATGGCGGAGGATGACCTTGGTGAACGAGTCTCGACCGTTTTGTTTCATCGACGCTAGGAGTTTGTAGGCATCTTCATCAATGGTGATCGTTTTGCTCATGCACGAACCATGCACGAACCATTTACGTTGGTCAATGTCTCGGCACGCCCTCCCAGACCCAGTCGCCTTTGTCTTTGCTCCATTGTGCTTTCCACTCGCCCGTTTTTGGCGACTCCATTTTCCCGCCGTCATCCTTGGTGTTCCAGCCGATGGAGTAGAGCAAGTATCGACCGTCGTCCGCGCGGCGGTAACGGAGCGGATGGCCGTCGAAGAGATCGTAAGTGACCGGGGCTTGTCGGGTTGCGGTCCTCCGTGGCACAAGGTGGCAGCGGCATCCCGCCGCCCAATCATGTTTCGCCAGGCAAAGGCTGTGGCAGCGAGACGCCGCCCCCATTTTGTCAAAAGAACGCCCGATGCTTGGACCAGGAACGTACCGTTCTCCATGCCTCCCTGTTCCCTAGACTTCCCGGCTTCAAGCGGCCGGGCCCTTCAGCCGCCGCATTTGCTGCCAATCCTTTTGTTCCATGGGGGGAATCACTTCCAGGGCGCATGCCTTGGCCAAGGCACGAGGGCCGCTGGTCCGGTCGAAACTTCCGAAGTGCGAACATCCCGCCATCTTCGCCCAACCGACGTGCAGCGTATCGGCCGAATCCACTGCCAATCGGCCGCCAAACTCATCAGCCACCCGCAGCGCATGGTCGATGGCTCCATCCCATTCGGCCGGTAGAATCGCCACGCCACCCCCCAACAGCGCATCCAGCCTTTCCAGCACCCCTATTTTCTCGACGCTGGGCAGGGAGGCAAGCGCCTTCCGAAGTTCGTACAGGGCGAGCGGGCTGACGGCCATTTGCTGTTGCCTCAGCACACGTTTCAGGATGCCGGTCCTTCCGGCAATGTGGCGGACGGCGGCGTCGAGAAAGTTGGCATCGGCGTAGATCACACCTCCGGCGATCGGTCAAAGTTCAGAGGTTCAGCGTTGGGTTGCGACTCGAGTTTTCGAAAGTGAGCGGCCAGGTCGAATTGCTTGCCCGGGTCGGGAAGACGATCCACCCATTGGCGGAAGGCCTCACTCTCCGAAACGCCCTGAGTTTCTGCGTAGGATTTTAGTTTCCGACGGCTTTTGGGTTTCAGTCGAACTGTGAACACTTCCGACGTCATACGTTTTGTGTATGCCAGTGGGTTCGTGCTGTCAAGCCGATCGAGGCGGCTTCATGCCAGGCACCCTTCCATGAACCAGGGAGGGCGAGACTCAGTCGAGCCCTGACATTGCCTTGAAGCCGTTGCACTTAAGAAGGTCAGAGTTCGACGGAGTCTCACCCTCGCGTCGAAGGTTCATGGCCTCGATTTTGGTCCCACATTCCCGGGAAATTCCCGAGCAGAATAAACTGTCTGTCCCCGGGAATTTAAAGGGACGGGGGTGTGAGCGTTGAGCGTTGAGCGTTGAAATAGGTGAAAGCTTGTCATGGTTCGCACAGGCGTTAAGGTTGGTTCAAATCTTCTGAATTATGGTCGTCACCTCAATTGACTTCGGCAAGTCTGGCAAGCAGCAAGGCTTCCTCCAGGTCCCTTACTCCCACAACCTCGGCGGATGGGCCAATGTGTTCATTCCCATCACAGTCGTGGGCCAGGGACACGGACCGACGGTGCTTATCCTCGCCGGCAATCATGGCGATGAGTACCAGGGCCAGATCGCCATCATGAAACTCGCCCGCGAGTTGGATCCGGAGAGGGTCAAAGGCCGGATTATCTTGATCCCCTCGCTAAACTTCCCCGCCGCACACGCCGCCACGCGCCTCTCGCCGCTGGACGGCATGAATATGAACCGTGCCTTCCCCGGCCAGCCCGAGGGCCCCGTGACCAGCCAGATTGCCCACTTCCTCACCACCGTGCTATTCCCGCTCGCCGACACCGTGATAGACATCCACTCAGGCGGCCGCAGCATGGAGTTCGTCCCGTGCTCGACAATGCACTTAGTCGCCGACCGCGCCCAGCGGGCGCGGATGCTCGCCGCCATGCTCGCGTGGAACGCGGACTTCGCCTTCCTCTACGCGGACATCGCCGGCACCGGGCTCCTGCCGGTCGAGGCGGAAAATCAGGGCAAGCTCGTGGTCACCACCGAAATGGGAGGCGGCGAAGCCGTGCCCGCCGAGGTGCATCGCATCACGCAGAACGGGCTGCGCAATGTCCTCATCCACCTCGGTGCCATCGAGGGCCGCGAGCACACGCGCGCGAGCCTTGGCAAGCCCCCGACAATCCTCACCCAGGCGTTGCACCGCGAAGATTATCTGCTCGCGCCCGAGTCCGGCATTTTTGAGATCGGGCTCGATCTCGGCTCAAAGGTTAAACGTGGCCAAACCGTCGGTTTCATCCATCATCTCGAACGCCCAGACCGCGCGCCCGAACCGCTCGTCGCGCAGAGCGCAGGCTACCTCATCACCATGCGCGCTCCGTGCCTGACGCAGCAGGGCGACTGCGTGGCGGTTATCGCGCAGCCAGTCAGCGCGAGAGCATTGCGTGGAAACTAAACCCACAACTTGAGCGACGCTCCACCATCCGCAGCGTCCCCGGCCCCCCGTCAGGCCACGCAGCTCGTCGCCTTCATGTGGCTGGCCTATTTTTTCAACTACTGCGACCGCCAAGCCGTCTTCGCGATGTTCCCGGTGCTCAAGTCCGAATTGGGCCTCACCGACACCCAGCTCGGCCTCACCGGTTCCATTTTTCTTTGGGTCTACGGACTGGGCTGCCCCATCGCCGGGCAGATAGGTGACAAATATTCCAAGCGCGTGCTCGTCGTTTTCAGCCTCGTAGTCTGGAGCGTGGTGACGGTGGCGACCGGCTTTGCGACGTCCGCGTTCATCCTGCTCGCTCTCCGAGCGGCCATGGGCGTCTCCGAGTCGCTCTTCATGCCCGCAGCCATCGCCCTCACCGCCAATGCTCACGGCCCGGCCAGACGCTCACGCGCCATCGCTGCGCTCACCACAGCGCAGATCGCAGGAACGGTGGGTGGCGGCTGGTTCGGCGGTTGGATGGCGCAACAGGGACGCTGGCGGGAGGCGTTTTTCTTGCTCGGCGCTCTGGGCCTGCTGTATGCCCTGCCCTACTTCCTCTTCCTCCGTCGCATGGGTGAGGAAACTCATGTCGAGACCAAGAAATCCGACGCGAGCCTGGCCGTGACCGAGCTCGTCAAAGCGCCCACATTCCTGGTGCTCTGCGTCGTATTTCCCGTGTTCGTCTTCGGCCTCTGGCTGATCTACGGCTGGCTCCCCACCTTTCTGCACGAGAAATTCGCGCTCAACCTCTCCGATGCCGCCTTCAACGCCACCGTGTTTCTCCAGGGGGCGACGCTGTTCGGGATGGTGAGCGGAGGGATGCTCGCGGACTGGCTCTTCCATCGCACGCAAGCCGCGCGTCTGTGGCTGCTGACAGCCAGCCTGCTGCTCTGCGCGCCGTGCCTGCACGCCCTTGGCAGCGCTGATTCGCTCGCCGCCACACGCCTCGCCGCAATCGGCTTTGGCTTCTTCAGCGGGTTCTTCATGGCGAACATTTTCCCATCGGCGTTCGAGGTTGTGCCGTCGAACACGCGCGCTTCGGCTGTCGGCGTGCTGAACCTCTTCGGTGCCGTCCTGTCCGGCTTTGCGCCTCTCTTCGGAGGACTTTGGAAAAAAAGCGTCGGCATCGAGCGGCTCCTCACCTGCACGGCCCTTGCCTATCTGCTAGGCGCCATTTTGCTCATCGTCGGCATTAAACTTTTTTTCCATCGAGATTACCAGCGCATCCGCTGAACGCCCAAGCCAACATGCCAAACATTCTGATCGCTGAGTGCAAGCAGGAAGTCTCCACTTTCAACCCACACCTCAGCGGCTACGAGGATTTTGCGGTGCGACGCGGTGAGGAACTCTTGCGCTACCATCGCGGTGTCCGCAACGAGGTGGGCGGCGCTTTGAACGTGTTCGATGCGGTGCCCGGGTTGCAACTCATCCCCACCTACAGCGCTTTTTTCATCACCTCTGGCGGGACGCTCGCGACGCCGGCATGGCACCGCATCGCGGATGAGTTCCTCAGCAGCATTCGTTCTGCCCCGCCCTCGGACGCCGTTTACTTCTGCATGCACGGCGCGATGGCGAGCGAGGATGAACCTGACCCCGAAGGTCACCTGCTCGCGGAGACCCGGAAGATCCTCGGTGAAGATATTCCGATAGTCGTATCGCTCGACCTGCATGGCATGCTCACGGACAGGATGCTCGAGCACAGCGATGCGATTGTGGCCTACCACACTTATCCACACATCGATTTCTTTGAAACCGGCCAGCGCGCCGCACGCTTGCTTCTCCGTGTCCTCGCGGGTGGCGTCCGGCCTGTCACGGCCAAGGTCGCCATCCCCGCGCTGGTGCGAGGCGATGAACTCATCACCGCTACGGGACGGTTCGGTCAGTCCATCCAGGTCGCCAGGGCGCTAGAAAACAGCCCTGGCGGGCTCTCCGCAGGAATGTTCATCGGCAACCCCTTCACCGATGTCCCGGCATTGCAGTCCTACAGTTTCGTTGTGACCAACAACAACCCGGAACGCGCCGAACGCGAGGCGATCCAAATGGCCGAGGGGTTCTGGGCGAACCACGAACGGATGCAAGTCCCCCTCGTCGGCCTCGATGAGATGGCGCGCATCGCTGCGGCGAGGATCGCGGCGCAGGCTTTCGCGATGCCTTCCGAGGGGGGACAGGCGGACGCCTCAGCACAGCCCCGTCCTGCCACCATTGCCCTGGTGGACGCCGCCGACGCCACCAGTTCAGGCGCCTCCGGTGACAGCAACGCCATCCTCCGCAAACTCATCGAGACCGGCTACAATGGCCGCGCGCTCATCCCAATCGTGGACGCTCCGGCGGTGCGTCAAGCCTTCGAGGCAGGCGTTGGGGGAATGATTGCCACGAACGTTGGCGGCACTCTCGACGCAAAACGCTTTCAACCTTTGCCCATCGTGGCCACAGTGCGGCTGCTCTCCGATGGCCGTTTTCGCAGCGAATCGTTCGGAGAAGAATGGTTCGCCGGGCGGACAGCGGTGCTGGAGGTGGATCGCCACACATTGGTGGTGAGCAGCCGACCTGTAAACCTCTATGATCGTTCTTTCTTTTACGCGCACGGCCAGGACCCGAAGCGCTTCGACGCCGTGGTGGTCAAGTCGCCTCATTGCCAGCACCGCATGTATGCCGCATGGTGCGCGTGCATGCTCAACGTGGACGCGCCCGGCTCGTCGAGCGCAAACCTCCGCAGCCTCGGCCACACACGCTGCCCGCGCCCCATCTTCCCGCTTGACCAAAACGCGGCCTTCATCCCGCAAGCGAAACTTTTTCAGCGGGCTCGCTACCGATGAGAAAAAGCAACCAAGTATCCACCTATGAAAATCCGAGAAATCCGATGCGCCGGTCTGCGCGGCGCGACCCCCGAAGGCGGCTGGAGCAATGAGCTGCGGCCCGAGGACTGTGTGCATACGCTCGTTGCGGTCCACACCGACGAAGGCGCTGTCGGGCTTGGCAGCGTCTTCACCAACGACGCCCTTGTGCGGGCGGCGCTTGCCGTGATGGAGCCGTTGTACCGCAACGAGAACGCGCTGGAGCCGGAGCGCGTCAGTGAAAAGCTCCACCAAAACACATTCTGGCTCGGACGCGGCGGAGCCATCACACACGCCATCAGCGGCATCGACATCGCTCTGTGGGACCTGCTCGGCCAGTCCTCCGGCGAGCCGGTCGGACGGTTGCTCGGCGGACGATGTCGCGAGAGAGTCCAGCCTTACGCGTCGCTGCTCATGGATGAACCCGCGAAGTTGCGCGATCACTTGCTCGCCGTCAAAGACCTGGGTTTCCGCGCGTTCAAAATCGGCTGGGGACCGTTTGGCCGACGCAGCGCGGCGGTCGACCAGGCCATCGTAAAAGCCGCGCGCGACGCGGTTGGCCCGGACTGCCGGCTGATGGTGGATGCCGGAGGCAGCGACGCCCATTGGCCGAACGGCTACAAGTGGGCCCTCAACACAGCCAGGATGCTCGCCGACTACGACGTGCATTGGTTTGAGGAAGCGCTGGCTCCGGATGCTCTCGAGGACTTCGTTAAACTGCGCGAGCATTCGCCCGTGCCCATCGCCGGCGGAGAAGTGCTCACAAGGCGCCAGGCATTCCAACCGTGGCTGGAAGCTCGCGCCTTCGACATCGTGCAGCCCGATGTCACGAAGGTCGGGGGGCTCAGCGAGGAGCGGCGCATCGGGTGGATGGCCCAAGACCATGGAGTGCGCTTCATCCCGCACGGATGGAACACAGCGGTCGGTCTCGCCGCAGACCTGCACCTGGCCTCGGTATTTCCCGGAACCGACCTCGTCGAGTATCTCACCGGCTCGCCGTTCATCGACGAAATCACGGCGGGCGGATGGCACTTAGATGCTGAGGGAATGCTGCCGATACCCAACAAACCAGGCCTTGGCCTGACACTCGACCGCGATGCCCTCAACAAATACACCCAGGGAGAACGTCTGCTCGATTGAGAATGCAGAATAAACTGTCTGTCCCTGGGAATTAAAAATCGAACAAACATCAAAAATTTGTTTGGCGCTTCGTCCAAAAACTTGTCACAATCAAAAGTTGTTTGAAATGAGCGGCCAGTTGCCGCTGTCAGTATAGCAGTCAAGTGTCAGGGAACCCCGTGAGAATCGGGGACGGTTGCGCCACTGTAACGGGTTACAAACTCCCATTGCCACCAGCCACACGCTGGGAAGGCGGGAGCGAGGTCAGAAGCCCGAAGTCAGGATACCGGTTTGATTGTGCTCGTCGTGGCTCCGCTTATGCGGGGCCAACTTCTCCGTCAAAGAGAAGGATGAGGCCAGCCCGCGAACTGTCTTCGCGGGGTTCGTTGAATTTCTAGCCTTCATTCTCCGTTTGTCGGGGTCTGAAGGCTTTTTCGTTTTCAGATTCCGCCCTGGTCTCTCAATCGTAAGCCCGTCCTGCCGCCTGTGGCAGGACATGATGAAAGACCATTAAAAAATGCGGAAAAACTGTTTCTCAGTGCTGGCCCTCGCCAGCGTGCTCCTCGTCCCCAATTCTTCAAACGCTCAGTTCGCTGATGCCGTCGTTGCCTACGTGCCGGGCACAGGCGCGAGTGCCGGCTACACCAATCCCGCCTCGGCCCTCGGTGAGCCTTCGCGCGTCACCCCCGGGGCTTTCGGCGGGCCGGTCGATCCGTTCAACTCGGCCTATCAGGGCAGCCAATTGGTCGCAGTCGGTGCGGGCGGTTCGCTTACGTTGGCATTTAAGGAACCAATCACGAACGATCCTTCCCATCCGTTCGGCCTCGATTTCATAATCTTCGGCAACGCCGGATTTGCCATTACCAATGGCAATTACTCCGGGGGAGGCATTACCGACGGCAGCCTGTATGGTAACAGCACGGGCAGCAGCCGTGTTTCCGTGAGCTCGGACGGCGTGGCGTTTTACACGCTCAACCCGGCGCTCGCGCCAACCGTAGATACGTTGTTCCCGACCGATGGCGCCGGGAACTTCTTCGTTCCCTTGAACCCCGGCTTGACGGGTAGTGCTTTCGGCGGGCTGGGCCTACCGGGTATCGCCGCACTTTACGCCGGTTCCGGCGGCGGCGCAGGATACGACCTCGCGTGGGCGCTGGATAGCAACGGACAAAGCGTTAAGCTTTCATCGGTGCGCTTCGTGCGTGTGGAAATATTGAGCGGAAAGTCTGAGATCGACGGGATGGCGGCGGTGGCTCCCGGTGCGCAGAGTGTGATGCAAGATTTCACCAACAACCCGCTGACTCAAGGCTGGAACACCCTTGGCGAAGCCAGCCTGTTCCAGTGGAACGTCACGAATCACAACCTGGAAGTCACCTGGGATTCTTCGCGCAGCAATAGCTACCTACGACTACCGCTCGGCACAATCCTGACCCGGAACGATGATTTCCAAGTGGAACTTGATCTTCTCCTGACCGACATCGCCGGGGGCGTGAATCCAGCCAAACCGGGTCCCATGCAGCTCGCCTTCGGTTTTCAAAATCGCGACGACACCCAGTCCACAAACTTCAATCGGGGCACCGGCGCAGCCTCCCCTAACTTGGTTGAGTTCAACTTTTTCCCGGACATGGGCTTTGGCCCAACCGTTTGGCCTGCTGTTTATTCCACGAACTCGAGCATGAACTACAACGGTAGCGGTGACTTCAGCATCTTTGACCTGCCCACGGGAGTCATCATGCACATTGTCCTGGCTTACACTTCGAGCAATCAGACGGTCATGACTTCCGTCAGGACTAACGGCGTTCTTGTCGGCCCAATTACCTCAGCTCGAATGGCGACAAACAGCACTGCCTTAAGCTCACCGTTTACCCAGTTCAAGGTGGATACCTTCGCCATCAGCAGTTACAGCGACCTCGGTTTGGCAGCAGGCCCGTTTGCCAGCTCCATTCTCGCACATGGCGTGATTGACAACCTCATCATCACATTCCCTCAGCCGCCGATTCAGCACGAACAATCCACCATCGCCAGCGGTAATTGGCAGCAATCCTTCATCAGCCGCACGAATTGGAATTACGTTCTTCAGGCCACCACGGATTTCAGGACCTGGAGCGAAGCCAGTTCCACGCGCACGGGTACGGGGATGCCGTTAGTGCTGCAAGACACGAACGCTGCTGCGTTCAATTCGCGCTTTTATCGGGTCAAAGCATCGCGGGCGGACTGATATGGCCAACGAGCGGATAGTGGTGGGGTGGAGTGGAGGGAAGGACTCGTCGCTGGCTTCTCCGCAAGATTCTTGCGGAGGGTCGGCACGAAGTCGCCGCGCTGCTGAGCACCTGCACCGATGGATTCCACCGCGTGAGCATGCACGGCGCACGCTGCTCTCTCCTGAACCGCCAGACAGATGCGCTGGGAATTCCCTGCCGGAAAGTCTTCATCCCGCAGAAATGCATCAACGATGACTACGAGCGGATCATGCGCGAAGCCTGCCTCGAATTCAAAGCGGCAGGCATCACTCAAGTCGCCTTTGGCGATTTGTTCCTCGCTGACATTCGCGCCTATCGCGACCGGATGCTCGCCGAGGTGGGCATGACCGCGCTCTATCCCGTTTGGGGGCTCAACACATCCCAACTTGCGCGCGAGTTCTTTCGCGACGGCTTCCGGGCCACGCTCGTGTGCGTGGACTCGCAGAAGCTGGACGGCTCGTTCGCCGGGCGTGCCTACGATGAAGCGCTGCTGACCAGTCTGCCCGCGCACGTTGACCCCTGTGGCGAGAACGGCGAGTTCCATACCTTCGTCCACGACGGCCCGATTTTTCGAAAGCCTGTTGCTGCCGACCTGGCGCGGTCGTGCAACGCGGCCAGTTCTATTTCGCAGATTTACTGCCTCAATCCGGGGCGGTGGAAAACCAAGACAAAGCAAATATCAAAGGAAAACCCGATGAACAATAATCGTTACCTCGTTCTCGCGGGGATGGTTCTCGCCGCCGCCGCCGCGCGGTTGCTGCCCCATCCTTGGAACTTCACTCCCATCGGCGCGATGGCCCTGTTCGGCGGCGCGCAGTTCGCCAGCAAACGCGCGGCCTTCTTATTACCGTTCTCGGCATTGTTTCTCAGCGACCTCGTCCTTGGCCTTCATCGACTCATGCCTTTCGTCTATGGATGCTTCGCGCTGACCGTCTGCCTCGGCTTCTGGGTGCATCACCAGCGCCGCGCGGATCGCATCGTCATCGCATCGCTCCTCAGTTCCCTTGTATTCTTCCTAGTCACGAACTTCAGCGTGTGGGCCTGCTTCGAAACCTATCCGAAGAATGCAGTCGGGCTGTTTGAATGTTACGTGGCCGGTCTGCCCTTCCTGCGCAACGGCCTGCTTGGAGACCTGTTCTACTCCGGGGTGTTGTTCGGCGGTTTGGCGCTGGCCGAATATCGGTTCACCTCGTTGCGCGAGCCAGGTCTTGTGCCCGCCACCGCCTGAGCGCCATGAGTTCAATCCGCACGACGGGCGAATTACGCCTTGTCTCCCTTTTGCCATCCGCAACGGAGATGGTCTGTGCGTTGGGCCTCACGGATCAGTTGCTAGGCATCACGCATTGTTGTGATTACCCGCCGGAGATTCGAGGCAAGCCGCTGGTCGTCCACGGCAATATTCCTGTGGCTGACCTAAGCCCCCGCGAAATTGACAGCGCGGTGAGCGAATCGCTTGGCCGTGGGGAAAGCCTCTACCATGTGGATGTGGAACTTCTGCGCGAAATCGCACCCACGCACATCCTTACCCAGGATCTTTGCCAGGTCTGTGCCCCGGCGGGCAATGAAGTCACCCGCGTGCTCAATTCTCTGCCGCATAAGCCTCAGGTGCTCTGGATGTCGCCCCACTCCATCGAACAGATCGAGGGCAACCTGCTCGAACTTGCTCAGGCCACTGGTCGCGAGGTCGAAGCGAAACACCTCATCGCCGATGGGCGCAACCGACTTCTTGAGGTTGCGGAGCGAGTTGCCAAAGCAAGACATCGTCCGCGCGTCTTTTGCGCCGAATGGATGGATCCACTTTTCTGTGCCGGACATTGGGTGCCGGAGATGGTCGAAATCGCCGGGGGCACAGACTTGCTGGGACGCAAGTGGACGGATTCGGTTCGCGTAAGCTGGGACGCCGTACGGGAAGCTGCGCCCGAGGTGCTCGTCCTGATGCCGTGCGGATACGCGAGCCAGGGCGCGCAAGCTCAAGCAGGCTTGCTCTTGAAACAGCCCGGGTGGGTGGCGCTACCCGCCGTGCAGCAGAACCGCGTCTTCGCCGTGGACGGCGGTTATTTCAATCGCCCAAGCCCGCGCGTCGTGGACGGCACGGAGCTGCTGGCCCACCTGTTGCATCCGAATTTATTCGCTTGGAACGGCAAGGCGGACGCGTATGTCAAAATAGATTGTTCCGCAGCGCCAGGTGTCTTTGGCGCTGCGCCATCAACGAGATGAAGCCAACTGACATCAGCCGCTGCCCGCTGTGCGGCGGAGCGAACGAATGCCAGCTCTGCACACCCAACGCCTACAAAGGCTCGTGCTGGTGCGCTCGCGTAGAAATCCCCGAGGCGTTGCTCGCGCAAGTGCCGGCAGATTCCCGAAACAAGGCCTGCATCTGCTGGTACTGCGTGATGAGATTTCATCGCACCAAACCGAACAGCACCACTTCGCAGAAGATTTTGCCGGGCGACTTTTATTTTGAGGCGGGCCTGGTGGTCTTCACCGTCGACCATCATTTGCGGCGCGGTTATTGTTGCGGGAACAACTGCCGCCATTGTCCTTACCCAAACCCCCAGCTTATTGCCACCGGATGAAGCGCCGCGCTTTCACTCTAATCGAACTCCTCGTGGTTATCGCCATCATCTCCATGTTCGCGGCATTGCTGCTGCCCGCGCTCACCCGCGCCAAGGCAACGGCACAAAACGCCAAATGCACCAGCAACCTTCACCAGCTTGGCTTGGCCACGCAGATGTATTGGCACGACTACGAGGACCAGTGCTTCCGCTGGCTGGGCGACTATGACGCCAGCGGTAGAACCTATTGGTTTGGTTGGCTGGAGAACGGCGCGGAGGGTGAGCGCGCTTTCGACGCAACACGAGGCGCGCTTTACCCTTACTTGCAGGGCCGTGGCGTCGAGATTTGTCCGTCGCTTAATTACGCGCGGGGACAACTCAAACTCAAGGCGCGAGGGGCGGCCTACGGCTACGGCTACAACCTGAATCTTTCCGCGCCGCTCAAGCTCCCGCCGGTCCGTATTTCCATCGTCAAGGATCCTTCCGGAATGGCGCTCTTCGCGGATGCCGCCCAAGTGAATACTTTTCAGGCGCCAGCGTCGCCCTTAAATCCGATGCTCGAAGAGTTTTACTATGTGAGCACGAACACAGCCGAAGCAACGGCTCACTTCCGACACGGACGGAAAGCCAATGTGATCTTCGGCGATGGCCATGTGGGCATTGAATCGCCAGAGCCGGGGTCGCTCGATCACCGCCTGCCCAACCAATTCGTGGGCCGGTTGCTCCCGGAGATTCTGCATGTACCCTAGTCTGCCAACAGTGCTTCTCTGAAGCCGGAAGCTGTGGTTTGATTTGTTTGATTTCTCTGCCGCTTCATCAGATGCCGCCGGAAGTCTCACTTACGATTCTATCGGCGCAAGCTCGCGTAACGATTGGATTGCAGAACCGGCCCACTCGTTGCACTGTGACCGCATGGAACGTAATGAAACGATACAGCAGATCCGGGAGCAGGTGAATCAAATCGCGGGCAAGGTAACGGCGATTCACCCGCTGGTGCCAGGATTGGTTGACTCGGCGACCCAAGGGGAGTTGTTGAAGGCTCTTTATGAGCTGACGAAGAATGTCGAGGTGGTGAAAAAGCAACTGCTGAAGCTGGAGAAGCGCGATGAATCCTCCCTTGCCTGACGGAGGTTCCGGTTTGCCACCCGGGAAAGCCTCACAAGCTCAGATGCCCCAAGGCTAGCAGGGCGTAGAAGGTGTATTCGGCGTCGAGATGGTCGTCAGCCCAGTGGCCGTAAAAACCGCCTTGCGCATCCCAGAGTGAATCCAAGAAATTGAGGCAACGCTCGTGGACTTCGGACGGGAGTCGGCGTTCCAACGAGGCAAGGGCATGCAGGGTGGTCGCGGTTGAAAGGAGATCTGGCATCGGCGCGCCAGGCACGGCGAGGAAGCCGCCTTGCTCATGCAACTGCGCAAGCAGCCAGTTCCCCACGCGATCATTTACGGGGAAACCCAAGTGGCGGATCAGTGTGACGGCGCCAGCGGTCGCATTGGTCGCGCCGACGCGGGCACCGGGGACGTTGCTCCAGGCTCCATCGGGAGTTTCGAGACGTTTGAGGTTTTGGATGAGTTTGATGGGATGGGGCAGGATGTGGCCCAAGTCCTGGTAAGCACCCAGCGCGACGAAAGCGCCGTAAGCCGTGCCGTGGGTCAATTTCGCGTCCCCATCGTAGCCGCCGTCGAGTTTTCGGAAGGTTTCAATGCGTTCGAGCAACGTCCGGTCAATGCCACGCGGCATTCTTTCCCGCCCCACAACCGCCCAGCACCGCGCGAGAGCGGAGAGGTGAACGAAGTCGAGGGATGCGCCGTCGCCATGCGACCAGAGAAAGGCCTCCACTTTTTCTCGCGGCAACTGCTCGTCGAGCGCCTGCAACCCAGCCAGGGCGAAGATGGTGTAATAAAGGTCCGGACGGTTGTCGCGGTCAAAACCCGCTCCATCGGATGAAAGCTGCTGGCGGAAGAAATCGCGGACAAGCTCGGTCGAATCGCCGAGCAATCGTGTGGAAAGACGCGCGACTTGAAGAAGCTGGAGACGAAGACTCACTTCGTCATGACCGTTTCGTCTTGAGCTGGCATCTCCAACGGCACGCCGTCACGCATCCGGATTTTCGTTTCCCGTTCTTTGCACCAGCCTTTGATTTCAACATCATTGAATATTTTGCCGATAACCCGCCGGAGCAACCCTTTGAGGTTCGGGGTTTCCAACTGAGTGAGGCAGCGGATGGCCTCCTCCTTGTAAGTTTCCAACAACGTGCGGGCGCGAGCATCGGCGCCCAGTTCGCCATAAAGCTGCTCGATCTGCTCGAAAGTCGAGCCGATGGGCAGCTCCCGATGCCAGACGGAACTGATGAGTTCCTTCTGCGCGTCCCTAGCCTTTTCGTGCGCAATGGCTAGCAAGAGGCTCGGGCGCATGCCAGCGAGATCATTCGTTTTGCCGTTCGCGCCGATGTCGCTCAGGTCGTCGCGAATCTGATATGCGATCCCCAACGCCTCACTATAGGTTTTCAGAACGTTTTCGACCTCTTCGTGTTGTTCGGTGCCGGCGTAAAGCGCGCCAAATCGTAGCGCGACCTCAAAAGCGGGTGCGGTCTTTTTGCGGAAAATGTCGAGCACCTGATGCTGTGTGAGTGGCATCGGCGTGCGCGCCCAACAGAGTTCCGCGCCTTGACCTCGGCAGAGCTCACGTTGGCCCTGAGAGGCGACGAGCAGCATCTGCTCTTTTTGCTCGGCCGAAACCTTCGACGCGCCTATGAGCCGGTAGCCTTCTCCTATGAGCAGGTCACCCACGTTCAGCGCCACGGCGGTTCCGTATTCCTCATGCAGAGTCTTTTCGCCGTAACGCAGGGCGTCCTGGTCTTCGATGTCGTCGTGGATAAGCGATGCTTTGTGGAAACATTCGACGGCGACGGCGATTTTTTTAATGTCGTTGGGAAGGGGAGAGTCGGTGTCCTTGCGCAGAGCCTGAAACGTGTAGACCGTCAGGAAGGGACGCCAGCGTTTCCCGGCGCGGCCGAGCCATTCGCGCGCGATGCGCTCGGTTTCACCTTCGCCATTGCCCATGATCGTGTCGAGCGAAGCGGGGCTAAACCAAAAGTCCACTTCGTCCCGCAGGGCGCCGAGATCGAGCCGGCGCGTTTTATCATCGGTGGTCAGGTGGATATATTCCCAGACCCAATAGAGGTCCACGGTTGTGTCAATGCAATCGTCCTGCAAGAGCGGGATGGCAACGCCGGGAATCGCCGCCGCCTCCATGTAAGGAAACGCGCGCTCCAGCACGCTCAGACAGCTTACGCCCACGATGGCTTCGATTTTGCCGGTCTGGATCAAGGACATGACAATGGCTGAACCTTCGGCAACCAGGGTGGCATAGCCGAGTTTCTCCGCTTCCGCCTGCAAATCCTGAATCGTGCAAAGGCCGCATTGCTTGCACAAAAGCCCAAACTCATCGAACGGCGCGGGGCATTTGCTCTCCACGCGCAGGCATTTCGGCAGCAGCAGCAGCCGGCGCTCGTAGGGCACGGCGGCGAGTTGCTCGCGCCACATTTCATTGTTGGTGAGGACCCCGACATAATCGCGGTAAATCGGGTCGCATTGAAGCATCTGAACAATCCGATCGGCGTGGACCTTGAGTTCATCGGCGGGCATCGGCGGGACTGGATTGAACTCGGCGACGTAGTGGCGCACGACCTGGAGGAAATGATTCCGCTCGACGATGGTTTGAGGGATGTTTTTTTTCGGCGCGCGCACCCGCTGCTGAACGACATGCCTGGGAATTTGGGCCGCGACGGGCACGAAACTGCCCGCGAGGCTGAGCGAAATAGGCTGAATGGTTGGCATGTTCAACATGTCTGGCTTATGGTATGTTCAAAAGTGCTTCGACTTCGCGGGGATTACCGGGTTTCGGGGAGGGTTGGTCGAGCTTGGATTTCAAAGCGCGCGCCTTGGCTGCGGCGTCGTGGGAGACATTGGCGTAGGCGTTGAAGTCATAGAACCAAAACTTTTTCGAGACTCTATACATCCAGTGCTTCTCCGGCACTTCCTCGCCAGGCAGCCATTGGCTGAAACGGGGCGTCATGGCTTCCAGTTCCGCCATCGCCGTCCCCCGGACTGTGGTGTCGCGGGCGGCGTGTTTCACGACAAGTTGTTTCACCAGATCGGGCCGCTCCAGAACCACGCAACCGCGCGTGTGGCGGGCGCTGAGCTCGCGAAAGTCTTTGAGGAACACGCTGTCGCGCATGGTCGCAAAGATGCCGCGTTCGTCCCGGATGGTTTCGGTGGCGAACTGGATGATGGGACAGGGTTCAATGTCGCCCTTGGGACCGATGTGATGCGAAACGCCTGTGCTCATGGGGCACAGGGCCTGGCCGCGATCGTCGTAGTAAGCGTCAATCATGGCGATGGGCACCTTCGCCCGCATCTCGACGATGAACTTCCGCACGCGCACCAACTGATCGGGGCGCAGAGCCAGTTGAAAGTTCGGTTTCGGCCCAACCGGGCGGTAAGTATGATACCAGACATAATGGGCGCCGCGGGTAACAAGCTCCCGCAGCCATGACTCGGTGAGCAATTCTTCGATGTTGGACTGGCAGACGCTCGTGGCGACGCCGGTGAGCAACCCTTCGCGCAGGCAGTTGTCGAGTCCGCGCAAAGTGCGGGTGAAGACTTCCTTCCTGCCCCGGCGCTCATCGCTGGTGATTTCGCGGCCCTCAATGCTGATGAGCGGGGTGACATTGCCGATTTCGCGGAGGCGCTTCGCAGTTTTCTCCGTGATAAGCTGACCGTTCGTGAAAATCTGAAAGTAGCAATCGGGATGCGCCGCGAGCAAATCCAGCAACTGCGGGTGCATGAAAGGCTCGCCCCCAAGGATGCCAAAGAAGGCGTTTCCGTGCCGCTTGGAATCGGTGATGGTGCGGTTAAGCGTGTTCAGATCGATGGCGTCCTTCTCCTCCACATCCACCCAGCAACCCTGGCAGCGGAGGTTGCACGAGTTCAAAATCGAGATATACAGAAAGGGCGGAAAATACTCCCCGCGTTTGATGCGCCGCTTGAACTTTTCGACCGACAACATGCCTTTGAGCCCGAAGTTCCAGAGGAACTTCGCCAGGCACCGTTTGTCGGCCGAGCGGAGTGTGCGGTAGATAAGGGACGGCAGCATGAATTAATTTGGTTGAGCGGCCAGGGCCGCCGAAGCTTTGGCCTTCGCCTCGACCGCACGCCGCTGAATTTCTTCGGGCGAGGGCAGGCTCATCAGGACTTCGATCGGGATATCGCCGGCATTGGCGAGTTTGGCGAGACACTTCTGGCGCTCGGCCAGCGCTTTTTTGTCGTCGCGCTCCTTGCTGAAGCGGGTCTTGGCGGCGTCGCTGCGCTGGCGCAACGCCGAGTAAACATCGCCGCCGAGGAGGGCGGAAATGTCGATCTTCATCTTTTCCTTGCCAAGGTCGGAGTTCTGCACCACGTCGCCGTTGATGGGGCCGGCCTTGTATTTCGGAAACATGATGGCCGCTTCGGGGCAGACACGCGAGCAAGCGGGGCAGTTGGTTTTGCAGTTGTCGTGGTTCTGGGCCTGGATTTTGGATTGCTCGTCCACGCCATAAACGCCGAAAAGGCAGAAACTCAGGCACTGCATGCAGTTCGTGCAGCGGTCGTAGTCGATGACCGGGAACCACGGTTTCCAGTCGCCGTGTTTCGCGGCGCCGAACTCGGCTCGTGCGCTCTCGGCGGACTCCCTGATGCGGTTCGTGTCAAAGCCGGTGATGTCTTGAAACCGCACCGGGGTCTCGGCGGAAAGGCCTTCCGTGGCGAGCGAGCCTCCACCGGCAAACTTGCCGAGCACGAGCATGGAGCCCCGGTCATGCGGGGCAACGCGTCCACCCGAAACACGGGTGACGGCGAACCCTTTTTCCAACAGGGCGCTCAGGGCGGCAAATCGATCGCCGGCTTCGAGTGGTTGCGCGTTCGCGCCTTCGTAAAGCACGACCCGGAGGGTGGATTGCGTGGTGAGAGCCATGGATTGTTCCAAATCAGGCCGCCGCCGCTTTCGGCGCATCGCTTGCCGTGACTTTGCCTTCGGGCAAATTAGGTTTCACCTCAGGGTTGAACAGGGCCGCTGTGACTTCCTCCGCGCTCAGGGCCCGCATGTTGAGCACCTCGGCGGCGTCGAGCGGAAGGTCGGCCCTGGCGGCGTGAAAGAGCCACTTCACCGCGCGCGGGAAGCAGGCGGCGATTTTCACGGCGCCGCCCTCGGCCAACCGCTGAAGCGAAGAATCCTGCCTCGCGCTCATCTCGCAGAGGTCCGCCACCGCATCGAAGGCCAGGCCCGACTCCGCCAACTTGCGGAGGACCGCCTCTTTCACTTCAGCGGGAACGACCTGGGCTTACTGGCAGTGGCAGTAAAGGCTGCGCGGCGGGTTTGTCATTACTTGCCCAAATAGATACACTGGTCCCGCCGCCTTGCCAATGACTGGTTTTGATTTTTCACGGTCGAACAGTGGTTCAGCCAGCCATTTTCGCGAGGCGGTGGGTCGGCTGCGGTGTGCCGGGGCGAAAATGCTCGGAGTGCTCCAGCTCCAACGCGAGGCTGGAGAACTCCGGCGCGGTCTCGGCGAGGGCTTGATGAACGGCGGAAAGCAGGACATCCGGGGCGGCTTCGGCGCGGCAATTGATGATGAGTTGGCCGTTGTGGATGAGGTCGGGCAAGTCCAACGAGAGCTCGGGCACAAAATCGTTTCGAACGACGTTGATGACGGCAATGTCACCGAGGCCTTCGTTCGGGCTGAGGGTCATCTTGAGATGGGCAATTTCGGGGCCAGCGGCGTTGAGGAGTTCCTGCGCCCGCCGAGCGAGCGACCGGAGGAGGGCGTTGCCGTCGAAAGCCGCAGCCGCCTTTAGCGCCACCGTGCAGTTTAGCCAGCCGAGCAACGCCTCGCCGTCGGCATAAACCTGGTAATCCACCGCCATCGCTTCCCCCTCCGGCTGTTCGGCGGCGGCGATTCGCGCAAACCATTCATCCAGTCCCACGCCATCGCGGGCCGAGACGGCGAGGATTTCCCCCTTTGGGAATTCGGCGGACAGTTTGCCTGTGAGTTGGGCGATCATGGAGGCATCCAGCAGGTCGCTCTTGTTGATGACGATCAGGTCGGCCTCTTCAAGCTGTTTGCGGTAAATGTAGAGCACCTTCTCGGAAAACTTCCCCCCGTCGGCAAGCCCGAGGACCCGTTGGGCGCGGATCGGGTCAACGAGCACACTGAGCGGCGCGATGGCAAAATCATTCCCATACATACGGCGCAACGGGTAGGTGACGGTCGCGACGAGGTCCGTGCAACTCCCCACCGGCTCGGCGATGAAGACGTCGGGACGCGAAGAGGCGGTGAGTTTGTTCGCCGCGTCCACCAGCGAATTGAACCGGCAACAGAAGCAGCCGCCCGGAATTTCCTCTGTCGCGAAACCACGCGAGCGGAGCATGGCGGTGTCCACAAGTTCGCTGCCCTGATCGTTGGTGATAAGCCCCACCCTGAGACCTGTGGCTGTGAGCTGCCGCGCGAGTTTGGCGACGCAGGTGGTTTTACCGGCGCCGAGGAATCCGCCGATCATGACATAACGCGCTTTGGCTGTGTGATTCATTGGCTTTCGTCGCTTTTCTGCTTTTCCAGGATTCGATCAATGGTCTGGTCGAGTATTGTTTGGTAGGCGTGAATATCCACGCACTTGCTGTCCGGCTGGCCGCGCGCTTCGTAGAGCCAGCCGGTGACATACGGGTCTTTGGTGATGAGGGTGATTTTTTCATTCAAGCCCGGATTTAAGCAGGAAAATGCGCCCTGGATCACGCAATAAATGTCCGAGATGGCCTTGAAACCTTCGACCCAGCCGATGATCTGTCCGCTGGCCACCGGTTCGCCCAGCTTGGACTCGAAGCCGCAATCCACCATGTCACCCAGCATCCGCGTGGCGAATTTCGTCAGGCCGACGCGCCACAAATCTCCGTCCTGCCGGGCCAGCCAGACGTGCGATGGAGCGTAGAGGTAATCCACCGGCAACTGCGTCACGAAATGCGAGCGTTTGTAGTGAAGGGTCCTTGGTTTAGGAGGGATAGTGTCCATCATTCCTGGCTGCAACTCAATGCTTCGCGAGCCAGTAAACCGCCGCGCCTATGACAGCCGCGCACGGCAAAGTGATTATCCACGAAAGCAAGATGCTGCGGACGACCGGGAAATTCGTCTGTCGGGTCGTTAATCCGATGCCGAGCAACGCCCCGCACGAAATATGCGTTGTGGAAACAGGCAGTCCAAACAGACTCGCCGCCACGACCAACAAGCTTGTGGCGAGATTGGCCGAGAATCCCTAGCCGTGGTTCATCGCGGTAACCTTGTGGCTCATCGTCTCAGCCACTCGCCGCGCGCTCAATAACCCCCCGGTGGCAATGGCAATGGCAACGGCCACCGCCACCAGACTCGAACGCGCGCCCAGCGCGGGTAACACCATCAGCAACGCCGCTATCTTCGGCGTGTCGTTGAGACCGCGCGCAAAACTGACTGCGCCCGCGCTAAAAAAATGCGCCACGTCCATTGCTCCCTGAGAACTGACACCCCAAACCCGCCCCGTGTAGCGTTGAGAACACTCACTCATCTTGGCCGCGCACACCGTCACCACAGGAGCCGCCGCCTGCAAAGCCAGAACAGAGGAAGGCTGCGGCATAGGCACGACGACCTGCTCTTCTCCAAGGCAGATGCACCACTCCTTCGTGATCCCGAGCCTAAGGCGCGACCATCGGAACAGGAGGTAGAGAGATGAGCCCAACACCACCGCAAGAAAAGGGCTCAGCAGCAGCGGCAGAAAAAACGTCCGGCCGAGCACGGCGACATCGACCTGCGATCCCACAGCCAACCAGCCGCTGCCCAGCATTGCGCCCGTCAGGGCGTGCGTGGTGGAGATGGGAAATCCGGTGAGGGTGGCTAGAATCACCGTGGCTCCCGCTCCGACCGCCACCCCCAACACAAAATACTCTGACCCAACCAAGGCATCTGGCAGCAGTCTTTTGCCTGAGAATCGCTTCAGGAGCGACTGCGCCAGAAAAATGGCGGCGACGGAACCAGCGAACGTGCTGAATGTGGCCCAGGCGATGGCCGTGCGATAACCCGTGGTCTTGCTTCCATACAGCGAAGCAACCCCTTTGAAATTATCGTTGGCACCGTTGGAGTAAGCGAGGAAACAAACGGCCAAAACCAGCATGACGGTCACCTTATTTCTTTATCTGTTAGCTTGATTTCTGACAAGTCGAAATTGAACCGTCATGTTTCTTGAGTCAAGTAACGACCGGCTGGGACCACTTGGCAGGGTGCAACTCACCGTTTCCGGGAGGTGTCGTTCGGAGGACAATACCTACCGCAGAATGGGAAGAGTTAACCACGGATAACACGGATAGCACGGATAAAGTACCCATCTCAGCTCCCTTTCCTCATCCGTGTCATCCGTGTTATCCGTGGGTCACTTCAGCGT
>CAMBEJ010000102.1 GCA_945865375.1 Akkermansia muciniphila | reverse complement strand
GAGGAAGTTCTGTCAGGAAAAGAACGCCTCTGGAGCGTCGTTTCGATGCTAGTCGCCTTGATAAAGGCAAACTCCGATTACCGGTTGCACGAGGGAAACCCGGGATAGGATTACGATTACGATTACGAGAAGATCTGGAAAAATCTGAGAGGCGCACGCCTCATCGGGGGCCTCTCACCGCAGCGATTCAAGATACGTCAGCAAATCCGCCGCCTCCTGCGCGGTCAACCCTTGGAGCAACTGCTCAGGCATCAAGGATAACTTCAATCTCTGGATTTCCTTGACGTCTTTGGCAGGGAGTCGAACTTCGCCCGCATCGGCCGTTCTTATCACGATTTCCTCAGCGGATTTTCGCACCAGAAACCCCGTGTAACTCACGTCGTTCATGGCCTCGACATTGAACCCCTCAAAACTCGGGTCGATGGTTCCGGAAGGTTCCAGGATCTGTTGGAGCAGTTGCTCGCGAGGAAACTTCTTTCCGATCAACGACAGGTCCGGGCCAAAGTCGCGACCCTCGCCCGCGAGACGATGGCACACTTTGCATTGGACCCGGCCCTCGGCTGCGAACATCTCACGCCCTCGGGCCGCGTCTCCCTTGATTGACAGAATCTCAGACGAACGCACATCCACACCCAACGTGCGAACTCGTTTGGCATCGGGCAAATGCTTCTCAAATAGATCCTTCACGCGAACATCGGAAAGTGTTTCAGCACGCCTCATAACAGCGGCCATCACGGCAGCAGTCAGGCGGCCGCCGTCCATCTCCCTCAACAACCTCAAGCCGCCGCTCGCATTGCTGAGCAAACGGCTCACCGCGAGTTCCCACTCACGCGATGACACGCTGCGGGTCTTCACCCAATCCACGTCCTGATGGAAGGACGCCGCCGCCGAGGTCGAACCTGGGTTGCCAAGACCGAGAATCCAATCATGAATCAATCTCACTGCACGCGGGTCCACCTCGCTGGACCCAATGTGTGGCATTCGCCCCCGGCCTAGCTTGGAAATCCTGTAGTAAAGCACTGACGCATAGGGGTCTCCCGGCTTGATAATCGCCGCATCCAACAGCCCAAAATCTCCTTGCATGGGCTTTGCATTCAGCAAATTGGACTTTTCCAACTCCATGTCATAAACCAGGTAGGCGCGCACAGAGGCACCCGCGCCATCGCGATGGCAATGCGAACAGTTCGAGTGCAGATAAGACCGCGCACGATCATTCAGACTTGCTGAAACATCAAACGGATCGGCGAGCTTTGAGCCTGGCGTATCAAGCCGCACACCTGGAGGAACCACTGCCAAAGCGGCCAGGCTCTGCAATTGGTTCGTGCCCTGCGCGACGTGGTTCAACTGACTGGCATTGAAGGACAGAACAGTGCCCGCCCACGGGTTGTGACACCGCGAGCATTCTGACCTGCCCGCATATCGCCAACGCTGGGCGTGTTTTGAAACCACAGACTGCGAATCCTCTACCCCGATCTCGATCTCCTCGCCACGCAAAGGCACCAGTTCCGCCTCGGTTTGGCCCTGGTTCCACTTGTAGGTGTAACCGTTCCACGATCGACCGTCGAAATGGAGCAACTGAGTCTCCACTCGCCGGCGTGTTTGTTGGTTTCCTCTGTTGACCTCAAGAGACAGTGTCTTCACGAACACCGTGTCTTTCGGGAAAACCCAGCCCCCAGCCGCATTGTTTGTGACCGCCTCAGCGCCCGGCACAGCAACCCACCGTTCCGCGATCGCGTGATCAGTCCAAAGCTCGGAATTTACCGAAAAATGGACGACGCCAGACGCCGGTCGTTGAAGAGGCACTGATTCGAACAACCCCGTCTCCGACAACTTTCCAGGGAACGTAACGGACCGGGTCCGGTCGGCGTTGCGCTCGAGTTCGTAAATCCCGCCCGCGTAGTCCACAATCAGAAGTTCTCCAGTTGCCTCCTCCGAAAAGCAAATGACCTGCAAAAGGGTGTGCGCGAGTTCCTGATTGTCGAATGTGCCTTTTCCATTCGGCCTTAAGGCCCAGATCTTGCCGGTCACAAAGTCGCCATACACATACGCTCCCACCAGATCGGGAAACCGCTTTCCTCGATAAACAAACCCTCCTGTGATCGACGAGGCTTCCGAATGAGGCAGGTAGAAAGCAGGTGGAAGAATGCTGCCAGGCCCGCGTTTGCCATCCTGTTTCACCGACTGCGGTCCTTCCATCACGCTCCAGCCGTAATTACCTCCCTTCTGAACTCTGTAGAGGAGTTCCCAAAGTTCCCAACCCACATCACCCACCCACAAGTCCCCCGTCGCGCGGTCGAAACTCATCTTCCATGGGTTTCGAAATCCAAAGGCCCAGATCTCCGGCTTGGCCCCAGCCACACTCACAAACGGATTATCCTTTGGCACCGTGTAATCTCTCCCATTCTCAGCGTGATCGACTCGGATTCTTAAAATGCAACTGCTGTAATCATCCACGCCTTGCCCTGTGTCCAGTTGATCCGGCGGGGATGGGCCCGCAGAGTCACCCGTTGAGATATACAGACAGCCGTCCCGCCCGAATTGCAGCGACCCACCGTTATGACCTCCAGAAATCCATTTAAAAATGACCTTCTGCGCCGTGGGATCCAGTTTGAATCCAAGACCTTCAGACACTTTGAACCGGGTCACATGCGATCCGTCCGGAATGCCCGATTTCCGCGCGTAACTCACATAAACAAACCGGTTGTGCGCGTAGCCCGGATCGAAGGCGAAGCTGTAGGTTTGATCCAGATCCGGCCAAAGAGTTCGCAGATCGAGTGCCAGCTCTGCAGGCCCACCTTGGTTGTCAAAACTGAAAATCTTGCCGTCCAACTGCACCAAAACATGCCGCGAAGTCCCTGGCTCAGGAACCAGCTCGGTGGGCTCCTTGAATTGTAATGTGGGAAAAACACGTTTCGGAGTATAAAGAGCCGGAGGTTCAGGCGAACCCAATACCCTCGATGTCGTCCAGGGAGCGCGCGTCGAAGCCGATGCCGCCTGAGCCTTCGCAAGACCGGAAAGTCCAAGCAGGAAAGCGAGCACCGCGCACAAACTCAACTCCCTCGCACGTCGAAGCGCTGGGTCCAAAACAAACCGGGAAACATTCATTTGCCACAATTCTAAATTGATGCGAGGGCTATTTCGTCCGCCGCCGAAGCTCGAGCGCTTCCTGCGCCGCGACGTTCCCATTGTTTGCCTGTTCCTCCAACGCTTTGTTGGCGGATAACATGGACCGCGTCACGAAATCCCGCTGCTCCGAGGTCAGATCCGACCGCCCCGAGAGGCTCTGCAAAATGAACATCGCCCGCGCATAATTTTTTGAGGTCAAGGCAATGACAGCGTCGTCCGCCATGGACTTGATCTGGGGATCGATTTTCGGCTGGTCATCTTTTGCCTTGAAGGCGCCCTCTAGGCTGGCCGGAGCCTGCTCCACAGCCAACGGTTGCGGAGGCGTCTGTTCCTTGCCGCATCCTGCGGCAATTACCAACACACAGAAAAGTGCGGCGACCGCAGCCTGTGATAGTGAACGTCTCATGATCGGCATCGGAAGTGATTCATTCAACAGACATCAGAACCTGGGTTGTTCGAGCGGTTCCTCACCTGTGTAGAATCGGTAGTCGATACCGCTATAATTCTTAAACTTGATCCCCGACACATTGCCAGGCACCCAAAGCGTGTTGCAGACCTTGCTGTGCCGATACCATTCCCACTCGAACCTGAAGCCGTTGTAGAGCGACACTCCGAGCCCGCCCTTGCCCGGCGGGGTTCCAATCCACTGGTCCAGGATTTGCTTGTTTCCAGGGAACAAACCGATGCTGTCGGCATCGCCTTCCATCTTCTGTTCCGCCGCGTCCTGGCAAAAGATCGTGGTCTGGGGACTCAGGTAGCTGCTCACTTTTAACGGACCCGCCGTGCCGATGGCCTTGCTGTAAGGCGTGAGCAGATACTGGGACATGCCATAAGTGGAATTCTTCCAGAAAGCCTTCGGGTAATAGCGGCCATCATCATGCCACTCATCCACGGTCTTGGCGCTGGGACACCCAAAAACCTCCTTCGAACCGCCGAAGTAGCTCCAGTAACCGATCGCCCAATAGGCCAAGTTGTGGTTCGCCGGCAGGATCACGTCCGATTTCGGATTCAGCGTCCATTGTCCATCGTTTGGAAGCGCTCCGCCCCCGAGGTTGAAATAGGTATTGTTGTTGTCATCCGCATACATCGTCGAAGAGAGGCCTATCTGCTTGAGGTTGCCAATGCACCGGGCTTTTTTGCCTTGCTCCTTTGCCTTGCTCAGCGCGGGCAAAAGCATGCCCGCCAGGATGGCGATGATGGCGATGACCACAAGAAGTTCGATGAGGGTGAACCCTGAACGCACACCGCAGGCTCGTGGTGATGAAAAAGGGCTGTTGCCGCGATTCGGGAGCTTTGCTGAGACACACATAGTATTCGCAATCTGTTAATTCCAACCCGTCAACTCATGACAGGCGCTGACCCTTCGTAGTGCGACGGCCAAGTGACAATGGTGTGACACCTATCCCGCCACACCGACCCGATCGAACCACCCCTGCTGCCTCACTATGATAAAACATTGCCGATTCCAAAAGAAGAAAGCAATCTTGAATCTACCCCTTGCGAATCTATCAGGGTGCATCTCACGTTATTCGAGGTCGCCTCCCCTGACGCGGGTATCCCGCCGCTTAACCACGCTGGCGCACCCACGGATGACACGGATAACACGGATGAGGAAAGGGAGCTGAGAGGGGTACTTTATCCGTGCTATCCGTGTCATCCGTGGTTAACTCTTCGCATTTTGCGGTAGGTATTGTCCTCCGAACGACACCTCCCGGAAACCGTGAGTTGCACCCAATCTATCACGGCAGACCCTACTTCATCCGCTCCACTCCCGCATCCACACTCACCGTGATTTCCCGGGCGCCCTTCGGCAAAGGGTGGGTCGCCGTCGCGCCACCCGGCCATCGGATCCACAAACCCGTGGGCTCTCGCGGCAGACCAAAAACGAGCACCGGCGAATCTTGGGACCAGTAGCCCGAGCCCGCATGCACCTCTTTGGCCGGGCCTTTGATTTCTCCATAAACCAATCTCACCACCGCTCCCACTCCGGACAGATTGCCCGCCCGCCCTCTCAATCGCACACGCATTCCTGGCTTCGCTCCTTGGTTTTGAAACAGCCGCGTGGCGGCGCCGTTCTGCGACACCGCCAGATCAAGCCGCCCGTCCCCATCGTAGTCTGCGACCGCCGCGCCCCGTTGCTCCCCATACACGCTCACGCCACTTTCCTGGCCAGTCATTGAAAGGAACCCGCCCTTGCCGTCACCCCGCAGCCAAAGCCCGCGCCCCGCATCGGATCGGGATGTCGACGGTTGCGTCGCAAAAAAGTTCTGGCTGAGAAAAACATCCTCAAAACCATCCCCGTCGCAATCGCCCACCACCACGGCAAATGCCGGCGACCACTGCGCTTCGCGCGGCAACTCACGGGCTTCAAATCGGCCGCCTCGATTCAAAAACACCATCGACGCCAAACACGTCGCCTCGACGCGTTGCGCCGATTTCAAACGGTCTTGAAACACCTCGGAAAGACTGGCTTTCCCGAACGATTCAAGGGTCGGAAACCGTTCCCGAATCTCGGGCATGATCATCGAAAGGCTCCTCAGATCCCGTTCAGCCACTTCCTTTCCCAACGGGTCATCAAACCGGCTTTCGATGATGTCCACCCTGCCTGTGCCGCTGAAATCACCATGGTGAATCCGGAGCGGATGCGCGGCGGTCGCCCGATACTTTGTGTTCAAGCCCCAGTTCGACGCGACGATATCCAGAAGTCCGTCTCCATCGAAATCCCCTGTGGTCACCCCGTTCCACCACCCTGTGAAACCCGCCAGACCCACTCGTTCCGTGATCTCCTCGAACGGTTCCTGGACCTGCCCGTGTTTGAAAACCCGCACCGGTCCCCATTCGGTGGCGACGAGGAGTTCGGGAATCCCATCCCCATCGAGATCGCTGAAGACCGCGCCGCTCGCCATGCCTAGTTTCTCCCAACGTTGCAGCACGCTGAATCGGCCTCCCTCGTTGCGCATCAGGAGGGATGGCGTGGCCTCTGGGTATCGCCCGGAAATCACGCGGCCACCCACAAACAAATCCAGATCCCCATCGCCGTCCACATCCGCCATGGCCATGGGCCCCACGCTGAACCGTGGACCCAGGATGCTTTCCCCTGACACTTTGCGATTGAAATCGTACATCCCCAAGTAACCCCCGTTCGTGCCGCCGTCCTCGTAGTTTGCGAGTCCCGCCAGGAGAAGTTTTCCAAAACCAAGGATCGTCGTCTGATCACGGCCAACCGGACGATTCACCGGAGGTCCTTCCCACCTCACAAACCCTCCCTTTCCGTTGTTGCGAGACACCGCCATCAGCCCCCCGCGTCCGCTGCCAACCACCAAGTCCTCAAAGCCGTCCTGATCCAGATCGTGCCAACAAATTCCGGGACCCAACTGGCTCAGCCGGTTTGGCAGCAATGGTTGCAACGAAAAATCGTCGAACTCCGACTCGTAGTGCTCATGGCGGAGGAGATCGCTCACGTCGTGGAACAAGGGGGCTGGTTTGGCGGCGCTGCCCGGGTCGCGATCCCCCGACCGCCCTGCGGCAGCGGGGGCGAGCGGCTCTTCGATTTCGTAAAGTGTGTCCGCACTGGCGTCCCGCACGACCGAACGCGAGCCCTGCCGCCATGTCACTTCGATTTCGAAACGGTTCGTGGTGTTCCACGCGGCGAATGTGCGGATCGGATCATCCCCGGAGAGATAGCGGCCTCCCGCAATCATTTCCTGGGATTGCATGACCAGACCGCCCTGGGTCTTGATCCGCCCGCCTATACCCCGGGTGTTCGGCGGTCGGCCCCGCAGCCGCACCGCGAAGCGGGGCGCGGAGGTGTCATTTCGATAAATGCCCGGAGCGTCGTTCAAGTTATTGATCGCCACATCCAGATCCCCGTCATTGTCGAGGTCCGCCACAGCCATGCCCTGCGAAATTCCAGGCGTGGCAAACCCCCATTTTAAACCGACCTCTTCAAAGGTGAGATCACCCTTGTTTCGAAAAATCAGATTCGGCGTGCGCAACCCCGGGAACATTTTTAACAGCTCCAGGATGTCCAGATTGGAGAGTGTCTTGGAAGCCTTCGCGGCCTCAATCTTCATCGCGATATCGCCGTTCTGAAAGTCCCGCAACTGCCCATTAGGCACCAAAATATCCTCGTAACCATCCAGATCGACGTCCAAGAATATCGGGCCCCAGGACCACTCGGAGGCTTCCAGCCCCGCAAAATAGGCGATCTCCGCAAACGTGCCGTCCCCTCGCCCGATTTGGAGCGTGTTCCGCGACAACTGGGGTCGATTGTCAAACAGCCCGATAGGCCAGAATACCGCACTCGCATCGGCCATCTGAGTTTGACGCCAGGCATGGCTCCGACTCAGCATGTCCACCACAAACAGGTCGACGATGCCGTCGCGGTTCAGGTCGCCTAAATCAGCGCCCATCGAAAAGGTGGATGTGTTGCGTAGCGCCAGCCGAGGCAGGGCGCGGAACTGACCCTTGCCGTTGTTCACCCAGACCCGATCGGGCGTGAACAAGTCGTTGCACACGTAGATATCGGGGGCTCCATCGCCGGTGAAATCATGAAACTGGACCGCCAGCCCCCAATCGCGCGGCGCCTCCGTCAAAACCTTGCCGTCTTCATCCAAAAACGCGCCACCCGTGAACGGAACCGCCTCAAAATGCCCCTTCCCATCGTTCCGATACAACACGTCCACCTCGCCAAATTCCAGCACATTGCCCGAGGCGGTGAACTCGAACCGGTTCGTGTACTCAGGAAGACTCGCGGGCCGACCATTCACCGCCGTCACCACAGGCCGCCCATCGAGGGTCTGGATCTGGTACTTTGTGGTTTGCTCGTCTTTGATGGTGGTAGGCCGAAAGTTCGCGACATACAAATCCAGATCGCCATCCCCATCGATGTCCGCGAGCGCCAACGACGTGGCACCGCTCCTTGAATCAAGCCCGCCTTCCTTCGTGGACTCTCGGAAATGCCCCCTCCCATCATTCAAAAACATCCTCGTTCCGCGTCCTAGCCCGTTCACGAGCAAATCCAGAGACCCGTCTCCATTGACATCCGCAAAAGCTGCTCCCGTTGAATCCTGCGCCCCAAAATCCAGCCCCGCCGACTGGGTGACATCCTCGAACCGCCATGATCCCAGATTCCGATACAACTTGTTTTTAGAATCCAATCCGCAAAAGTAGAGGTCGCACAGCCCGTCTCCATCGACATCGCCGAGGGCCACTCCCGAACCGCTGAGCAGGTTCCGGTTTTGGATCGAGCGCCGGTCGTCTAGCCGGTTGGTGAACCCGATGCCGATCTGGGATGCAGGCAGGGCCGTGAACCCAACCCGACCCGATTCCAGGCGGGGCACCGAGGCAAACCGATACCCATCGCCCTGACGCCAGGACAACCCATCGCCCGCCCATGCGGCGCAACTCCCCAACAAAGCCATGGCCACCCCCATGCACCACGCTGCAAGTTGATTCTCTCTTTTCACTCTAAAAGCGGCATGACAACTGCGATGAACAAGGATAGACACGGATCGAAAGAATTAAAACTCAGAAAAATAAGGCGAGAATCAGGTTGTGAGGAACCAGTAGAGCTCCTTCCAGTCCAATCCTTGTTGAATTCGTTCTCACCTGTTTTTCTAATTGATGGCTCTAACACGAGCGGGGCGGGGCGGGGACGGCTCGTCCCCGGTTCTGTTTGATTCTGCTTCTCCATGTGGGGACGAAGCCGTCCCCACCCCGGCGGATCGGTTCAACGTCCAAACGTGGTTTGAAGTGGAAGCGGAGTCTGCTAACGGGCCGACAGGAACTAATTTATCATCCTTGGCTGCCATGATGCTTTATCCTGAATTCCGGCCTTGGAATCAAGACAAAGCCAACGGGCGCAGGGATCCGGAAATGCACCTGAGAGCGGTCGTCGGGGTCGACCGCTCCGTGCGAACACAGGTTGGAGTCGCTTTGCAAAAGATCCTCTGTCATGATTCCCCCATGCCGACGCGTAACACTCGAAAGGCGAACCTGGCTTCGCCACGCATGTCCGTGCGACCCATGGCTCCCGCTTGTCTGGGCCGGCTTTGTTCAATCGTCTGCGCGGGCTCATTCGTGATGACAATTGGCCTGGGAGATGCAGTGCCCCCGAGCCCCATGACTCCTGCGGCGGAGCAGAAGACATTCGTGCTCGCGGACCCCCGTTTGGTGGTCGAGCTCGTGGCCTCCGAACCCGAGCTGGCCAGCCCGGTCGCCATGGCATGGGACCCGGACGCCCGGCTGTTCGTGGCCGAAATGCGCGACTACCCCAAAGGCACAGGCAAAGGCACCGTCCGGATGTTGGAAGACCGCGACGGCGATGGCCGTTACGAACGTTCGACACTGTTCGCCGATCAACTCCCCTTTCCAAACAGCGTCCTTCCCTGGAACGGGGGAGTCCTAGTCACCGCCGCTCCCGATATCTGGTTTCTCAAGGACCTGGATGGCGACGGCCGGGCCGACGAACGCCGAGTGTTGCTGACCGGGTTCGGACAGGGGAATCAACAGCTGCGCGTGAACGGATTGTTCTGGGGTCATGACAACTGGATCTACGGCGCCAACGGCCGGAGTGACGGTCAAGTCCGCTGGAGCGAGGCTGAGGTGGCACGCGGGGCACCCGGCAGCATGGTCTCCTTGCGTGGACACGATTTCAGATTCCGCCCGGACACCCATCAGTTTGAAACGCTCGCGGGGCGCAGCCAGTTTGGACATTGCGAGGATGATGCGGGAAGGCGCTTTCTTTCCTGGAACACTATCCCGATTCGGCACGCGGTGTTTCCCGAGAGCTATTTGGCGAGGCAACCTGCGCTGGCAGGGCAGGAGGTGCTGGTGGATGTTTTTCCTGCGGAAGACGACAAGCGAGTATTCCAGATCAGCCCGCTCCCGCGGATTTTCAACGAAGAACCCGCAGGCTACTTCAACGCCAGTTGCGGGCTGACAATCTTGCGGGCAGGCGGGCTCGGGCCCGCGTACCGTGGTAACGCCTTCACATGTGAACCGCTGAGAAATCTCGTTCACCGCCGTGTTCTCAACCCGACAGGGCCTACTTTCGTTGCGGAACGTGCAGAATCCGACAAGGAATTTCTGGCATCGAAAGACCCCTGGTTTCATCCTGTGAACCTCGCCACGGGGCCGGATGGAGCCCTGTATGTAGCAGATTTTTACCGTCAGTGGGTCGAGCACCCCGATTTCGTTCATGACAAAAGCCAAATCGACAAATTTGACTGGAGAACGGGGGCTGAGCACGGTCGAATCTGGCGAATTCGGGAGCCGAGTGATCGTCCCAAAACACCGCAGCCCAAGCTCTCAAAAGCGAATCTCCCTGGGCTGTTGCAATCTCTGAGCCATGAGAACGCCTGGTGGCGTATGACCGCCCAACAACTGATTGTGGAGCGCCGTTACCCGGACGCGAGCCCCGCCCTGCGGGTTCTGGCCCGGCAAGCGTCTAAAGCCCCGGCGCGGCTGCACGCGTTGTGGTCTCTGGAAGGCTTGGGATCGCTGACGGGGTCCACGATCCTCGAAGCCCTCGAGGACGAGCAACCCGCGATTCGTGAGCACGCTGTGCGGGTCAGCGAGTCGATCGTCAGAGCCGACACAGAGCCCGACAAAACCGGGATCAGCGGCTCAATCCGCACCGCGCTGTGCCTCCGGGCAAACGATGTGGATGCCCGGGTGCGCTTACGCCTGGCCCTCACTCTGGGCTCCTGGAGCGGCAACGAACAACTTCGAGCGTTGGTGGCTCTGGCTCGAAACGACGCCACCAACTCCTGGCACGCCCTCGCCATTGCGAGCAGCTCGGGTGCCCATCCCGCGTTGCTGCTCGAAGAGTTCACAAAAAAGGGTTCCGACAAATTCACCGAACCTGAAATGGGTTTCCTCGATCAACTCGCCGTGCTTGTCGGAGGGCGGGAGTCAGCCAGTGCGCTTCACAACTGCGCGGCTGGTGCGGCGGCCCTGCCCGGAGATGTCCAGGCTGCAATCATGGCCGGACTTTCAGAGGGACTCCGCAAGGCGGGCCGCCCGCTCATCGATCCATCGAATGAATCCCCGGCCCATTCATCAGATCTCGTGTCGGCTATGCAGCCGTTTGTCCGGGCGGCGGGAGATCAGGCACGCAACAGCGGAATTTCGAGGGCCACTCGGCTGCGCTGGATCCGGTTCTTGGGAGAGATAAGACCTTCGTCTGTCGTCGACACGGTGCTGTCTCTCCTCAGGCCTGGAAATGAAGTCGAAATTCAACTCCAAGCTCTCAGTTCTCTGCTCTCGTTGAGCGATGCGTCGGTGGCTGGCGCTCTCGTTTCTCGTTGGGACCAGTGGCCTAGGAACGTCCGCAAACGAATCGTCACGGTCGCTCCCAGAAACAACGACCTCGCCAGCGCCCTGCTGACGGGACTTGAAGGTGGCGCGATCCAGCTCCTCGAGATTGACCCAGCCTCCAGACAGGCCTTTCTCAACGTGAATGACGTCGGCCTCAGAACCCGGGCCTCAAAGGCCCTGTCAAACCTCAACTCCTCAGATCGCGAGACAGTGCTCCGGAGCTTCCAACCCTCGTTGGCTCTCAGCGGCGAGGTTCACCACGGGGCGACGCTGTTCGCCAACTCCTGCCTGCCCTGTCACACCATCCAGGACCGTGGAGGCCGCGTCGGGCCAGACCTGACGGGCGTCGGCACACACACCAAAGAGTCATTGTTAATAGACATCCTCGACCCAAGTCGCCAAGCGCAGCCGGATTTTCTCGCGTACAACCTGACAACCCTCTCTGGAGAATCCTTCAACGCTTTGGTGGAGGACGAAACGTCCGACGCCGTGACGCTGAGGATGGTGGGCGTGCCCGACACCGTCATTCCGAGATCGAAGATCAAAGAATTGAAGGCCAGTGGAAAATCCCTCATGCCTGAAGGCCTCGAGCAGGGATTGAGCCAACAGGATATGGCAGACCTGGTTGAGTTTCTCCGCAAACCGGACAAATCCCTGCTGCCCAAGCAGTGAATTTCAGATTTGTAATGAACCGGCTGGTTGGGCTTAAGTGGGCGGTGTCATGCTGATGTTTCGTCAAAAGATCCCGTCCGACTGGGTGAGTCGCATCAAAGCGAATCTGCCGGCCGTGCTGGTGGATCATGCGCACCTCGAACGGAAGGCGGCCACCACGGCGATCAACTTGGAAAAATACCGGGAGCTCTACCCTCGTGTGGAACAGTTGAACGCCATTGCCATCGAGGAGCTGCAACACTTTCAACTCGTCCTGAATTTGCTAAAACGCCGCGGCATCCCTTTCGGTCAGCCCTACCCCAGCCCGTGGATCAGCGGCATTATGCGTTCGGTTCGCGGCGGAGTTCGCGAGCAGGTGATTGACCATCTGATCTGCTGCTCGCTGGTAGAGGGACGGAGTTGCGAGAAATTCCAAGTCCTGAGCCGCGAGCTCGCGGATGCCGATCCCGAGCTGGCCCAGTTCTACGGCAGCCTGGTAGAATCAGAGGGCAACCATTATGCGGCCTATCTGCTGATGGCCAGGGGAATTGATGAAACCGAGGCCGATCGACGCCTGGATTACTATCTCGACTTGGACGCTCAACTCATGCTCCTGCCAAATCCTCAGCCGATGTTGCATTGAAACCTTCCGTGAACCCTCCACCCCTCCTCTTGAATACCGTGCGCCAATGCCTTTGGCTGCTTGCGTCCTGCTCCACGCTGAGCGGAATTGCCATCGCGGCAGACCTTCCTCGCCGAACCCCCATCGTGCTCCCGCGAAATCCGAGCGTGATCCTCATTATTGCCGAGGGATTGGGCTACGGACAGTTGGGGTGTTATGGCCAGACATTTATTCAGACCCCCAACCTGGACCGGATGGCTGCCGAAGGCGTGAGGTTCACAGACTACTACGCCGGGAGCCCTCTATGTCCCGCCTCGCGCTACGCCCTGATGACAGGACTGCGCGCGACCCACAACCCGAACCAGGGGATCCACTCCGGCGTATTGGGAGCCAAGGACTGGACCGTGGCCTCCATGTTGAAACAGGCCGGTTACACCACTGCGGCCTTCGGCACCTGGGCTCTGGGCGACTCGGGCTCCGAAGGAACTCCTTCGAGGAAAGGATTTGATGAGTCGTTCGGATTTTTGGACCAAACCCACGCCATGGAAGCTCACCCGGTGTTCCTTTGGCGCAATGGCTCGAGGATGAACCTCCCGCAAAACGAAGGCGACAAGAAGGCGATCTACGCCAACGACTTCTTTACGCAAGCAGCCGTCAATTTCATCCAATCTAACGTCAAAAAACCCTTTTTTCTTTATCTGGCATACGCTCTGCCGGAGCACAAGGAAGGGCTCCCGAACGTCACGCCCTATGGTGGCGAGAAATGGTCCCAGGCAAACAAGACAAGGGCCGCCATGATAACCCGGCTGGACAAGGATGTCGGCATCCTATTAGGAAAGCTCAAAGACCTGCGGATGGATCGGGATACAGCGGTGTTTTTCACAAGCGACCATGGGCCGGGAGCCCATGAAGGGAAGGAGCCGGAGCTTTTTCGTAGCACTGGACCCTACCGGGGCGGCAACGGCAATTTGTTCGAGGGAAGCATTCGAGTGCCTTTGATCGCACGCTGGCCCGCGCAAATCAAAGCGGGGGGCGTCATCGTCCATCCCGCTGCGGCATGGGACATCGCTCCGACGGCCGTGGAAATCGCCAACATGGGCTCCCCTACAGGGGTCGATGGAGTCTCGCTCATGCCCCTCTTGCGTGGGGGTCGGGTCAAAAATCGTGAACCGTTTTACTGGGAACTTCCAAGCAAAACAAACAGGGTGCAAGCGATCCGGTCCGGGCACTGGAAAGCGGTGCGCGAGGACCCTCAAGGCCCTCTGCAGCTCTATGACTTGCGCCATGATCCCGGGGAACGCCAGAGCGTCGCGGAGGCAAACCCCGAAATCGCTGCCCAACTCAATGAACTGATTGCAAAGGCCCGAAGATAACTTTGAAGAGTGATTTGCTGATCCGTGAGCCCCAGAGCATCGAGGAAATGGAGCTTGTGTTCGATCTGCGCTGGCGGGTTCTGAGAGCTCCTTGGCACCAGCCTCGAGGAAGTGAACGCGACTCGCTCGAGGACAGAAGCCGTCACGTTCTCGCGGTCTCCCTCGAAGGCCGGCTCTGCGGCGTCGGCCGGGTTCACTGGAACAGCCCGGATGAAGCTCAAATCCGTTACATGGCGGTGGACCCCGTCGATGCAGGGAAAGATGTGGGCTCGCGAATCCTTCTCGCACTCGAGGCGATTGCGCGGGAGGGCGGCGCGCTCCGCATGGTCTTGAACGCACGCCAAACCGCCGTCTCCTTCTACTCCAAGTGGGCCTACGCCGACATCGCAGAAGCCGAGACGTTATTCGGTTGCGTGCCGCATCGGAGGATGGAAAAACGATTGCAATGAAACCTCGCCGACTCGATCAACTCATGTCCTCCTGCGGCTACTGCACTCGGAGCGAGGCCCGATCCTGGCTGAAGGCGGGCCGCGTCTTCGTGAACGGGATCGTTCCGAGAACCACCGATGTCAAGGTGCTGGCCTCGGAGGTGCAGGTGGACGGAGAAGCAGTGGAAGCTCCCGAAGGATTGCTGGCGCTCTATCACAAACCACCCGACTGCATCTGCACCCACGAAACTCGGGAGGGCAGAACCATTTACGACATCCTCCCCCAACGGTGGCGCCACAGGAATCCACCCGTCACAAGCGTCGGCCGCCTCGACAAAGATACCACGGGACTGCTGCTGCTCACCGACACGGGCGCCCTGGTCCAGCGGTTGACCTCCCCAAAACACAAAGTTCCGAAAGTTTACGAAGCCACCGTTGACCGTGATTTGGCAGCGTCCATGATCCCTTTGTTCGCCTCGGGGAATCTGCAATTGGAAGACGATGAGACGCCTTGCCTGCCCGCAACACTGGAAATTCTGGCACCCCGCCAAGCCCGCGTGACCCTGGTCGAGGGCAGGTTCCACCAGGTCAAACGCATGTTTTCAACGGTAGGCTGCAACGTCACGCGGCTCCATCGGAGCCAGTTTGGCGACTACCTTCTTGGAGACCTTCCCGAAGGCGCTTGGAAAATGCTGGATCTCAGTAAAATCCGTTGAAATCGTGATCTGGACGCGCAACCCCAATTCCTCCATTTTTCGTAATCGTAATCGTAATCCTAGCCAAACAGATTTGAAATGTGAACCACAGAGACACGGAGACACAGAGGGGGAAAAGCGAGGGAGAAAAGTTTGGTGTCATTGTTTGTTCTTCTCTGTGCCTCTGTGCCTCTGTGGTTCAAAATCTGAGAGATAATTCACCGAGATTTAAGATTTAAGAATCGTAATCGTAATTCTCGGGTGTTGCCCTTGAAACGGAGGGGTCGATTACGATTACGATTACGATTACGATTACGATTACGATTACGATTACGATTACGATTACGATTACGACGATTAGGAGCAGGGAATTGGAGTGGCTCGAGCATCAGGCCAAACAGGGTCATTTTGCTGAGTTCAAATGCTGGATCTCGTCTAAACCGCTTCTCAGCTTGACTCCGGTTGATGGAACGAGGCATGAATCTGTTCGAGAATCATGAGCATCACCCACGTCACATCGCTAAAAACCATCACGTCAAACGTCCAAGGCCTCGTTGAAGCCGCCCTCGCGGATTCTGGGGGCCTGCTGCGGCTGGCACCCTGCTGGGTCCCTCGTTCGTTTCTTCAACCCGGCAAACGCTTGAAGCTTCACCCGGACGATCTCTACGCCTACGGGCTAAACCGCGGGGGGATCGATGAACGCTGGTTTGCCTCGACCACTCCCGCAGCGAATGAGAACCGAACCCCTGATGAGGGCCTTAGTTATGTCGTCTCAGGCGGGAACCGGTTCACCTTGGCGGAGGCCGTGGCGGAATGCGGGCCGGCGCTCATTGGCAAGAAAATCTGGAATAAATACAAGAAATGGCCGGTCTATTCGAAGTTCTTCGACAACATGGGGCCAATCCCCCATCACATGCACCAAAATGCGAAACAGGCCAAGCTGGTGGGCCAGGAAGGCAAGCCCGAGTCTTACTATTTCCCGCCCCAACACAACAATGTTGGCAACAACTTTCCCTACACCTTCATGGGGCTTGAGCCGGGCACCACGAAGGCAAAGGTCCGACGGTGCCTGGAGAACTGGAACAAAGGCGACAATGGGATCCTCGATCTCAGCAGAGCTTACCGCCTGAAAGCCGGCACCGGCTGGCTCATCCCTCCGTGCGTCCTCCACGCGCCCGGTTCCCTGTGCACCTACGAGCCCCAGTGGGGTTCGGATGTGTTTGGAATGTACCAGTCTCTCGTCGAAGGCCGGGAAGTGCCCTGGTCGCTTCTCGTCAAGGACATGCCCAAGGCAAAGCACCAGGACCTGGATTTCATCGTCAACCAGCTCGACTGGGAGGGCAACACGGACGAGAACTTCAAGGACAACCACTACCTCGAACCTATCCCGGTCGCCGACTCCCGCAGTGCAGGTTTCGTGGATCGGTGGATCGTCTATGGAAAAATCGCGGGTGCCCAATTGTTCACCGCCAAAGAATTGACCGTCGATCCAGGCGTGCAATGCAAGATTGGGGACAAAGGCGCCTACGGACTCATCTGTGTCCAAGGCACCGGCAAGATCAACGGAAGACCCCTGAACAGCCCGAAGATGATCCGTTTCACAGAGCTCACAGAGGACGAATATTTCTGCACCGAAGAGGGTGCCAGAACGGGTGTCATATTCGAAAACACCAGCGAAACCGAGCCCCTGGTGTGCCTGCGCTACTTCGGTCCCGAGGTCAATCCAGACGCCCCCGAAATGGGCGCTTACAAAACGAATAAGTTCAACTGACCCTCGTTAATCCTCCACAGCAACGACGAGGTGGCCCATAATGTACTCCTTCCGTTCGGGCGTGTTTTTGCCCATGTAAAAGCTCAGTATCTGAGCGACGTCCACCTTCGTCGCGTACTCCACCTGGCTCAGCCGCATTTGTTTTCCGATAAACTGCTTGAACTCGTTTGGGGAGATCTCCCCAAGCCCTTTGAACCGCGTGATCTCGGCGGAGCGACCCAGTCCGGCGGCCGCCTGATCCCGCTCAACCTCTGAGTAACAATAAATCGTCTTTTCCTTGTTCCGAACTCGAAACAATGGGGTTTCGAGCAAATAAAGGTGGCCCGCCTGGATCACAGGTTCGAAAAATTTGAAAAAATAGGTGATCATCAAGTTTCGGATGTGCAACCCATCCACATCGGCGTCGGTGGCGAGAATGACTTTTTCATAACGCAACCCCTCTGCGCTATCCTCGATATTCAGGCTCCGCATCAGGTTGTACATCTCGTCGTTTTTGTAAACAATGTCGCGTTTGAGATCCCACACGTTGAGCGGTTTTCCCTTGAGCGTGAAGATGGCTTGCAAGTTCACGTCTCGGCAACTGACTATCGATCCCGCTGCGGACTGGCCTTCCGTGATGAAAATCATCGAGCCCTTTCCCTTTCCCTTTTGGCGGTCGAAGTGTGTCTTGCAATCCTTGAGCTGCGGCACGCGTATCGACGCCGCCCTGGCGCGTTCTCGCGCAAGTTTTTTGACTTCCTGAAGTTCTTTCCGCAGTTGCTGTGTGTCCGTGGCTTTGGCGACGATCTGTGCCGCAATCTCCTTGTTGCGATTAAAAAAACTGAGGAGCTCTTCCCGCACCTGGTTGACGAGATCCGTGCGGATCTCCGTGTTGCCAAGCTTGTTCTTGGTCTGAGATTCAAACATCGGGTCCTTCAGCCGGATGGCGACCGCCGCAACGATGCTTTCGCGGACGTCATCGCCTTCAAACTTGCCTTTCGAATATTCGTTCACGGCTTTGAGCAATCCCTCCCGAAACGCGCTCAAATGCGTGCCGCCGTCCGCTGTGAACTGCCCGTTGACGAACGAATAAATCGTCTCCCCAAATCGGCTGTTGGTGTGCGCGAAACAAAACTCCAACGTCCTGCTGGTGTAATGAAGGGGCGCGTAGATCGGTTCGCTCTGGTCGCTCGCAAAATCTTCCATCACGAGATCAAGAAGACCGTGTTTGGAATGAAATATCTTGTTGTTAAAATGCAGTTTCAAACCGCTGTTTAAATAACTGTAGTGCCGCAGTCTGCGTTCAACGAACTCCTCCCGATACTCATATTTCTTGAAGATCTCAGGGTCCGGCTCAAAACGGACAAACGTCCCGTCGGGTTCGTTGGAGATTTTGCCCGCCTTTTCGCCAGTCAATCGGCCCTGCTTGAAACTGGCCTCTTTAAACTCACCTCCTCGAAAACTCCGTACGTAAAATACCTTCGACAGCGCGTTGACAGCCTTGGTTCCCACCCCGTTCAGACCCACGCTGAACTGAAAAACGTCATCGTTATATTTCGCCCCGGTGTTGATCTGAGAAACGCACTCGACAACCTTGCCAAGGGGAATGCCTCGGCCAAAATCGCGGACGGAAACCGAGCCCTCCTCAAACTTGATCCGCACCTCTCGACCATGCCCCATTATAAATTCGTCGATGGCGTTATCGATGATCTCCTTGAGCAGAACGTAACACCCGTCGTCATAGTGCGAACCGTCCCCGATCCGCCCTATATACATCCCCGTCCGGAGACGGATGTGCTCCAACGACGACAGTGTTTTGATCTTGCTCTCGTCGTAAACGTGCTTTTTGCCTTCTGCCATAGTTGGTTCTTTTCTCGCGAAAAACGGCATCCACCCCAGTCCCTGGTCGTGGCCCTACAGAGGTCCTATCCCTAATTGACCTCGCGAGAAATGCGAGCCTTTTGTGCGACAGCCTTTTGTGCGGGTTCAGAACCGCATGGGCACATTTCAGATTTTTCGTGATCGCGCTTCAAAACTCGTATTCTCAAATGATTACGCGAGGATCTTGAAAAATGTGAGAGGCGCCCCAGCTCATGGCCGACGCTTGGAAATGATGGAAACCTGTTCGCAGACAGAATAGACTGCGGACATGATACCTCTGCCTCGGCGCTCGATACGCTTCGCCACCCTCGCTTTCCTTTTGCTGGCTCCGCTACCCAATTTGGTCGCGACTGAGTCCGTCGGCTCAACCGCCACGCCAGCGCCCTCCCCGCCCAAGCCCCCAAGCCCTGGCCCGACTCCACGGCTGGCGTTGCCCGGCGAGAATTTCGTGGTTGAAGGCCGCCCTGCGTTTGTCTTTCTTCCACCGGCCGAAAAGCGGGCGACACCTCAGCCCTGGATTTTCTACGCCCCCACGCTACCTGCCTATCCCGACGGAGCCGAACGCTGGATGCATGAACAGTTCCTCGCCGCCGGCATCGCCGTCGCTGGGGTGGACGCGGGAGAGGCCTATGGGAGCCCAAAAAGTCACCTGTTGTTTGACGCCCTTTACCGCGAATTGACCGATCGACGTGGGTTCGCAGCGAAGCCGTGCTTGTTCGGACGCAGCCGTGGCGGATTGTGGGTGAGCAGTTGGGCTATCGCCAACCCGGGCCGGGTTGCGGGCATCATCGGCATCTACCCCGTCTTCGACTTCCGAACCTACCCGGGGATCACCCACGCCGCCGCCGCCTATGGAATGACTCCTGCCGAACTCGAATCGCGCGCCACGCTGCTGAACCCTGTAGCACGCCTTGGCGTGCTGGCCCAGGCCCGTGTGCCCGCGGCTCTCATCCACGGTGACATCGACAATGTGGTGCCCTTGAAGGAGAACTCTGCTGAGCTCATCCGCGTTTACCGGGACGCGGGTGTCGAATCGTTGGTCAAACTCATCGTGCTGAAAGGCCAGGGCCACAGCTTTTTCGAGGGCTTCTTTCATTCGCAGGAGCTGGTGGACTTCGCGATCGCGCGAGCTCGGGCCGGCGCACGACCCTAAAACGCTCAATCTGCCTTTCAACGTTGGCGAGGAAACTTTGAAAACAATCTGCTACGAGGGGTTCCTCGGTGGACCGCGAAGCATGGGCAGGGTTGGCAATTACCTGGTTTCCCATCTGCTTTCAAGCGGCCGTTACAAAGTCCATTTTTCCCCATGTGCTTCGGATTACATGACGGGTCCGTGGCGCAAGGAAATCAGGGAGATTATCGTACGGAATCCTGGAGCCATGGATATCGATCAGAGCATCGACTTCTGTTCTGTAATGGACGCCCGCCGACCGAAAACTGCGCGTCTGATGTCAACTTGGTTTTATTACGAACTGAACTCGCTTCCAAAGAAACTGGTCGAGGATATCAATTCGAACGATCAGGTTTATGTGTGCAGCGCATTCGTTGGCAGGACATTTTCCGAGCAAGGAGTGACTGCGCCGATCACGGTGCTGGGGCACGGGTTCGATCCCAATTTTTACACCCCCACGAAGCGTTCACGAGGGGAGAAGTTTATTTTTCTTTGTGTGGCGGAGCACACGCCTCGCAAGAACTTGTCGGTCCTGATCCACTGTTTCGAGCAAGCTTTTCAAAACGTCAAGGATGTGCGGTTGATTCTCAAATTGGGGCTCCACGGAGAAGGCGACATTCGCAGTCATATCACCCAGCCAAACAAGGTCTCGATGCATAGGGGACGATCGCTCAGCGAAGCGAATCTGGCCGGACTGTACAAAAGCGCCCACTGCTTCGTGTTGCCAACGAGGGCTGAGGGCTTTGGAATGCCCATCCTCGAAGCCATGGCCACCGGGCTGCCTGTCATTGTCACAAACTACAGCGGCCACCTTGACTTCTGCACTGAAGAGAACTCCTTCTTGATTGCCAATAATGACTTGGTGGAGAGCTCTCCAGATTGTTTTCCTCACATCAAAAGCCAGTGGGGAGATCCTGACCCGGACCACCTGATCTCACTGATGCGGCTCGTGTATAACAATTACGACAGAGCTTTGGAGATAGGCGAGAAAGCCTGCAAAAGCTCTCAGGCCGAGTGGACCTGGAAAAAGCAGCTGTCGCGGTCCTTCCCATAGGCTGCTTGTGTGTCAGGCTAGTCGGAACAAAAGGTCCTTTCAGCTTCAAATGCGACCCCACGCTGCCCACTCATACCCGGCGTTGCCAGTGACGGTCATGCCGGGCGGCATGGAGGACGGCAAACACAACGATGCAAACACAACGATGGTGTCGTCTCGCGCGATGAAGAAGATGCGATGAAGAAGATGCGATAAGGAAAACGCCGGGCCAGAACGCGGTGGCCTTCAGGACGGTGACGCAGCAAAGGGTGATGCAGTGGGTTTTCGATTACGCGCCGGATGGCCGCACGGACTTCGAGCGTAAGTTCCAAACCCAATCCCGACTCCCGTTCGTCATACCACAGGGCGGCCTTCGTGATGTCCTCCTCGGCTTCATCGCGGACGATGAGGCGGCGGCGGCTCATGCTTTGAGCCGCGCGCGGATGCGGGCTTCCACTTCCTCCCATGAACTGCGGACGTCAGGGTCTTTTTCGTATGCCGCCAGCCGCGCGTCGAGCAATGCCTTTTCCGCGTCGAGCCATTCATCGCCGTCGAGGCGGGCGAGTTTCAATCGGACTTCCTGACGTTCCGCCGGTGTCAGCTTGGGCAGCTCTGCCAAAATATCAACTTTGCTCATGGTCGAACATTAAGTCAAATTGACGTACTTGTCAGCCCGAACTTTGCAGAGCAGTTGCCTTCAACACTCCTCCTCCTCGGGGTCGCGGCCGAAGCAGGAAGGGATGTAGGCCCGGCAGATAATAGCCCAGAGCGAAGCGAGTCCGCGACGCCGCCCAGGGTTAACGTCCAACAAAAATCCAAGCCCTTTAAGCGGCATGCCAAACGGGGTCACATTCGACAATTGGCAGACTTGTTAACCGTTCTTGTTCGACCTCGATCTCCCTGATCTGGTCTCCATGTCAATTGTCGAATGTCGAGATGTGGGTCCAGTCGCAGACGCCGGGATCACATCGGTTCCTTTTGCGGAGTTCGCTCAGGACGTTCGTGTCGAGCAGCAAGCCGCTCATAGCTCAACGGGACGGTTGATCTGCGATTCGCGCTCGAAATCCCGGTCCTCGCCCACGTTTGGCATCGCGAGCAAGTAATCCTTGAACGACGGCCTCTTTCCCGCCTTTCCGAGCAACTACTCCCGCAGGATGCGCCGATGCTCCTCTTCCATCGAAACCCCACGCGCTCCCGCTTGTTGCTTCAGTTTCTTGACGACCTTTTCTTCGATTCGTCTGACAATGAGTTGTGCCAAATCTCGTCTATTCCCGTTGTGCTATCAACGCTAGCACCAACGTCCATGAAGTGAAGAACGAAGTTTCACCCGGCGGCACGAACCATGCCTTCATAAGTTGTCGATGGCTACGGAAACCGAAAAGCGGGCTTCAGTGAAGCCCGCCCACACGTCGGCTGCCCGTTCCGCTCATGCTTGATGTGGGCGGTCGTCACTGACGACCGCTCCCCTTCGTGCGGGCGGCCGTGCGGGCGGCCGTGCGGGCGGTCGTGTGGGCGGTCGTGTGGGCGGTCGTCACTGACGACCGCGTTCACCCGTTTTTGTCCCCTGGTTTCTTTCCAAAGAGAACTTGTGAATGCACGGCCTGGTAAAATCTGAGGCCGACAAGAGCGTCTGCAAGATGCCGCCGCAGCGCCAGGATTTTGGGGGCGGACCCTGAGGTCATCTTTCTGGCGCCGCACGAACGGAACTGGCTCAGCGCCCGCCGTCGGCCGGTGTCCGTGCACTCAGCAGTTGTCGGTGGCTGCGGAAACCGAGGAGCGGTCGTCAGTGACGACCGCCCACAGAAACGGAACGGGTGCCCGTCCCGTGGGCGGCCTTCCCGTCCCATGGGCGGCCTTCCCGTCCCGTGGGCGGCCTTCACTGAAGGCCGCGTCCCTTCTCCCGGGAGGCCACCCACGCCGGAACGGCTGCGCAAACCCTGTGCCTAGCGTGTTCGGAAGCGATTCAGCGCCTCCACTGTCGTTCCCTGTTTCCGTGCCTCTTCTTCGAGGAATCCGGCGA